>JANLYZ010000472.1:0-24904 GCA_031365905.1 Chloracidobacterium sp. | reverse complement strand
GCGGCGTTGTCCTTGGGATCATCGCTGCCGCGTTTTTGCAGTTCTAGGCTGATGCCGTGGTCGGGTAGCCCTTGTTGCAATGATTGCGCGCCGTGCGGGCGCTCTTCGCCCTCCATGAGCTTGCTCCAGAGGGCCTGAAATTGATTCATCACCGCAGACGCAACTAAGCCACCGGCCGACCCAGCAACCAGCCCAATCCAAGCGTTGCGTTCAGTACTCATCACATTTGTCGGATTTTCAAATACCGTTGAAAGTCCGGTACCACGGTCGTCAAGCCGAGGTTGAAATTATCCTGGATACCCGGCAGCACACGATCGAGTCCAGCACGCACCTGATTCCTCACCTCGGGATGCGCCATGATCAAACCGGCTCCCGCGACCAAAAACGCCAACCCGCCGACTAGATACAACATGTCCTTCGACTCGTCAGAACCATTATTTGCCATGACCGTCTCCTCTTCAGAGTTTGAATCCGCGAATCGCAAGTCAGCCGGTTACTTGTAACCTGGTTTGCAATCGCTACATTCTCATTATTCGAACGTAACGCCTGATGTCGTCCAGCGAAGCAATTACCCCGGCTGCTACGGCCGCCAGCGCCATCCCCCCAACAATTTTCCAAACCAAGTGCGAAGGATGTTTGCACGTTTGTATGGTTCGAGCTCCAGCCGCGCGCTCCTGTTGCTCTCTCAACTTGGTTTCACCCGTTCTGATTTCTCGCATTTCTTACTACTCCCTTATGTTCCCTGTGGTTCGTAAACTACCTGGGGGCTCCTCGCTTCCAGCACTCGTAGAACCAGCGACTGAATAATCTTGACTGCCTCCGGAACAGAAGCAGCAACTGGTTCACTCAACCCCATCTGTCCTTCTTCCGGACCAAGCGTCCCCGGCTCGCATCCCACCAGCAGGATCTTCTTAAACTCGCCGCCCATCGATTTCACCATGCTCAGCACCTTCATCGGATCCATGCTGTGCGCGTCGACCATCGCCCCGCCGTCAATGTTTTCAATTTCCTCAAGCGACGGCTCAATGGTGTAGAGCGTGCCGGGCGTGTCGCCGCGCGGAGTGGCGTCAACAAAGATCGTCACGTCGTGGCCGTCAAGCAACGCATAAGCGAGGTCAAGTCCGCGAATACCAAAATCTACGACCTTCACGTTTTCGGGCCAGGTTTGCGCGGTTAAATGCCTTGCCACTTCGCAGCCGAAGCCGTCGTCACCCAGAAAGAGGTTGCCGATGCAGGCAATCAGTACGCTTGGCTGGCTCATAAGAATCAGTGAACGGTGATTCACCCTTCACTCTTCACCGCTTATCCGTTCAACCTCTTCCGGGGAAAAGAAGAAGCGATGTCCGGGCTGTCGCAACATCCCTAAATCGCGGCCGGGGTCATCATCGAGCACGACTGCGAGATGAGCTTGCCCTTCATAGTCCTGTTCGATCGCTTCCACAAGTGCAATCTTGCCGGCCAATGCCAGATCAAAAACGTCGCCACCCGCGCGCGGCTTCAAACGAACGCGGTCGCCTTGCTTCAATTCGACACCGCCGACCAGGACGTGGTCCAGGAGCGTCTTATCTTCCAGCAGTTGCCATTCCCACTCGTTCATAGATTTCCCGGTAAATGGTGAATAGTAAATGGTAGCTGGCCGCACCGCGTTATGCGAGGCAGTTCGTCGTTATTCACCAGTTACCATTTACCGCTTTACGCCCTTCATCGCGCCATGCATTTTCATCAACTGCTCCATTGGCAGCGTCTCGGTGCGCTCGAGTATCTGGCGCGCGCGATCATCGGCGCCGCGCATTTCGCGTTTCTCTTCCTCGGTCAAGGTCATGATGCGCAGCGTCAGGATTTCATCGATCTCCGTACCATCGAAAAGATTTCCCGCGCTCTCGGGCGCGATCTGCGGATAGTCGTAAAGGATGATTGGCGAAGACAGCATGCAATCACACGCGCCTTCTTCTCCCACCATGACCGGATAGGTGCCGATGTTGCTGCAACCCGCCGCCGCTTCGCGAAATGCCTCCGGAGGATCAAGCAGTGAAACGAATTCGCCTTGCGCCACTGTCAAAATCGTGTGCGTCGAAACAAACGATCGCATCAGGGCGTCGTCGCGACTCTTTCCGCCCGCGTCGGCAAGCGGCGTCGTATTCAGAATTTGAATAGTAGCCCTGCACACGTCATTCACAACGCGCTCCGCGCTTACCTCGATCACACCTGTGATCGCCTGCTGCCTGCGGACGAGTACGCCTGCGATTTCACCACTCCCTTCATCGCGCAGTGTCTCGACGGTCTCAACGGCCGGAAACGCAAACGTCAAAGCCTTCGGCTGACTACCGATTTGGTCCAGGAGAATGGCCGGAAGGATCGCTTCCCGCTCCGTCGCCTCCTGCCACGTCTGCAAAAGTTTTCCATTCACCTCCAGTGCCGGGACCAACTCGAAATGCTCACTTGTACCCGCAAGTTGCCGGTGCCCGCATTCGCCAAGCGGTAATCCGCAGTCAGTGTGGGGCACGCCCACTTCGCGCGTCAGCAAATGAAGAAAGCGCACCTTAACATCGAGCTTAGTTTGCGGGTAAGTCTTAACCAGACACTGCGTCTGCATCGTCCAGCTTTCCGTTCCCCCCTGCGCTTCGCTATACGACCGTGGACAGAGCGCGCCAAAATTCCAGCGCTGCTGGTTCTTCACTGCCGACGGTCGATACGGATAAAGGATGTACCCTTCGTAGAGCACCGCGTCGGCAATTTTTTCCACCAGGCTCATGGTCATGACGGCAAACTTCCCTCAATAGCGATCTCTCCGTCGTCCATTTTCTTAGGCGGGGGAATAAGACTTTCGAGCGCTTCTTCCCAAGTTGGAATCCCGCGATCCATTTTGTACTGCGACAGCTTGTCGAAAACGTCCCGCCGCAAACAAAGCCAGGCCATGTTTGGATAGTAGATGTCGATCATCTCCTTCCAGACGCGCACGGGCAGGCGAAACTTCGCTTCGCGGTCCCAGGGGATTTGCTCGATCTGCAATCCGCCATCGCGGGCCTCGTAGAATATCGTTCCGCTGAACATCAAATTTAGCGGCACTTCGCCGTCGTCGAGTCCGGCAAAGTATTTGGCAGCGGCCACATTGAAATCAAACGTGCAGGCCACCGGCAGATCCACCACGATACTGCCACGAAACAGTGGCACGTTAATGTTGGCGTGGGTCCACAGCATCGCCCGCAGCGTGCGGCTCCAACGCTCCGGCGCGCCGAAGAGATCCAACAGCCGCTCCTGTTCCTGCGCGCCATACTTGCGATGCGTCGCTTCGATCTGAAGCTGGCAACGCAAGGCTATCGACTGCACTTCATCGTTCGGATCGCTGTTGGTGATGCGCAACTTAAACGCGAGCAGCGGCGTCGCGGAATAGGCGACGGCCTCAGCGCCTTCAACTGCAAAACTCAAATCAGGCATGTGCTGCCTCGCGTTCTCTCGACGTTTCGGCTGCTCCCGCGGGTCGCGCTCTTTCTTTCAACTCGGCAAAAAACTTGGCGATGGCGTCCCACATTTCCGTGCCGCCTGACAGGCCATGCCAATGCGTGCGAATAAGTCCGACGAGCTTGTAACACTCGTCTATCGGCAACAGGTAATATTCTGAAGCGCCGCGCACTCGGTTAACCAACAAGGCCTCCGTGTCAGGCTCCATCTCGTCAAGCACCGGATTGCTGCTACGTATTTCATCCCACGACTCGAAGTCGAGCAGAGACTCGGTCGCGCCCGCCGGACTCGGATACAACGCAATCACTTTTCCCGCCGGGCTGCTGTTAAAGAAGAAAGCCATGCTGATCGGAATCAGCAGACTGTCCCACTGCGCATCCGTTAATTCGAAGTTTCCGAGATAACGAATACGACGCGGCACGCGCCGATACTTCGGATTCGCCTTGCCGCTAAACAGAATCGCGCACGCCTGACAAGCGCAAGTTAACTGTCGCGTCGTAATGTCAACCAGATGCTCGTGTTCGCCGGGCAATTCCGCGCTACACAACTCGCAACGCTCCACGACGGCGCGCTGACGCACGAAGCGTTTCAGCACGGCGAAGGGACTTGGGTCATTGCCCATTGCCGATTGCCGATTGCCGAGTTGAATGTTGTCATCGTTGTCGTTTGCCATGACGTATTCGACCAAACTTTTAGAAGTTGCGCCAGGAATCAATCGGCAATTGGCAGTCGCAAATCGGCAATACCATCACGCCGGCGGCATGTTCGGGCTGTCGTCGCCTGACTCCACGCTATCAGGATTGATTGCGGTCGAATCTCGCGCCGTCTTCGTTCCCGTTCCGCGATCAGCGTGCGAAGTGCCGGTGTCCTCGCGTCCCGGCTCTTGTCCATCCTGTTCTTTTATTTCCTCGCCTTTTCTCGTTCCTTCCGTGTGTGTTGGTCCGGTCGTACCTTCATTTCCCATAGTTCCCTCCTTCGTCGGACAGACCTGGCTTGTCTGTCGGCCCAAAATAATAGACAGGCAAAAATGCCTGTCCTACATCGGGGGCATCGGGGGCAAGGCTACTCGCGCGCGTCCCTGTTCAAACAACAACGGAAACGGCTCGAGATGCAAGCTTGGTTGATCCAAGCCGCGACCGGCGCGGATCACATCGTATTGTTGCCGGCAGTGAGGGCATACGAGATTGGTCAGTTCCAGTTGCGCGCCTTGCAGCGGTCGGCCACAGCCCGGGCAGTTATTCCCGTACGCATAAAACGTTTCACCCAACCGGCAGAAAAGGATCGAGCGTCCGCCGATATTCATCAGCTTCACCGAACTCTGCGCCAGCGACGCGAGCCCGGAAACATCCTGCCAGGCATCTTTGTTAGGTTGCCCGTTTCCTTTTCCATTGCCGTTTCCGTTGCCGTTTCGGCCCGTCGCTAACGCTTCGGCTTCTGACAATTTGCCGATCTGCACGAAGCCAGATTTGGAAATAATCGCCTGCTCCTGGACACCTTCAGCTTCGATACTCACTACATCCGGAGCGGCGGCGTAGATTGCTTCTTCAATCGCCAGCTTGAGCGTCAGCGACGACGATGGACAGCTCTTGCAACTTCCCTGCATGCGTAAACGCACTACGCCATCGTCTACTCCGAGCAACTCCACGTTGCCGCCATGCGAATCAAGATAAGGGCGCACTTTATTCAGCGCCTGCGTTACCCGTGTTTCCAGCGGCAGCGGATGCAAACCGTAAAGCAACAGTAAACTACCAACCAGATCATCGGCCGCAAAGTGATCAAAGACGGCATAGCCGCCTTCTCCGGAATCTGCGATGATTTCCATCATGCGATCGAGACCGCTGCCGTGAAATTCCATTAACGCCTGCATCAGCGCGATGGCGCTGGCCCGCGCTTCCGGATCAGGCAGCGCTTCGATCTTCCGGATCAGCCCTTCAATCTGTTCCATCGATTGCGGCAAAAGTTCACCTCCGGTGAAGACCGACGACCGATGACGGACGACTGCAAAGACAGCCTCCGCCACCGGTCCCCGGTCATCAGTCCTCCGTCGTCTTTACTTCACCATCCCGAACATCGGCGAATGGTGTGTCTCCAGCACCTTGCCGTTGCCCAGGTACATATGCACGCCACAAGGCAGACAAGGATCGAAGCTGCGCACGGCACGCATGATATCGATGCCTTTGAAGTTATCAGGTCCGTTCTCTTCAAAGATCGGCGTGTTCTGCACGGCATCCTCGTATGGTCCGGGGGTGCCGTAGATGTCGCGCGGATTTGCGTTCCACGGCGTCGGCGGATACGGATGGTAATTTGCGATCTTGCCCTCGCGAATTACAACGTGATGCGAAAGCACACCGCGCACCGCTTCGTGGAACCCGCAACCAATCGCCTCCTCGGGAACCTTAAATTCCGACCAGGTCTTCGTTCGGCCCGCGTGAAGTTCTGCTAGCGCCTGCTCCGCAAAGTAAAGTGCCGCCGCTGCCGAGTAAGCCTGGAAGTAAGTGCGCGCGCGATTGCGCTCGATGGCGTTGCTCCACTTCGGAATCTTCCACTCAAACTCGACCTCTGGCTTCATGGCCGTCTTTGGCAAATAAATCTTCACGCTATGTCCCGTCGCCTTGACGTAACCAATGTCCACCTTGCCTGCCAGCGCCGTCGCCCAGAAACGCGCAATTGGGCCACCGCCAGTGTCGAGCGCCAGATATTTCTTATCGCCCGGTTCGTCCTTGTGATACCAGCGCGGCGACATCACCCAGGTGTAGTTGTTGTCAAAGTCGCGTTTCTGCGGTCTCGGAATGGTGGTTTGATTCCATGGATGTTGGCGATCAACGGGGTTGCCGAGCGGATCCGTTTTCACAAACATCTCCGACTTATCCCAATCGTCATAGTAAGAACTGCCGAGCAGAATGCGAATGCCGAGATTGATGTCAACCAGATCGGTCGTCACCAACTTCCCGTCGACGACTATACCGGGCGTAACGTACATCGCATTGCCCCATTCGTTCATAGTCTTGTAGTCGTAGTCGCAGACTGCCGGATCCTGGAACGATCCCCAGCACCCGAGCAGGATGCGGCGCTGCCCTACCTTCTCGTAGCCAGGCAAGGCCTCATACATGAAGTCGAACAGATCATCGTGCAGCGGAACGACCTTCTTCATAAACTCGCAATAACGCATGAGTCTGACGAGATAGTCAGTGAAGAGCTGGATCGTGGGGACCGTGCCCACGCCACCCGGATAAAGAGTTGAAGGGTGAACGTGGCGACCTTCCATCAGACAAAACATCTCGCGTGTGTAACGGCTGACGTGCAGCGTCTCGCGATAAAACTCCCCAGTGAAGGGATTCAGGGCCGTCATGATGTCGGCGATGGTCTTATAGCCATGATCGGCAGCGTGCGGCGCTTCGGTCGTCTTAGCTTTTTCCCAAACGCTGGGATTTGTTTCCTTGACCATCTGCTCGCAATAGTCCACGCCCACGAGATTGTCCTGAAAGATGTTGTGGTCGAACATATACTCGGCAGCTTCGCCGAGGTTAACGATCCACTCCGCGATTGCGGGCGGTCTCACGTTGAAGGCCATGTTCTGCGCGTAGGTGGCGCAGACGGCATGATTGTCGCCGCAGATGCCGCAGATGCGGCTGGTAATGAAGTGGGCATCGCGCGGGTCTTTACCCTTCATGAAGATGCTGTAGCCGCGAAAGATCGAAGACGTCGAGTAGCACTCGGCAACTTCGCGATTCGCGAAATCGATCTTCGTGTAGATGCCGAGACTGCCGACGATGCGGGTAATCGGATCCCAATTCATGTCGACGAGCGTGCGCGCCTTACTAGGTGTCTTTGTAATGGTATTTGTGCTCATGACGCTCGCTCCTTTATCTGCAGCGGTGGCGGGTTGTAACCGGTAGTCAGCTCAGGCCGGTTGTGTCGCCACTTCGGTTCCTTGTTGACGGTCGCATTAGTAAGACTGCGTAGCTTGCGAATAGCAGCACCGTAGATGCCAATTGCCGAGGCCGAAATCTTGGCGCCCGGCGGTTCATCCATGAACGGCATGAACTTGTCCGGGAAGCCCGGCATCGTGCACCCAATGCAAATGCCGCCCACGTTCGGACAACCACCAATGCCGGCCATCCAACCGCGCTTGGGCACATTGCAGTTGACCACCGGTCCCCAGCAGCCCAGCTTCACGATGCACTTTGGCGAGCCATATTCGGTAGCGAAGTCGCCCTGCTCGTAGTAGCTGCCGCGGTCGCAACCCTCGTGCACTGTCTTGCCGAATAACCAGGTCGGGCGTCCAGCGTCATCGAGTGGAATCATCGGCGCTAAGCCGGCAGCGACGTAAAGCAGGTAGAGCACCGTTTCCATGAAATTATCCGGCTGCACCGGACAACCGGGCACATTGACAATCGGAATGCCGGCGCCAGTCTTGAAATCCCAACCGAGATAGTCGGCGAGGCCCATGCACCCAGTGGGATTTCCTTCCATCGCGTGGATGCCGCCATAAGTTGCGCAGGTCCCGATCGCAACGACCGCCAAAGCTTTGGGAGCCAGGCGGTCGATCCATTCCGTCGTCTTAATGGGTTGGCCGGAAATTGCATCGGTTCCCATCGCAGCCCAGTAGCCCTCGCCACTAAGATTTTCGTTGGGAATAGAGCCTTCGACGACCAAAACGAAAGGATCGATCAAACCCTGTTCAGCCTGATAAAAATACTTCATGAAGTCGTCGCCGCATTCATAAGCCAATACGGGATTGTGCAGATGAACATTGGGTAGGCCGGGTATGGCTCCCATTACCACGTCCTCGACGCTAGGCTGCGTCGCCGCAGTAATCGAAACCGAATCACCATCGCAACCTAGTCCCGCGGTGATCCAAACTATGTGAACGTCTTTGACCGCCGGTGGTCGCTGCGTGCTACGACCATACGGGGCAGCTTCTGCCGCCATAGGTTTAATCTCCTTTCTTAGGTATGACAGGCATTGCTGCCTGTCGTTGGCACTCGCAGCAGACAGACAGAAGTGTCTGTCCTACTCAAACCGATTAATGCAAAATCTAAAACGAAATAGACGCCCGCGTCGCTCTAACCCGCCGCCGCCTACTGGCCAGAGAAATCCTGTTCGCTTCTTTAGGGAGCGACGGGATTATTCTCCTGTCAGTCGCAAGTGTCTATTCGTAGACCTACGTATTTAATTTGGCGAAGCTACGTATTTTGTTTGTCTTTTTTGTGCGGCGGGAGCCTGGTGATCACTGTTCAATCGTCGATGGACACGAGGCCGCGCTTCAGCGCAAAGCGGATTAGTTCCGCCTGCGTGTGAAGATCGAGTTTGTGCATGAGGTTTGAGCGGTGAGTCTCGGCCGTGCGACCGCTAATCCCAAGTCTGACCGCAATCTCAACGCTAGTACGGCCTTCGGCGGCGAGATGTAAAACTTCTCTTTCTCGCGCAGTAAGTGTTTCGTAGCGATCAAGTGTGGTGGCCTTGGCCCTTTGCTGGTAAACCTCGATGGCGCGATCAGAAAGCGGCGGACTCAAGTAACGCCGGCCGGCCGCCGCTTCACGTACCGCGTGCACCAGATCGCCCGAGCTGGAATCCTTTAACACATATGCGGAAGCGCCACTGCTAAGGGCTTCGAGGACGTAAGCCTCGTTGGAATACATTGAGAGGACAACGATCTGCGTATGTGGAGAACACTTCTTAACCTGTGGGATCACGTCGAGCCCGTTGAGACCCGGCATCATCAAGTCAAGCACCAAGACTCGCGGGCTGGTTAATTCCACGCGCCGAATTGCCTGCAAGCCGTCGCCCGCCTCACCTACCACCCTGAAGTCCGCTTCGGCCTCCAGCAGGGCTTTTAAGCCCTGACGAACGACCTGATGATCATCCGCGAGCACTATTGTGGTTCGGTCTGAAGTTGACACTTAACGACTCGTCCTTCCCGCAGTCGGGTAGGACAGGCATTCCTGCCTGTCCAGTCGGTATGCCATCAAACGTAGGGACAGACAGGCATGCCTGTCCTACGACGTGGCTGTTGGACTATCTGCCAGGCTTAGTTCCGCAAGCAAGCGCGTTCCGGTTTCTGGTTGCGATTCAATGCTCAATCTACCACCTAACAAGACTGCGCGTTCGCGCATTCCCGCCAGCCCGCTGGTTCCGCTCCTGCTCAGCACCAAGTCCAGGTCGAAGCCGTTACCGCGATCCTCGATCTCTATTAACAAAGTCTGCTGATGCGTGGAAAGTCGGACCATAGCCTCCGACACCCCCGCGTGTCGAGCAATATTAGTCAATGCTTCCTGCACGATGCGGTAAGCCGCGGTTTCGACTTCTAATCCAAATCTGCGTCTTTCAAGTCCGCTGTGCTTGAAGTTTACTCGAACCTGGGTGTGCGCCGTGTAGTGTTCAAAATGCCACAGCAACGCCGGCAAGAGGCCGAGGTCATCGAGCATTGCGGGCCTTAGATCCAGCGAGAGATTGCGCACGCGCGCCATTAGTTCATTGACCAGTCCGCGGGCCTCTTCCAGGCTACGGCCAAGTTCCTCGGGCGGCAACCGCGCCCCGATTTCCAAACTAAGCTTTAGTCCCGTCAGCACCTGGCCAATCTCATCGTGCAACTCCAGCGCAATGTTACGGCGCTCCGCCTCCTGCACTTCCATCAACCGGCGAGAGAGAGACTTGAGACGTTCCGCATCCTCCTGACCGGCGGCCTCCGCGCGCTTGAGTTCGGAAATATCAAAAGCAACTCCATGAATAAACCACGGCTGACCCTCGTCGTTGCGAACCATCTTCGCTTCACAGTGAAACCAAACAGTATGTCCGTCGCGAGCGAGCACGCGATAAAGCGACTTCAACGGCTGGCCCGACATAAATAGTCCGGCGGCTTCCATACTCCAGCGCGCTTTGTCTTCAGGGTGAATCTGTTGATACCAACGCACTGGATCGTTGAGCCATTCCTCCTGCGAAAAGCCGAGCATCTCTTCAATCTGCGGGCTGACATAAGCCTCGCCGACGCCCTTGTCGAGGAACGCCATGAAAACTACCGCGGGAATTTGTTCTACCAGCGTGCGATAGCGAGCGTCGACATCGGCCAACGTAATACCAATCGACTTGCTCCCGGTAATTAAAGAAAAAGCGTCATGGTCCCCAAGCGAATTGTTAAAAGGAAAAGCAGCGGCGAGCTCAAGCAACGTTTCTTCCGCTTCAGCCGGACTTACTGACGAATCATTGAACGACGGTAGGCGTTCGTCTACCGGAACATCCGGAATATCTATATTGAACTGGTGCGTTGCCATTATCTTGTCTGCCGTCGCCACGCCGGTTCCTTGTTCAGCGATGCTTGCGTAAACCTTCTCAGCGCGTGAATCGCTTTGCCGTAAGTCATGACCGCATGGGACGACAGAAGAGATCCCGGCGGCTGATTCATGAACGGCATAAACTTGTCCGGGAAACCCGGCATCGTGCAGCCGATGCAAATCCCGCCCACGTTAGGACAGCCGCCCATGCCATTGATCCAGCCGCGCTTTCCAACGTTGCACTGCACCACCGGGCCCCAACAGCCAAGCTTAACGATGCAGGTGCGCGCGCCATACTCCTCAGCAAACTCCGCCTGCTCATAGTAGCCGCCTCGATCACAACCTTCGTGTACCGTTTGACCAAAGAGCCAAGTCGGTCGCAGTTGTTCATCGAGCGGAATCATCGGCGCGCGGCCAGCTGACTGGTAAAGGAGGTACAGCAACGTCTCCATGAAGTTGTCTGGAAGCACGGGGCAACCCGGCACGCACACAATCGGAATGTTGGCCTTTGATCGCCATTGCCAACCGAGATAGTCCGCGAGGCCCATGCAGCCGGTGGGGTTCCCTTCCATGGCGTGAATGCCGCCGTAGGTCGCACACGTTCCGGCAGCAACGACAGCCCACGCTTTCGGCGCCAGACGATCGATCCATTCGTTCGTCGTAATCGGTTGGCCCGTTTCTCTATTGCTGCCAAAGGCTGCCCAGTAACCTTCGGCCTTGTTGTTTTCGTTTGGAATCGATCCTTCGATTACAAGAATGAATGGTTCGATCTTTCCAGCGGCGGCGCGATAGAAAAACTCCATAAACTCTTCGCCGTTTTCATAAGAGAGGAAAGCGTTATGCAAACGCACTTTGGGAATTCCCGGAATGCCGCCGAGTAGAACTTCCTCGAGCGTCGGTTGCGTGGCGGCAGTCATCGCTATCGTATCGCCATCGCAGCCGAGGCCGGCAGTGATCCAGAGAACATCGATTTCCTTGATCGCTGGTTCGGTTGAGCGTGTGCTCGGCTCGCTCATGCTGTTGTTACCTTCGTCATTCTGTTTGTGAGTTCGGGGCTATCAAGAGAGTCTCGCGCATTCTGTTGGCAGCTAAACGAGTGGGTAACCCGGAATACTTGTTAACGTGTCGCTCAGTAAGTAGCCAATAACATTAGGCTCGTTTCTTTAGCGCCGTCAAATAATTTCGCGTGATGACACGGCGGCCGTTCACGGTCAGCACGTTCCAACGGAGAAAAGCCGAACGCCCGCAGCGCTTTGTTCGTCTTGTATTGGCACCCCCATCAACTTCTGCATTGGTGTTCTCCGAGCGGGGCGTCAGGCGCCAAACTCAGAAACAATCATATTGAACTGATGTCCGCTGCCGCTGCGCGAATATCATACGAACATTCGATGGAATGACGACGATATTACAGTTTTAGAACATCGTGAGGGTGAAAAGTGATTGAGAATTTTAGCAAAGTGATGTTAACCTTGCTTCAGCTTAGGGGATTTACCCCGGTTTGGTTTTGTGCTCGGTGCATGCCAATTCCGGCGGGGGCTAGCAGGAGAGTCAATGTAATGCTAATGCAGTTAACTCGAAAGTCATTCCGTAACTTGGCCGGCGCTGTGTTTACAATTCTGGCGCTGGCGATCGTTTCTCAGGCTCAAGAGACTACGAGCCAAAATTTCTCTTCAATCAAAATCAAAAATTTCGGACAGATGGATGAGCGCTTCTATCGCGGGGCACAACCCAAAGAGGAAGACTACAAAGATCTGGCCGCAATGGGCATCAAGACCGTCATCGACCTGACCGCCGATCCGAAGGCTTACGAGCGGCCTGCAGTCGAGTCGCTGGGAATGAAATACATCAATATTCCCATGGAGGATAGAAAGTATCCCACGGAAGAAGCGACGAGGACGTTCCTGAAAGTTGCCAGCGATCCGTCCACCGGAAAGTTTTTTGTTCACTGTGCCGGCGGCAGACACCGGACGGGGGCGATGGGCGCCGTTTATCGCTACCAGTTTTATGATTGGAACTTTGAGCAAGTCTACGCCGAAATGAAGAAGTACGACTTCTACACCAGTTGGGGACACGGAGCCTACAAAGATTTTGTTCAGGACTACTACGGCAAGTTACAAATAGCGAAATCGTCTGGTCAGTCCGCGACGCAAACTACCGCGGTTCACTAGCAGTAAGACCCATAATCACTCCAGCAAATGAAAAGGCCACCCAGTCAAACGGGTGGCCTTTTCGTTTCCCGGCAACTTGCCGTTCTCTAGTTGTAAATATAGGTGGAGCTCTTCTTCTGCTCCCATTCAAGGCCGGCGATATTTTGCGAGTCCTCGGCAAGAATTTCATCGCTAAGTTGGTCGGTGCGGTCCTCCAGGCGCAGATTCACTTCATAAACGATCTTGCCATTCTGCCCTTCCCCGCCCTCGCGTTCGAGGTGGCGCAATTCAAAGCTACACGCGTGGCGCTCGAAGAGTTTCTTGAGCACCCGATGCGTCTCGTCCAGGTTCCGAGTTTGAATGCAAACTTCCATCGAGCGAAAGACCTGACGGGATTCGAAGTACTCCAAAACGAAAAGCGCGGCCAGGACGAAGAACGTAAGAATCAGCGCCATGTCCATACGACCTACTCCACAAGCGAGGCCCACGCCAAGGCAGATCAGGAGCACCGTGGTTTCTTTCGGATCCCGGATGTTCGTGCGGAAGCGCACCAGCGACGCGGCCGCAAAGATACCAAAAGCTCGCGCCGCACTGTCGCCAACGATCATCATCATCGCCGCCGCGACTACGGCCAGCAGTATCTGCGTTTGGGCCACGTAAGGATTACGCCGCGTGATGGAAACGCCGCGACGCCAACGAAAGGCCAGCAACATCGCGAGGAATGCGGCAATTAGAAACCGGAGCAGCACTCGCGCGGCCATCACGCCCAACTCAGGTTCTTCGACCGGCTTGCCACTTGGACGATCGATTCCAAATATTTCACTCATCACCGAGCGATTACTCTTGTCCTGAGCTTTCGTCGAACCGTCCGGCGATCCAGTGGAATTGGGTTGTGCTTCTGAGGTTGATTGTTGATTGGTGAGCGAGCTATTTCCTGACGACTTACTTTGCGCGAGCAAAACGTAAACGAGCAGCCCGCTGCCAATCAGAACGGCGAAGAAAACCGCCAACATGCGAACCACCGGCTTCTTCATTCCCTACTACTCCTTTCGTTACAAACAATCGTCAATTCGAGCAGCGCGCATTGATGATCGTATTCGCCTTGCGCACGAATTCTGCCGTCCATGCTTCCGGCGGCGCGTCGCGCTCCTGATTGCGTGAAGCGCGGAACACGTTGGTAATCAGACCATTCGTCTTCTCCGCATCAAGCAGTCTTTGCAGATTATTCGCGAGCAGCGCGCGGCCACCTTCGCTGATGCTCGTGTCGCCAACGCTCTTCGCGGTAGTCGTGCAACGCCCACTGCTTGCCTTGATTGGATCCTTGCCCTGCCACGCTTTCAACCTTGCTTTGTTCTCGCTGGCGCTCGAGTAACCAAAGGTCGAGCCCATGTCGCTAACGTAATATACGGCCTGGCCCGGCTTGCACATGCGTGTGCCGTTCGCGTTTTTCTTCGCATCGAGACAACTAAACTTTTGGTTGTCGGCTTTGGTGTCGCCGTGATCGATGAACGCAAGCCACAGCTTGAAGGCATCGATCTCCGCCCGTGGCGCTCCTGCCTGTAACAGCTTCGCGAGCGAGCCCGAAAGTGCGCCGGAATCCTTGTGGTCGCAATTCACATCGATCCCGTTCCCCAGCGGCAGCTCGATTCCGGCCGCCGGTTGGAAAGGATTGAATGGTGCGCCCTGAAATGGCTTATTCAAACTCTTCTGACAATCCGGACAGGTCACGTCGGCGACCCACTCGTCGTCTGCGAAGAAACCAAGCGCCTGCGAAAACCTTGAAGACAAAAACTCACCATAGACTTCGCCGTTGCGCTTTCCCAGTGCTGCGCCCTTGAAGTGGGGCTTCACCTTATAGCGAATCAGTTCGCCGCCCTCATCGACGTTACCGGCAACCGAACAGTAAAACTTGGGCGTCGTCCCAGTGCCCTCGACGGCCTTTTTATCAGCGACGCAGTTGAACGCCTGAGCGCGTCCGGAGGAGTCCACTGCGGGTGCGCCCACGCGCGGCCCCTGGCTCGGGTTGTAACCGAGCACCGGGTCATAGCCGGGATCTGGTTCGCGATAAACTTTCGCTGTCCGCTCAGCCTGAGCGCGGGCCTCAGCAGTGAAGCAGGCCTTTTGCGCCACCGCCGGCACAGTCAGAAAAACAATAACCAGCAGCACGATGAACATTGAAAACAGTTTACTGAACATGAAATCCCCCTTTTCTCTTGCTCGTTCTTGATTAGTCTTGTCGTCGTCGTTAAGAATTCAAACTAATGCTACCTTCGAAATGTAATTGACTGTTAAAGGGCGCTTCTCCCGGCGCCATGGGCACAGCTTCGTAGTGACCATCAGCATTCAAGACTCGCGCCTTGACGTTGTCTTTCAGGTAAGCGCTAATCACAACATCTTTCAAATAGCGTTTCAGATTCACGTCGAGGACGGGAGTTACAACTTCAACGCGGCGATCGAGATTGCGCCTCATCCAGTCTGCGGAACCGATGTAAACGTCGTCCTCGCCGCCGTTGGCAAAATAGAAAATGCGGCTATGCTCCAGAAACTGGCCAACAATACTGCGCACGTGAACTGTCTCCGAAAGTCCCGGCACGCCCGGGCGAAGCATGCATGAGCCGCGAACGATCAGATCGATTTTCACGCCGGCCTTTGAAGCCCGGTAAAGCGCGTCGATAATTTCAAGATCGGTCAGGCGATTGATTTTCGCAGCAATGCCCGCCGGCCGCCCCGCCTGAGCATGCTCAATCTCTCGCTGAATCAAGGAGAGCATGCGCTCGCGCAAGTTAACGGGGGCCACCATCAGATGCGTATACTCGCGCGGTCGCGAAAAGCCAGTGAGATAGTTGAACAAGTCAGTCGCGTCGTCGCCTATGTCGGCGTTTGCAGTTAACAGGCCGAGGTCGGTGTAGACTTTCGACGTGGTCGGATTGTAATTGCCGGTCGCGATATGCACGTAAGTTTGCAGCCCTTGGTCCTCCTCGCGAATAACGAGCGCAACTTTGCTATGCGTCTTGAGGTTCAGGAGTCCGTAAACAACGTGCACGCCGGCTTCCACCAGCCGATTGGCCCATTCGATATTGTTCTCTTCGTCGAAGCGGGCTTTGATTTCGACGATGGCCGTCACCTGCTTACCTTGCTCGCTTGCTTCGATCAACGCCTCCGGGATCGGTGAATTTTTCCCCGTGCGATAGAGACAAATCTTGATCGCCAACACCTTCGGATCCTTGGCCGCCGCCTGAATAAACTCAGTAACGGTTGTGTAGGCCGTATACGGGTGATGCAGCAAAACGTCCTGCTTCCTGATTGCCTCGAAAAAATATTTCTTCTTGCTCAGCGGCGCGGGCACGGTCATGCGCAGAGGCTTGTCTCTCAGGTCCGGCCGATCCAGGCTGTAGAGCTGCATCAGATCGCCCACGCCTAAAATCCCGCCCATCACATAGACGTCGTCGTTCTCCAGCTTGAGCGATTTAGTCAGGTATTGGACCATGTACTGCGGCATCGTGTCAGACACTTCAAGCCGCACCGCATTGCCAAAGCGCCGCTCGCGCAGCGACTCCTTCATGCGTCCCATGAGATCGGCCGCCAAGTCGTCTCTAATCTCCACGTCGGCGTCGCGCGTGACGCGAAAGAGGAAACTCTTGCTGAGCCGCATGCTGGGAAAAACCGAATGCAGGTTCGCATCGATCAATTCTTCCAGCAGCACAAACCTTTGTCCGCTGTCGCCCACCGGAATCAGGCGCGGCACCACCGGCGGCACTTTGATCCGCACAAATCGCGGCAAGCTTCCCATGGTGACTGGTTCATCTGAATCCGAATCGATTTCAACCGTCAACCCGATGTTGAGACTAAGATTGGTGATGAAGGGAAAGGGGTGCGCCGGATCAACTGCGAGCGGAGTCAGGATCCGGAAAATATTCTTCATGAAATAGTGATTCAGCGAATCCTGCTCGCGCCCTGACAGCGCATCATACGGAAGAATCTCCACTCCATGTTTGGCGAGGGCCGGCAGGACGCCGTCACGCAGGCACGTCACCTGCTCTTCACACATCGGTACCATGCGCTCGCGAATGACTTTTAGTTGGTCGGTCGGAGTAAGCTCGCCCGGCATCGGTTGGAATTCCCGGATGTCCAACATCTCCTTCAAGCCCGACACCCTGACCATGAAAAATTCGTCGAGGTTGCTGGCAAAGACGGCGAGAAACTTTACCCGCTCAAGCAAGGGCACCGATTCATCAGTCGCCTCTTCGAGCACGCGTTTGTAAAACTCAATCTGGCTTAAGTCGCGATTAAAAACGGACCAGGCGAGGAAGTGTTCATACTCCGCCGGCTCTTGAGGCGCTGGCTTGCTCGGACGCTGAGGCGAGACTGGGGCGTCCGCCGGCTGCGGCTCAGTCGCTTCGCTCGCGCGCGCCGTACCGGCGTCCTTATGCAAGCTTTGCTTTGGATCGTCCATCGCGTTTTCAGCTCCGGAACCAATTTCGCTTCCTCCGTGTTACCTCCGTGTGCTCTGCGTCTCTGTGGTGGATGCTTACTCGCCGATTTTCCACCACAGAGACACAGAGGACACCGAGACTACACAGAAGGTTCTCAATTCATGATGCTACTAAAGTTAAGAGGCTTCTCCCTCGCTCGTTCAGGTCCGGGGGCTGTCTACAGTTCACGTCAAGCGGCAAGGAATCAATTGGGATCGTAAGTAGCGCGCGCCGGCACCGTCTTGAATTCCTCCGTCTCGATGATGTACGCTGTTAGTTTCTTACCATAAACGCAGCCCGTGTCCAGTCCAATGGCCTTTCTGCCGCGGCGGGGTTCGGGTGAAGGCCAGTGGCCGAATAATACTACCTTCTCGCCGTCGTATTCCTCGTACCACGGCGTGCCATGGCGCGCGGTCCGGTCTTTACCCAAGCTGCGTAACTCCGTCAAATCTTCCGTCGACTGCGAATGCAGCGCCACTCCGGGACGCAGCCCCGCGTGCACCACCAGATGAGTTCCTAAATCGATCACAAACGGGAGCGAGTTAAGGTAGGAGAGATAGCGCTCCTTATCTTTCTTCAGTTCTTTCTTGGCCAGTTTCTGCGACGCATTCAACTTAAACTTTTCGCCATGCAAACGCCGGCGGATTGCCAGATCGTGATTGCCAATGACGGCAGAAAATTGCGGGTCAGCCATAAACCGGTCGAGCACTTCGCGATTCTTCGGTCCCTTCGCAATAAGGTCGCCCACGGCAACAAGGCGGTCATCACTGCCGAAGTTAACTTCCGCCAGCATGTCCTCCAGCTCGTCATAGCAGCCGTGAATATCTCCAACGACAATCGTTCGCGATCCCATTTCTGTTCCCGTCTCCTCAATATCTTAGATGCCATAACAGTAGGCTGGAAACTTGAGGAGCGTCAAGCAAGTGTTGTTTATGTCTGACGTTCACGCTTCGTCGTGACACTTTTTTGATAGTCTGCACCAACCAAGAAACTATTTGGTGAATAACTACCGGCGAGTCGAGCCCCCGACTTAGTCGAGTCTGGGAATCCAGAAGGTACGCCCAGCAGTTGTTACTCTCTTCAGGCCAAGTGAGGCTAACTGATCTTCTGCAACTCCCAGGAAAGTAAAGTGTGGTGTATCCGACGAGACCGTTTGAAACCAGCCGTGGCGCCCTAAGATCGATCTAACGCTCGAATCTTCATTTTCTTTTACATCGAAGGCAAGCATCGATAGGTGCTGCGATGTTCCTGGCGCCGCCACTGAATACAGAATTGATTTTGAAAAGTCTTTACTGAAATAGAAGCCCTCTTTTTCCAGTTGCAGGATTTCAGGGACTTGTTCTCGTGGGCCAAGCGAGCGAATACGCGTCGCATCTTCTGGCGCCAACCGACCGTCCTGCATCCAGTGATCGAGTCCCGGATTCACCCGGCTTGCCCACAGCTTAACTGTTTCTTCATAGCTGCGGCGACCAGCATCCGAATCCCGCGGCGAAATAGTAAGGCTAGCCGTTTGTGCTTCGGTGCGTGCTTCCATCAAGGCTGTCATGGCCGGCGTCTGGAGTTCGATCCAGGTTCCACCAAGATTTGCACGCATCGTCTTCAGGCTTGCCTGCCAACTGTCAACGGCTTTGCCGTCGGGAAAAATGATAAGCGGTGGCGGCACCGCACCCCCACGAGCGACAAGGACCGCACCGTATTCTGAAAGCACGCGCCAGCCAACTTCATCATTCCGATCGGGAATCGGGGTTCCTGGTTGGACACTCGCCAGAAATTCCTGGCCCGCGGTCGTTCGGTTGCTCTTTCTTGCAGGGTTGGATTTTCCTGGACCAGTGCCTGATTGTTTGCTATCGCAAGCGCCCAGGCAAGCGAGAATTGCAAGCGCAGCTAACGCCAATGTTCCGACGTTTCTATTTGTCAATTTCCGCTCCATTCAACGTTTATTGCGAAACCAATCTTAGGTTTGGCTATTGCCGCAGAAAGTAAGTGAAGACCCAACCGCGCGCCGCACTGTTCTCGGGCTGCACGTACGCCCAGTTTGCTGAAATGCCCCGCCAGGTATCGTAATTCGAAGACATCTGCAGCACGTAGAGTCGCTGTCCCCTCGAGAGCCCGCCGATCTTCGGCCCATTCAGGCTGGGTGCACTACGCAGGACGACGTTGTTCTCTGTGCAGTAAGCGAGTCTCGCGCCCGTCGGCGGAGGTGCAGAGATTATTGGGACGGCCGGGCGAGGAATCGGAGCCGGTTTCGGTTTCAGTGAAATCATTGCTACCTGGGGAGTATCGGAAGGCGCAGGAGCGTTATCATTAACCTGAAACGGCCAAAACTTATGAGTGCCTTCTTCCAAAAAACCGCTGAGCAAGGCAAAGGCGTATTTCCCGCTTGCGAGTCCACTTGCCACTCGGATCTGTTTCATTCCCGGGTGCCCTTCCACCGGTGCTACTTGATAATTCCAGTGAACGACTTTTCCGTTCGGCTCCATCGAATCGAGCTGCACCAATTTGAGATCGGACACGGGAATGTCCTGTCCGTCTGCGTACAAAACCATCGTCGGCTTAGCGTCAACGTGGGTTAGCGACGAGTCTCCCATGATGCTATCCCGCCCTTGCATCGCATCACGAAACTCCTGGCGGCGTAATTCGGTAAGCACGTCTTTGTTCCGCACAAAAATACCGTAGTGATCCGGCAATGGCCCGTCGTGCTTAGTCAAGCGTCCCAGAAGCAGGTAGGCGATCACGGCCAGAGAAGCTAGGACGATGACTGAGAGAATAATAAACAGCGGGGTGTTGTTGTTTTTCAATGGTGGCTCCTGTCCTGTGCCAAAATAACCGGCGCCAAAAGTGTTAACTGGCCGGCTATCGGAAAAGTAGGTGGACTCATCTCGACTCCAGGTGAACCGGAAGCGGATTCCCAGCGCCACCCGAGCGTTTTATCGAGGAAGGTCCGGTTTCACATTAGGAATCCAAAACACTTGCGAATTCACAGTTACGCTGGTTAATCCGGCCGCGGGCAAATCCTTTTCAGCCAGCCCCAGGTAAGTGAAATGCGGCAGATCGCTCTTAACCGTTTGAAACCAGCCATGCGCCGCGAGGATCCGCCTGACCCGCGGGTCGCCAAACTGTGCTACATCGAGCGCCAGCATTGCCATATGCTGCGACGTGCCGGGGGCGGCAATCGAATAGAGGATCGATTTCGACAAGTCCTGACTAAAAAAAATGCCTCGCTTCTCAAGTTCCAGGACTTCCCGAACTTGATCAGGCACTGGCAATCCGCGTAAGCGAGCGGCCTCTTTTTGGGAAAGGCGTCCACGCTGCGTCCAATAAGTTAGTGCCGGCAAGAAGCGCGTATTCCAAAGCCTCAAGGTATCTTGATAACTTCTTCGCGCCGCTTCCCTGCCGCCGCGGGGTGTAATGTCCAGACGTTCCTTCCGCGCACTCTCGCGCGCGTCGAGTAAGGCGTTCATCGCTGCTGGCTGGAGATCGATCGTCGCGCCGCCAATGTTCGCCCCAGTAAACTTTGCTTCGTTCTGAAACTTGATGACTTCGCCTTCGTCTCTGAACACACATACCGGCGGTGGCTTCACCGTTTCTTTTGCGAGAAACATCGCGCCGTAGTCTTCCATTACGCGCTTCGCGACAGGATCTTCAAGCGCACAAACCTTCTCAAGTTTCCAGCCCCGTTTTTCCAGGGCTGTATCGAGAGCTGCATAAAAAGGAGCGCGCAATGGTGCATTTTTATCTAACGGTGTTTCAGGCGAAGCCGTCTGGTCAGTCCCTCTGGCGTTGTCATTCCTGGCAGGTGTTCCCTGCGGTTGCCCTTGAGTGATCTTTCCCGGGCCATTGACCTGTCGTTCACGCTTCTGCTGCCACATGGCCAAGGCAGCAGAGAGCGTGACAGTGACGCCAAGCACAAGAAGTATCGCGCTCTTGAGCATCAGCGAGGTTGGAATCCGCCTAGTCAGTTTACTCTTGGGTGCCATCTAATTCCTCGGGTTGTTCAATATCAACTACGCACTGCATCAATCACGACAATCCGCCGCACTGTCACCCGCCAGAGCAGGCAAATGCCGCAGCTTAAGTACTAGTTTCTTGTTATGAAGCCATTAAAAACCCAGCCGTGGACAGATGGATTGCTCGCCAGTTCAACCTCGCTCCAATTATCGCTGACGGCTTTGTGCTCGCTCTGAATGACGACGGTGTCGAAGTTGTTCGATTCCCTGAGGACTAGTAGTTGCTCGCCGATTCCGATGGTTGCGACCAGGGCAGCATTACGGTCAGGCGTCGCTCGAATATTTACGCCCCCATATCTACAGACGGCTTGCCGCAATACTGCGTTTTGGTTAACGACAGCGCTTGGCGGTGCAGGTTGGGTTTGCTGCAGCGGTGCGGGTTGGGTTTGCTGTGGCGGTGGCGTTTGGGCGGGCGACCTGGCGCTGCTCGCCGCACGTTCACTTGATTCAGGTGCTTTGCTGTCACCACTCATTAACAAATAGACAACTGTGCCAACGAGCAATACTGCAAGCACGCTAATTGCGATTAGGGCGTTACGTGAACCGGAACCATCATTATTGCGATCAGATCCAAGTCGCGCCTCAGCCGTTAAACCTCCCGTTCCTCCTGGCAAAACGACCGTTGGACTAGAGCCCGACTGGGAAAGAGAAGCAGGAGGAATGTATGTTTCACGTTTGCGGGAGGCTTCACCGACCTCGGCATTCGAGTGAGTGCCGGGCCACTGGCTAACGGCGGCGCGTAATTCTCTAGCCAGTTCGCCCGCCGTCTGCGGCCGCCGCTGCGGGCTCTTTTCCAGGGCATGAAGGACGACTCGTTCAACCGGTTCTGAGATGCTCAGGTTGATTGCGCGCAACGATGGCGGCGGCTGATTAACGTGCTGCACAACAACTGCGGTTGAGGTTGGCGAGTTGAAAGGCACAACGCCGGCTAACATCTCATACAAAACGATTCCGAGACTATAGATGTCCGAACGAAAATCAAGCTCCTCTCCCAGACACTGCTCAGGTGACATGTAATGCGGTGTGCCTACTACGCCACCAGCTTGAGTTAGATTGCTGGCGGTGAGGTCGCGCAATTTGGCAATGCCAAAATCTAACACCTTAACGCGCAACGCACCGTTAAGAATAGACACCATAATATTGTCTGGCTTCAGATCCCGGTGAATGATTTGCTGGTGGTGCGCTTCATCCAACACGGCACACACCTGGCCAATCACTTCGGCCGCAGTAGAAGGTGTCAACGGCCCTTGACTCTTAATGAGCTGCCGCAGGCTTTGTCCCTCGACGAGTTCCATCACCAGATAAAGCAGACCATCGCTTGTTACGCCAAAGTCATAAAGGGTGACCGCGTTCGCATGTTTCAGTCTCGCCGCCGCCTGCGCCTCGCGGCGAAAGCGCTCCCCCGCGTGTGACTCTGAAACCTGCTCCGGATGAAGGATCTTGATCGCAACTTCATCACCAATCAGCAAGCGACGCGATCGATAGACCGCGCCCATCCCGCCGGCGCCGAGTTTGGCATCAATGCGATACTTGCCTTCAATCGTGCGGCCAATCATCGGCTCCTGCCGGCCGGCGTCGGCGGCCAAATCCACAAGTTCCGCCCCACAGCCGTAACAGAAGCGGGCAGCGTCCAGGTTCGACAAGTTGCAGCGATTACAAATCATCCCTTAACTCAAGCGGCGAAGAAACAAAGCCGGACTTTACGAGCAAATCGTTTTCATGAAGATCCACATTCGGCCCAGCAAACTTTTGCGGGTCGCGAAACGCGAACTTCATGGTGGCCAGCCCACCCAGCGCAAGGCCGGCGATGGCGCCCCTCCCGCTTTGCGGTCGTGCCGTAGTGCGCATCGATGTAAGGAATCAGATCGGACACAATGACATCTTGTGAACGCGCGCCGGCGTTACTCGCGCTGTTGCATACCCAGCTAAAAATCCGGCACGCAATTTAGAACGCTTCTACCACCCACGATGGCGTAAACCGGATGGTAAAATTTCGGACAGGGCATGTTAGCAGGAACCTGCGGCTGTCCAGTGACTGGCTTTACCGGCTTGGAGAAATTCGGCTGAATATCCAGGGTTGTCGGTTGCGAAGAAGCTGACGATGAGCCCCTGTAATGCACCTGTTCCCGATCAAGTCTCGAAAATTCTTTGGCAAGCCTCTTATAGAATCCGGCGAAGTCTTTATTCTGCGGTTTGGACCATAGCACCTCAGCTAAAGCGATTGCCCGCGGGAACAACATATACTCGACCTCGCTTGGATCTTTCATGAATTCGGTCCACGCGCAGCCCTCGCCGCCGATGATGTATTTAGCATCTTCCTGGCTTAGCGCCGCAGGCACCGGCTCAAGATTGTAAACCTCGGAGAGCTCAATCACTCGCGTGTAGAGACTCAAAGGCTCCCGCGGTGATTTCGTTTGCGGATGATCGAAATAGACAAAATCAAAAGGAGCCATAATGACGTCGTGCTTCGCCTTCGCCGCTCTGGTCGCCATTTGATATGCCAGGCTTGGCCGCCAAGCCATCACGGTTGCGTTCGGCGGCAAGCCGACGTCCAGCATTTCGTCCCAGCCGATGATTTTCTTCCCCTTTGATTCAACGAAAGCTTCAACCCGTTTAAGAAACCAGCCCAGAACTGCCGTCTCACTCGAAAGCCCCTTTGCGCGCTTTAGGTCCTGGACGGATTTTGAGTTTCTCCAGGATTCCGTCCTCACAACCTCGTCCGCTCCGATGTGGATGTACGGTGAGTCTGGGAATAAACTGATTACCTCACTCAACACATCCTCGATGAATTCAAACGTTTGTTCGGTCGGACAGTAAATGTCCGGGAACGTACCCCACGTTGTTTGCACCTTATACGGATAATTTTTGCGACACCCGAGGTAAGGGTACGACGCCAGCGCGGCTGATGAGTGCCCGGGAAGCTCAATTTCGGGAACTATTGTGACGTATCTTGCTCGAGCGTACGCGACGACATCGCGTATCTCGTCTTGAGTGTAATAGCCTTCGACCGGAGTATGATCGCCAACGTAAGGGTTGTAAGGATCGGGCGGCGTGCGAGTTCGAGGATAATTATCCCGGAGCACCGTTTCCGGTCGCTTGGAGCCAATGGCCGTCAATTGTGGGTATTTTTTTATTTCAATGCGCCAACCCTGGTCATCAGTTAAATGCCAATGAAAAGTATTAAACTTATAAGCGGCGAGATAATCAATATACTTTTTTATGAAGGAGACAGGGAAGAAGTGACGGCAAACATCAAGGTGCATGCCGCGATAGGGGAAGCGGGGATAATCTGTGATAGCCAATTGGGAAACATTAAACTCGCCATTTGCCTGCTGTTTACTATTGAAAGATAATGGAATAAGTTGTATGAATGTTTGAATGCCGTAAAAAATGCCGTTCTCATTGTAGCCTGCGATATACACTCCTTTATTATTGGTGGCCAATGCTATCCATTCAGCATTTACAGGTGTAGCGGCATAAATACGTTCCGTTTCAAACAAGGTATTATTAGGCGTTTGCAGTTTGTAAATGCCTGCATTTGACATGAT
>JANLYZ010000469.1:0-7179 GCA_031365905.1 Chloracidobacterium sp. | reverse complement strand
CGCCTTCTCCGTCAGATAGGCGAGCATGCCGGTTGACTGAAATTCAATCGAGAGAAAGAAGGCTGCTGATACATTGATGTGCCTAAGCTCAAGGCACTGCTGATCGGTCCCGCAGGAAGTAATCTGATTCGTCCAGAAGTTGAGACCCGCGGTGTCTGGTTCCCGGTTGAGAAAATCAAAGTAGTGCTGGCGGACAAAAAATTCCGGGACGTCCAGGAAGTTTGGCGGTTGGCCCGGCGTGTCGCCCTCGTCGTCCTGGAGAAGCAGGTAAGCATTGTTTGGAGTAGTCAACTCCGCGCCTGTTGGGTTACTCAGAACGAGGTTTAGGGTCACGGCACTTCCGCCGAAAAGGATCTTATCGTCAACGACGAGTACGCGAAATGTCTTGCTGCTTTCGCCGGGATTGAAGGTGAGCTTGCCGAGCGCAATTTCGTAATCAGACTTCTGCGTTGCGCTGTCGTTCACTGTAGCGTAGTTCACCGTCGCTGGGCCGGTGGTAGCGCCGGTGCGCGTCACCGTGATGTCTATGTGGCCGGCATTCTCTGGGGCGCTGTACCCGATGTCGCTAAACTTGATCGTCGAAGAAGGTGGGCCCGTTAATGGGGTTAACGAACCGAATAGTCCGAAATGGTTGTAGTAGTTGCCGGCAGAGAAATAAAGCGTGTTCGGGTCGCCGCCGTTCACGCCGTTCCCGAATGTCAAAGCACGCAGGTCGTTGATGAACAGGGTGGCGCCGCCGCCATCGACCATATGACCGATCAAAGCACCAGTTGAGGGATTGAAGGCACTAATGCAGCGGGAAAGGGAGCTGCCAATATGGTTGTTGCCTACGAGTAAGGCATTGCTGAATGCGCCGAAGCTTGCGGGCGCGATAGCCATTCCCCAGGGGCTGTCGAGCGGATCACCGTTAATCGAGAACGCCGCATCGCGAACTCCGTTCATATCAAACTTGCGCACGTAGCCACGATCAACGGTCCCGCTGGGTCGAGGCTCCGCGTAGGTTACGTATAAGGCTCCGCCGAAGTTTTGAATGTTGTAGGGATGGAAGTTTGCCGGGATGGTTGGATCGGCGAAGTTACCGGAGACCGAGCTCACGTTGAAGGCTTTGTCGAAGACATCGATCTTTCCATTCGTGAAATCAGCGACGAAAAGAAAATTCCCGGAAACATTATTGCCAATTGCAATGCCGGTGTAGCTGTGCCCGGCCGTGTATTTCACGACCACCGCGACTGCGCCCATGGCCGGTTGCCAGGCGTTGATGCTGCCGTTGAGCGTTGCGAAAATAAACTGCGCCGGCGCCGCGGGACTTGTCGGCGTAAGCGAGACGACGAAATCGTTCGTCGTGTTGGCGACTACCCCGGTCGGTTGCGAGGGCGACTGATCGACTGTGGGAATATTTGGGATCGCGACCGACAGCAACGCCAAATTAGGAACGAGGGGACTGCCGGAAGCGCCGCCTTTGTAGATCGTCGCCAGATCAGCTTTGTTGTTGACGACCCAAAACGGACTGGTGGAATTCAACGCCACACCCCACGGGTTTACCAGCTTCGGATCTTCGACGAGGGCAATCCCGGGCACATCAGAAACGAGATTGTTTTGGCGAAAGAGGCCAACAAAGGAAAGGTCCGGGGCTCGCTGTGAATTGTTTGTGTCGCTCCGGTGGGAACGGGCAAACGAACTGGGCAGCCAATTCGAAACAAGCGCCGCGATTACAAAGGCGGCGGCAAACGCGGACATTGCCGACGCCCCGGCTGGCCTCCTGTGTGGGAACAGCGACTTCATTTCATCCCCCTTGCGGCAACAGATTCGTTTGCATTCTAGACCGCTCGCTCGCTGCCGCCAAGAGCTGCAGCCCCGGGAACGGATTCGAGTTGTTGCGAAGAACGTTTGGGGGAAGGTTGACCGGTCAAGCGGCGCCATTGATCAGGCACTCGACCACATGTTGCCACGAGAGGTTCATGGTCTTCAGTTTTTCCCGTCCGCGCGCGCCCATTCCCTGCGCGCGTGGCCGATCGGCGTAAAGCGAGTCTAACGATTCGGCGATCGCTCTAGGTTCGGGTGAGACGATCAGTCCCTCGCGTTGGTGTTCGATAAACTCCGTCGCGCCACCGCCGTCGCTCGGAACAACCACTGGTTTCCCGGAAAGCATTCCTTCCAGCGTGACGTAGCCGTAGTCTTCATCAAAAGGCAAATAACAAACGCCGAGGGCGTTCGCGTAAAGTTCGATCATTTCCGACTCGGCCACGAAGCCACGCAAACAAACACGGTCGCCAACGCCAAACTTCTTCACCAGCGATTCGTAACGCTTCGCATCGCCTGAGCCGCCGGCGAGAATTATTTTGACGGGCGTGCGCAGAAACTGCGCCGCTTCAATCAAGAGCTCTTGTCGTTTCTGCGGCTCGAGCCGGCTGGGATAAAAAATGTAGTCGCCCTGTTCGCCTTGGCGCAAACTCTCGGCGCGCGGCGGTGGATGATACAGCGGTTGGCTTTCGATTCCGTTGTAACGACGCAGTCGGTCGGCGACGGTTTTCGAGTTCGCGAAAACTTTCTTCGCTTCCGGGATCAGACGACTGTCGGCCTGGCGAATCCACTCGCGCACCTGCGCGCCATCCGGATAAGTCGACAGGTCGTCAAAAGGCGTGTCCCAAAGATTATAGGCCGCGCGGTATTGGTGCATGATCCACAGCACCTTGCGCGGATGCGCGACGAGATAAGCGGGAAATTTCATGCCGATCACCAGATCGACCGGCTTCCCATTCGCTTCGCTGAGATCGAGGAGTCGCCAGGCCAATGCGCCTTGCATGATTTCCGCAGGCGGATACCACTTGAAAGGCAGCGCGACTACTTCGGCGTTGTGACCCGCGTGGATCAAGGCGAGCCGCAGTCCCTCGACATGCGCTTCGGCGCCGCCGGTGGTGAAAGGAACTTGCGTGGTGCAGATGAGAACGTTGCGAATCATTTGTAAGAGTGGTCAGTGGTCAGTGGTCAGTTGTTAGTTGCAAGGCCCGTTTGGTCATCGGCATTTAACTGACCACTGACCACTGACTACTGACTACTGACCACTACCATGTTGCACACCGCGATCGATACCTCACGGTCGTCGCGCGTTTCGTCTTCACTAGGCCGTGGTTGCCAGGTGCGGTCGGCGCGCAACTCTAGCTCAAAGTCGTCGCCCGAAGCCATGTCCTCTGGTACAAGCACGCGCAGTTCTAACCAGCCGTAACGCCAAAGCGAGAAAGCGCAAAGCTTGACGCCATTTACCAGCAACTCGATGCCGAGCGCGCGTGCGCCAAGATCGGGCAGATGCGTAGTCAGATCCATTCGGATTTCCGACAGACCGGGAGCGCGAAAGTTTATGCGCCCGCGCGCGCCCATCCAGCGCGCAATCGGTGGCAGCAGGTTTGGTTCGAACCAGCCGTCATCAAACTTCGCGTCACTGCTGCGGTCGAGACACCTGCCCGGGAGCGCACGCATCCTGCCTGCATCTTCCTGCCTGGTTTCTTCCAAGAGAGCGGAAGGAGCAGGCAGGATGCCTGCACTCCCGGCGGCGCTCCCGGCAATGCTGCCGGCGAGGAGCGCGCAGCGATCTCGATGCTCGTTGTAGAAAGAACCCAGCGGCGCGTTAGACGCTTTTAGAAAAACATACAGGCCGCTCTTGGGCAGGTGAAGGTTGAGGTCAGACACTTTGCCGAACACATAGCCCATCGCCATATCAAACGCGCGTCGCTCCTTGAACGAGAGGCCGCGCAAGTAGTCGAGAAAGTCGTCTTCAAACCCGAGCCCGTATTTGTCAGCTTGTTTCAGAAACTCTTCGCTCGAGAGACACAAGGCGTAGCGCGGTTCCCAGGCCACATTAGAAAAAAATCTTTGGAACCGCGCGGCGTGTTCCTGTTCTTCTTCAAGACCGACGTGGCCGTCAACTTCGATGAAGCGGCGCAATTCGTCCGCGCTCATTTCGTCGTAACTCTTGCGCGCCGATCGATCGGTACACTCAATGCCGTGCAGCGTGACGCCGCCCGGACGCAGCACGCGCTTTACTTGGGCGAGCACCGCGTCTTTCTCTTCCGCTGCCACGTGGCCGAGCACGTCGAGGCTCACCACGTAATCGAAGCTGGCGTCGGCAAAAGGTAAACTGGAGAGATCGCTGCTGACAGTTGCGTCATAGCCGTTGCGCCGCGCGGCAAGCGCACACTCGTTTGAAAGATCAACGCCCGTTAAGTTAACTCCCTTGCGCTTTAACAACGCGAGCATGCCGGCGCCGCAGCCAAGCTCGAGCACTTCGGAACCGGCACGCACGTTGTCGTAAACCCACATCGTCCGGGCGAAGCGAATGTCGAAACGATTGAGCGCCTTGAAGTAACGCGCGTCGAGCACCTCATCGGAAACGAATTTGGTGCGATAAAACTCGGCGACGTCATCAATACCGGCGCGATCGTATAGGTTGTTCTTTGTCACAAGAAAGAAGTGATGGGTGTTGAGTAATGAGTGATGAGTGATAAGTTTCTTTAATTTTCGCTCAGTACTCCTCACGCATTACTGATCACTTTTTGCCTTTCTCTAGCTGTTCGACGCGGAGCTGAAGTTCTTCCAGCAAAGTCTCCGTCTGGCGGCGCGCTCGATCTTCGAGCACGGCAGCTTCGCTCGTCTCCAGCGCGAGTTGCTTGAAGTAGACGCGTTGTTCCTCCTGGATGCGTTCGGCGCGTTCCCGCAGTTCGTTGGCCAGCTCAGTCAATCGGGCGTCGACTTTGTCTTCCAGCGCGCGGCGATGTGACTCAATCGCGGTCTGGAATGCGGTCTGAAGCTCAGTCTGGAACTCCGACAGTTGCTCGCTTCTTCGCGCCTCAGCTTCCGCAATTTGCGCGCCTAGTCTTCCCAACTCCTGCTCATGCGCCAACAACACGGGCAGCAGATCGCGCAACGCGTGATGCGTGGCCGCATTGAAGTTCACTTGCTCCCAGGTAAACCAGCGGGTCGTGCGCTTGAGTTGCCGTTTCAGCCAGAGTTCGACGCCAGCAATGAAACCACTGCGATTGCTAACCAGGGGCGGCAGGCGATCCCACGTTCGCGCGGTGGTCGTCAGATAGGAACTAATCAGTGACAAGCTTGCCCTAGTTTGATTTTCGCCGCCGTCGCCGAGCGCGATCTGCTGCGTTGAGTCTGGCGCGCCATTCCCACCGCTCGTTTGCGATGAACGTGGGGAGAGCTGCTGGCTGGCGCGCTGTTGGGCAAGAACGCGTTCGCGTATCTCGCGCAGAATGCTTTCGACTTCAGTTTCAGCCATAACTAGATTCTTGCCGCAGGGGCTGTGAGCGACGTATCGCGCTCCGGAGTTGCAGCGTTCAGGCCGTGACGATGTGCCTGCGCGCTGGCATTCAAGTTTGCGATCCCTTCAGTCAAAGTGAGGCTCGTCACTCTCAGGAAGAGCGCCGCATCAAGCCAATCGTAAGCCTGCCCTTCGCGGCTGTGCACCGCCAGCGAGATCGTATACTGATCGGCGCCCAGCCAACAATCGAAAGCGAAATCGACTTCAACCAACTCGCCGGCGCGCACCGCACCGAATTCTATTTGTTGCTCCTTCGTGTTGGTGCCGTAGGCGTGGATTCCGTGTGAATTGCGAAACAGAAAACCAATGACCGGATCGTCAACGTCGTGGTTGAAGCGCATGACCACGCGCAAAGTTAATGGCTCGCCAGTCTCGACGATTTCCACGCGTGCTTGCGCGGCGTCGATTAGTTCCGCACCAAGGATTTCCGCGCTGCCGTCGCCATGGCGATAAGCATAGCTGACCGGCGCGAGAGTTTTGTCAGACTGTTCAATTGCAGAACTCACCGCGCCTGACTCGGCATCGTAAGCTTGTTCCCGCTCCATGATGATTTTCTGATACAGGTTCAGCACATCGGCTGGTTTGCCGTCGGCAATGACACTTCCGGCTCGCAGCATGATTGCGCGCGAGCAGAGCGCGCGCACAGCCGCAGCGTCGTGCGAAACGAAAAGCACTGTGGCGCCGCGCTCGTGAAGTTCATTAATCCGGCGCAGGCAACGATGTTGGAAAACTGCATCGCCTACCGCGAGTGCTTCGTCGATGATCAGAATGTCGGGTTCGACGCTCGCGGCGATGGCAAAAGCGAGGCGGACATACATGCCGCTCGAATAAGTCTTGACTGGTTGGTAAAGAAACGGACCGATTTCAGCGAAGCGTTCGATAGCCGGGAAGAGTGCATCAGTTTCGCGTCGGCTCAGCCCCAGCAGCCGGGCATTCATGTAAACATTCTCAACGCCGGTAAACTCCGGATCGAAACCGGCGCCGAGTTCAAGCAAAGCCGCGATGCGTCCTTCGTGATAAACGTCGCCGTGCGTCGGCGCGAGCGTGCCGGAAATGATTTGCAGGAGCGTGGATTTCCCGCAGCCGTTTGGTCCAACTATGCCAACCGTCGTTCCCGCCTCGATCTCAAAATCGACATCACGCAGCGCCCAGAATTCCTGGTGACGGCGTAGCAGGCCACGCGTAAGCGACTCCTTCAGGCGATCGCCGGGGCGCTCGTAGATCCGATACTGCTTGGAAACTTTTTCAACGCGCAGGGCCACGGTCATGCGCTGAATGTAGCAGAACGGCGGGGAAGGTGGAACAGGGGAATACGGTAATAGGGCAAAGGGGAAGGGGGACGGGACAGGCGGCGCGCGTTGGGGCGCGACGTTTTCTCCCGATTACCCTCTTCCCCTGTTTCCCGCTTCCCCTACTTGTCTTTAGCTTGGGCCGAAGCGTTGGCGATATTCGCTCGAAGTAATGAAGGCCTTCACCATCTCGGCGTTGACGAAGTTACCGTTGAACTCCCTCAGTTTTCTCAACCAGAAGTTGTAACCGGCGGCATCAGCATCGCGCCGCAGGTAGCCGGCGTATTGCATGAATACGAACGCTCCGTTGAACTCGCGGTTGCTCAAGAACTGGAATTCGGAAACCTTCCGCAGCACCGTGGCCCGAGTTTCCGTTGAACCATCTAGTCCCGCTACCAGTGCATCGCGGAAGGCCTGCATCGCCGGGAATTGCCCCCGGATCTCGCCGCCGCCGAATTGCGTGGTGTGGAAATTGATGTACGCGCGCCCATTCTTCAGGTTGTCTAACTGCGCGGCGAACGTCGTTCCGTTGCCCTCAGCTGGATCCCACTTGCCGCTGATTGTGCC
>JANLYZ010000271.1:0-2818 GCA_031365905.1 Chloracidobacterium sp. | reverse complement strand
GTCGGCGCTGCGATAGCTGTGCTGATCGGTGATGATGAGGTCGAGGTGTTTGCCGTAGCGATAAGAGCGGTAGCCGATCAGGCTGTTGATCGCGGCCAGGTTGTTTGGCTCGTCGCCAAGGCCGTTCTCGTCCCACTTTTCGATTGCGACATTCGTCACCGCGGGCGGATCGAAGCTTTCGAGCGAGGGTCCGCTGACCTTCTTGCAACGCGATGGCAGATATTCCCACCATGCCTGGTTGGCGGCGACCTTGATGCTCTGGCCGGGCCGCGCCTTGCCGGCCTTCTGGATGCTCTGCCAGCCTTGCCACGAGAATTCGTGGTTGTCCCAGATCATGACGAACGGCCAGCGCGCGCGAGCGTCCTGGAGGTCGGGATCGGCGAGATAGCCTTTGTAGATGGCCCGGTAGCCATCGACTGTCAGCGGGAAGTGGAACTTGCCGACCTGCCCGCCGTCCGGGATGCGCGCGATCTCATAGATCGTGCGGTCGTAACGTGTCTTCACTTCGTCGGGATACTCCACCACCTCGTAGATGAAATCGCCCAGGTGCAGAACGAAGTCGAGCTTCTCGGCGGCGGGGGCGCGTTCATCTTCGTAAATCATCCGGCGATAGGCGTTGAGCTTGCCCTCATTGACGTCCTGACAGCTCACGAAGGTGAAGTTCACTGTGCGCGGATCGTTTGGCAAGGGCGCAGTGATCGTGCGGCCGATTCGGCTACCGTTTCCGTCGCTGTCGGTAAACCGATACCAGTAAGTGCGCGCCGGCTTGAGTCCGCCAATCAGAACGCGCGCGGTCCAGTCCGCAGCGCTTGAGATCGGTGCCGGCGCGTGCGCAATGACTCGGCGGAAGGCCTCATCCTCGGCTACCTCGACGGTCAGGAGCTGGCGTGTGCCGTTTGTGCTGTCGGCAAACGCATGCCTCGTCCACAGGATGACGCTGTGCGGATCGGGATCGCCCGAGGCTACTCCCTGGGGATAGAGATCACGCCGCTCATGCCAGTGGACACGGGAAGTTCGAGCCGGTCCGGCCCAGGCGAGAGAAGCACCGATTGCTGTTGCAGCTTTGAGAAAGGATCGGCGGTTAATCTTCATCGTCTCACTCCGTTCGGGATGCAGTTGGCGTCACCTCAGGATTCGGACGCGTGCCGCCCGCTAAGACAAGGACTCACGCCCGTAGCTTGCTTTGGCGTGGAACGCTTCGATCAAATGCGACGGATCCGTTCGGACGTCGTCACCGGCCTTCCACTTCGTTCGGTCCATGGTCGGAAGGAACTAGCTGAGCCGGCTGATACTTTTAGGGCGGCCTGTCTCCGGTTCGATTTACTACGTGTCCGACCCTGATTAGTTTCGCCAAATCCGGTGAAAAACTTTGGGGCGAGAAGCAGTCCGAAGTCTCGGTTCATTTCCAAAAGCTCGGAAGACTTTCTTGGGCTAGCTCACGGGAATGACTGGGTATTCTGGAAGATCGGCGGCCTTCGGATATCCATCGGACTCGTGCCTGACCCACTCAGCCAAGGGTTCACTCCCCAACCGGGCGGCAAGAAGCCTAACCTGAAGAAGGATTGGTCCAAGGTCTGAGTTTTCCCGGAGCACTGCAGCTTGGATGTCGTGTAGAAGGCTCATTCAACATTCTCTCGAAGCAGCCCAACGGCGGAGTTGAGGCGGCGGCGCGAATTCATTGAAGCATCGCTGGACAGTCATGATGCGAAAAACGCTCCCGCCGCTCGCTTCCAGCGATGTGTTACACGTCCTTCATTCAATTTTTGAATCTTGGAATTATTGTCATCGCTTGAGCCAGTCTTCCAGGCTTCCACTCTTCGCATTTCTTGTTGTTGCAGATCGCGAAATCTTCGATTGTGAGAAGCATCTGCCGCGAATTGCCTCGGGTATACAAACTGAGGAAGGCGTCGTATCCAGGAACGGCACCGACTGGCGTGTTCTCCGGCTTCACAGGTTCCGCTTGTTTCCATGACGACACCGCATCAAAAAACTTGTCATATGCCTGTGGGCTGAGGTCCTCCGTCGTTTTGTGAGGTCCGTTGTCTTCATCTTCAACAACCTCAAAATAGTAGCCGTGGTTTTTCGTGCGAACGAACCACGCTGTAACGTGTTCGCCCGCATGTGGCGCCGGCATTTCAATCAGAACGGAGGATTCGATGGGTTCATGTCTCCAGGCTGCGAGTAATGGTTTGATGGGCGATTCGTATTTTGGCCCCAGCCATTTCCAAATCCATTCACTCGGCGGGATGTGGTTGGTGTCTAGTACGGTCTGGTAGGTCAAGTCCCAACCCAACGATGGAACTCCCGGTTCTTGCGCAAAAATGATTTGCGGCGCGACGATCAAGATTGCAACTATTAAAATCAGCTTCATCGAAATATGACGACGTATAACGTCAGAGTTGACCGGGCGCGGCGCGAATCAAAGCACCCTCTGCCGCATCAAGCTAGTTGAGAAACACGCTACCGCCGCTCGCGTCCGATTTGTTATGCGGCCAACGCTGCCAGAGCAGCCAATGCAATGCATGCAGTTCCAATCACCAAACAAACTGATGCGGCCGCAATTAGCAGGCTTGAGCGTTTGAGGCTATTCACGAATTTCTCTTGCTCCCGCGCCGACTCTTCATCTGTAGCTGACGCTTTCGCAAGTCGCAGCGTCCTGATTAAGGACGACAGCGCGTCCGTTGACACGTAGCGATGGCCGAGGGCAAAACCGATAGCCGATCCCAACGTAACAATGCCGATTATGAGAAGGTGCTTGTATGCGAATAGATTATTGCCGAATTGTGTTCTGGTACCGTTGTGGAAAGCGAAAGAGAGC
>JANLYZ010000217.1:0-11012 GCA_031365905.1 Chloracidobacterium sp. | reverse complement strand
TGCAGCGGATGAGAAGTTGCGGACGCGAGCCGTTTCTGAATTGAAATCGATGAGACAGGATCCATCCCCTGAAGTTCAGTCTGAGGCTGCTGAGGCTCTTGCGAAACTTCCCACAAGTTCATAGAAGTCTTTAATTCAGCGCGTTAATCCCCATCAGCACGTGATTGATCCGGTTACAGGCAAACGTGGCCCGGCGAAACCACTCTAGGAGGTAAGAATGGCTGGCGCGGTTGAGATATTCGACTTGGACCCAAGAGATTCTGCAATTGTTGGTTTGCACGACATTCTCGTTGCTTTGGAAGCCGAAGGGCAGAACTTGCGCTGGTCTATCCTCGATCTCGAGGCCGTCGGTGATCTCAGCCGATCGGGGACCACGACGCTTGATTTAGAACAACAGGTGAAGAGAGCCCCAAACGGTTTGATTCTGGAATGGAAGGATCTGAAACAACTGGCTTGGGCACTTGATCAGGTTATCGAAGGAACTCTGGCAGGCTGTGGGACTCCCGACGCGCTTAACAAAATCACCCTCCAAAGCGACTTGAAAGCGACCTGTGACATCGTCATTGAAGCAATCGACAGCACATTGTGGCGTGTGTATTCGCGCGATGACGGGATCTTACAAAAGTTGAAGGCAGCCTTCCGTAATGTCAAAACCGTTAATGATTCACTAAGCTAGAAGAAGGCCATGACGGTTGAAGTCGACATGTCTAAAGTAGTCCCAGTAGCTCTGATGAAAGGAGAGGACGAGGAGGAAACAGCTGGGTTAAGCGAACTGTTGGCCGAAGCCACGAATTACCTGCAAGCCTTTTCCTGGGTTAGAGAAGTTAAGGCAGCGTATCTGGGGATAGGCGTCGCGAAGATAGTGGGCGTCTTCCTCTTCGAGATAATTCCCTCGCGGCAAGACGTTGACGATAAAGTCTGGGTCATCGTCGGCGATTTACCTCCGGCTTATATCACCGCCGAAGAGTCTCCATCCCCGGCAGCCGCTTTGGACGCTTATATCGGAGCGATGGAACAGTGGGTAGAAGCAGCTAAAGCTGGTCGCAGTGTTGAGAATTTGATTCCGGTTAATGTTTCCCCAACCATTGAGAACGCGGCGCAGCTCGAGTCTCGCTTGAGCTTCCTCGATAAAGAGATATTATCGCAGTACCCTGACGATTTAACAGGCTGATCAAACTCACGCTATCTTATTGGGACAACAGGAATTATGCTTGACATGCCTTTGTGTTGCCAGCAACGCACTGGCCCATGCACGCGGCGCGAGCAGGGTGTGCCCTTCTTCGTGCGTGCGCCACAGATATAGACCTCCTCCTCGATGACAGTTGGTGAAGAAAGCGCAGTGGCATTCGCACCAGATTGGGAGGATGACGCTCGTTGAGTTGACCCAACCATTGCCGCATCGCTCAGCGGTGAATCAGATCTTCTTTCGATGCTAAGGGGCGGCGGCGTGGGATGCCGGACTCGACCGGCAATGTAGCCAGCGCCAAAAAGTGCGAGCGTTGCCAACAGAGCCGGGACGAGACGGGCCTTTCGCAGACGGCGGGAACACTCGTCGCAAAACCTCCGGCTAGTCCAGAAATGCCAGCGCAGACGAAGTAGCTTCGCGCCACATTCAGAACAAAAGTTTGGTTTGTACATACCTGGTTTCCGTTGCAAGAACCAGCGCTCCGCATTTCCGGTCTGGTTTGGTTTCGCAGGGCACGGCATGCGCGCCCCTACTATGGACACTTGCGAATCTTCAAATGCGAAACTAAGCCAGTACCCCGTTTCCGGGTTAATCGCTTCCCTAAAGCAACTCAAACCGCCGTTGGCGCGTCCGAAAATGGCGTGTTCAGTGGCCAGATTGTAAGGAGTGAGCCGAACTTCCTGAAGGCCTTGCGGCCAAAGCCCGATCTCGCTTGATTGCAAAAAGTCTTGCTTGCCGGGATACTCAGCATTTAGCAGCAACGAACCGAAAATTATTTTACCGATGAAGCCTTCATATTTTCGTACACAGCTTTTCGCCAATCTTTTTCTTCCGCTCTTGTTGCTGGGTTTCTCTGCACCGGCGGTCCAGGCGCAGGAGCCCGATGATGTAGTGCGCACCGAGACGAATCTGGTGCAGTTGAATGTTGGCGTCGTCGACGCGCAGGGACACGCCATCACCTCGCTCTCGAAAAACGACTTCACTGTTTACGAAGATGGCCTGAAGCAGCAGGTACTCCACTTCGATCCTGCCGCTGCGCCCTTCAGCCTGGTCCTGCTGTTAGACGTCTCCGGATCGACGTTAAGTTTTCGTCCGCAGTTTAAGCAGGCCGCCATACGCTTTCTCGACGCTCTCGCACCCGAGGATCGAGTAGCTGTAATTCAGTTCAATGCCAAGGTGAAAGTGCTGTCCGGGTTTTCAACGGATCGAGGAAAAGCGGCCTACGCGATTGCCCAAAGAGCTGACGGCGCCGGTGAAACGCATTTCTATGATGCGCTCAAGTATGCGTTGAATGAGTTGGACAAAGAAGGCAGGCAGCGACGCAAAGGGATCGTTGTGTTAACGGATGGACTCGACACGCAGCAACGGAATTCCGATCGTGCAACTATCGCCGGTGCGCAGACAGATGCCACGGCGATAGCGGCGATTGATGCGAAGACGAGCACCGCGCTTAATGCCGTGCTTACCGCCGCCGACCGCCAGGGCGTTTCAATCTATCCCTTGGCGTTGCCGTCCGGCGATCCGAAGCGATTGCCCTTGCGCGACCCGGTGATCACCGGAATCTACAGCGCCGCGCGCACGCGTTTGCAAACGCTTGCCGAACGCACCGGCGGTCGGCTCAACGACATTCAGCGGCTTGATCAGATGGCGCGATTGTATGCGGAAGTAGCCGCTGAGTTACGAACGCTCTACACCGTTGCCTACCAGGCACCCGGAGCGGGCGCGCGCAATGGCAAGTGGCATGAAATAAAGATTGAGGTTGGCCATCCGGAATTGCTTGTGCGCACCAGGCCGGGATACTTCGCGCGGTAATCAAGTTTTAAGTTTCAAGTTCGGAGTGCCGAGTTTTAAGTTCCGGTCCGAGCGATGGGTTTTGGAGCTTCGAACTTGAAACTTGGAACCTGGAACTTGAAACTTTTCGTCCTCGCTTCACTATTCACGATTTACCATTTACTATTTACCAATCAGGCACCCGTAGCTCAGCTGGATAGAGTACCTGACTACGAATCAGGGGGTCGCATGTTCGAATCATGCCGGGTGCACCATCATCACGAGTTAGGGCGTCGAAAGGACGCCCTTTCTTATAGGATAAAACCCAGGAGACCACTTGCAATCCCGGTCTCGTAGGCATACCAAAATCCAAAGGCGATGCTTAACACGCCGGCAACAGTTTGCAGTCCGTAATGTACGCCGCCCAGACGTCGCGCGCTGAGTACAAATGGCAAGCCCACCAGAAAAGACATCAAGAGCATCCCGAAGATCGAGCCAATCCCAAACACCGTCAGGTAGAACAAGCCCAACGTGGCTGAATTTATCTGCGTCAAGACGAGCACTGTCAACGCGCCTGAGCCCGCCAATCCGTGCATCGCTCCAACCAGCAGCGGCTTAAAGCCGACCCGTGAAACTGCGTGCGAGTGGGACGCTACGAACTCCGCGCGATCCTCCGGCTGCGTGTCGAGCAGGGCTTCACCTTCATGAAAGTGAAGGTGTTGATGCAACCGGCTGCCGTGCGTGTGGCGATGCACGTGAATATCTGTGCGCTTCCGCAAGACGCGCAGCACGGCAGCGACGCCCAGCCCAATGATCATCAGAGCAACAGCAAACTCGAGCCAACTTGATACCCGTTCCGGAATAGCAACGCGTAGAGCCAGCACGATCACGCCCACAACAATCAGTGAAGCAGTGTGGCCCAGTCCCCAGAGGCCGCCAACAACCGCTGCTCGAAAAAGATTGCGATGTTCGCTGACGATGGTTGAAACGGCCACCACATGATCGACTTCAGTTGCGTGCTTTAATCCGAAGACCAGACCGAGCCCGAGCACGGCAAAGCCGCCCAGTGAAGTTAATGATGGGGCCGCTGCGACAGCTGCTCCGGCTGTGCTGCCATGTGCCGCCCAGTTGCCGACGACAGCAGAAAGATGAATGCCGGCTTGTGCCAACGCTTCATAACAGATCGCGGCGCCCACGCAGGCAATCACTAACGCGCTGAATGCCGGGAGTAAACGCAGAATGCGACTCTCCCCGCTGGGGCGCTTAAAGAAGCGGCCCGCAAAAACGAACATCAAACCGATGGCTGTTAAAGTAGTGGCTAATCCGGCGCTGAAGGCAACGACCAGCACAAGGCCATAACCCACGCGATGAAGCGCGATGGCCGAGAGCAACACTACGAGGGCTGAAGGGCACGGCAAGAGCCCGCCGGAAATGCCGAGCGCCAGCAGGCTGCGCCACGTGACCGCGCCGCCGTCAGCTCCGGGCGGCAAATGTGAATGCTCCACGCCACCATGCGAATGTGAGAGCGAGCTCTGGTCCGAATGATCGTGCGAGTGAGCTGATAAGTCATCATGGGAGTGAATGCCGGCCTGTCCATGCGTGTGCGCGCCTGCTGAATTTGCCAAAGCGCCGCGCAAACGCCGAATGAAGAGCGTCAAACCCATTGCCAGAACAATCGCTCCGGAGACAAAACTAAGCACCGGAAAGATCCGTTCGGGAACGATGTAATGCGAAGCGAACAGCGTCACCATCCCGAGCGCAAACACGCCGGCCGTGTGGGTGATTGTGACTGTCAGCCCGAGAAAGGCAGCGTGACGAGCGGTGCCTTTCGACCCGACCAGATAAGCGCCCACGACCGTCTTGCCATGACCCGGAGAAAAAGCATGAAGCGCACCCAGCCCGGCTGCGATCAAAAGACCGAGCAGCGCGACGAGGGGAGTCAATACCGGAACGTTGATGAGTTCGGCAAAGCGATCCCTTGAAGTTTCCGCCGCGCGGCCATCGCGGGTGCGCAAGGCGATCGCACCCGCAGGAATTGATCCTGCCGTCGCCGAGAAATCCGCTGCGCGCTCATCAAGCGGTGCGGTCAGCATGTCTTGCGGATACGTCTTCAACTCGTCAGTAACCGGCGATCCAAAAGCAGTGCTGTCGAAGACTTTCGTGTCCGCCGCGGACATAACAACAATTTCATGCCAGCCGATGCGCTCGCGCTGGTTGTTATCTTCCAAGTGGAAGCGACGAATCTGGCCGTTATCCGTCGCGGGTATTTCTCCCGCAAAGTCACATTCGATGCGGAGAGTTGAAAGACCACCCGCACCCTGCGGCATGGCAATAGTCTGTGCAACGGCTTGCAGAGGAATCGTCTCGCCGTCAATCGTAAGCAGAAGTCCCGCAGCGTACTGCGGCGCAACTTGTTCAAGGTATAACTTAAGCGCGGCCGCCGAGACGCTCCCGTCGCCATTCTTCGCCATTTCCTGGCTGGCCTGAAAAGCGGGAATTTCAGCCATGTCAACCACGTAGTGAATGCGAACCTGCGATTGACTGACCTCTAATCGCGTGAAGTGATTGACGGTGAAATTGCCTAGTGGGTGTGCCACTGCCGGCGACGAAGTCGCGCAGTTGAAAAACGCGACAGCTAACAAGCCCAACGCGAGCCGCACAATTCTGGAAAAGAAATTAGCAGTCATAAAGTTATGCCGATCGCGTTTGCTTCTGGGAAGAATTGTTGCTTATCGCCTTGATCGCCTGCCTGGCTTGCTCGGCTTGCAGCAGATCGAAGGTTGGGTTTACTGCAAAAGCAAGCTTGAGAAACTTGGAAGCTTTTGCTTGCTCACCGACAGCGTCGTAAATCATTCCGGCGTGGTAGAAAATCTTTGCGTCACGGGTGCCGAGTCGCAGGGCCTCTTCCATTGACTTCTTCGCTTCATCAAGTCGCTTGCTTTTGAAGAGAGCCCAGGCGAGCGCGTCACAGGTGAAAATGTCCTGGCGCAATGAACGTTCGCGTTGCACGATCGTCAGGGCCCGATCAAGGTTCACGTCGTGGTCTGCCCAGAGCATCGCCAGTTGGCGTGAGTAGGTGCCGCTTGCCGCGCTGTTTCGTTCGATAAATTCGACCAGGTCGTATTGTCGTTTTGCGTCCTCAGTCCGTCCGAGTTTCGCGTAAAGATCACCCAGGGCAACTGCGGTATCAGGTAGCGGCGTACGGTTCTGTGCGCGTTCGTACAACTCGAGGGCTTTCTGCAAGTCGCCGGAACGCACACGCGCGCGAGCTTTGGCGGCCAATCCGAGAGGGTAGTCGGGAAAAATCAAAAGCGCTTTGTCGTATTCCAGCTCGCCTTCAGCATGTCTGCCGGCATTCATCAATTCGTCACCGAGGTGAACGCGACACCACGCGATGCCTTCAGGATCGTTTGGGTCTGAGGCTTTGACCGCCACAGTCATCGCCTGGATTGCGCCTTCCGCATCGCCATGCAGCGAACGCAAGTAAGATACGCGGGCGTAAGCGCCACTGTCGGGACGCAAATCGACCATTTTCTGGGCAGCGGCGATCGCGCCCGCGTAGTCGCCAAGTTCCACTTGTGCATCGGTAAGCATTCCATAGACGTCGTGATCGTCAGGGCGCATTGTCTGAAGCTTGCGAGCCAGCTCCAGCGCGTCACTGAAGCGGTGATACGTGAGCAGCAGCTTGCCGTGCAGCTTGAGGGCGTCGTAGTCGTCCGGCGAGAGTTCGAGTGCACGGCCGAGCGCAGCCTCAGCACGAGAGTTGAAACTGAAGTCGTTAGTCTCACGCGCCTTCTGCAGGTAGGCAGAAGCGAGCAGGTTAAAACTCTCAGCCTTGTTCGGGTGCTGCTCGACTGTTCGTTGAGCGGCTTGTATGCGGCTATCGGCGGGCGTCGCAAACTTGCTGTTAGCAGCAGACGCAAGCGGCTCCGCGCTTTTGCTTCCAGGCTCTTGCTGACGAACGGCGCGCAGCGTCACCGCCGCCACCGCCAACACTCCGATCGCTAATGCTACTGCTATTGCCGGCTTGAAAACTTTCATGATTAGTTGATCTTCCGCTGCTGCCTATTAGGAAATTTGAAACAGAGAACGCGGAAACTCAAAGCTTCCGCATTCTCTGCTCGTTGTCGGAGCCACTTGTTATGGCAGCGCCGGCAGGTTGTTAGTGTGATGCGCATGGGGCGCGCCACTCGTGCTGTTTCCCGAATGCGGAACGCCCAAATACGGGAACCGCGTCAGGTAAGGCACATCGTTGTTGCCTACGCCATCACCCAGGGTGTTGTTAGGCGCGACGTTGGTTGCCGGCGTAAACGGAGTTCCACCCGCTACTGCTCGCAACTCGATATCAGTTACGTCATCAAACACGCGGCGTCCATTAGGGAAGCCGGCGACGTCGCCGCCCAGCAGTCCCAGCCGGCTCGGGCTGGCGGAGGGCGCGATGGCAACGTTCAGGCGCATCATTTCATGCGGCTGACCATCTGACAGGAAGGTGGTGTAGTTTGGTCCAGTGACCGCGTTAACCGGAATGCCGGTGGCAAAAATCGCTACCAGATCATTTCGCGGCGCCGGCGGGACGTTGATGCCATACACGGCCTTGAGCAACTGCGCGAGCTGTGGATCCACCACATAAGAAGCAAACTGCGCATCGTCAGCCGGATATGACGCGTTGAACTTATCCTTGAGCTTGAGCGGAATGACTACTTCGTTGACGAGCGGTTCGCCGAGCCGGGACACCTGTCTGAAGGAACCCTGGTTGCCCTGGTTGCGGTCGTTATCTCGTCCGCCGATGCCCGGCCTAATGACCGTAGTAGTGCGACGGCTGGAAGTTGCCCAGACACCGATGACCGCGTCATTTGCAGTCGGGCCACTTGGCACTGCTCCCGAGCGCGTTAACGATTGGACTGGCACTTCGATGGCGACAGTGTTGACATTAAAGCCGGCAGTCGAGTCCAGGCCACCCGAGGTACCAATGGATGTCAACTTCAGCGTGTCAAAGATGCCGCCGACGTCGATGTAGAAACCTTCATCGCGCTGACCGGCGAAAACTTTACCGCCACCCGGCAGCGGATAGATGGCTGCCTGAGCGAGCGTTGATTCATAGTTAGGCGTGCTTCGTTCGCCAATATTATTAGGCGGCGTCAGCAGGCCGCTGGCTATGATCGTGCCTCGCTTACCAGTGTTCTTATCGATGCGGGTCACGGTGTAGGTTTGTGGTTCGTTGTAATCAGGATCGTCGAGCGATGTGATTAACGGTTCGATACCGCCGGTGCCGGACAGCGCCTGGTTCGGCGAAGCCATTCCCAGCACGATATCGGGATTCTTGACGGTAGTGGTAAAGCGGAACTGGTAGGTAACATCCTCGACGCCATCGCCGGTGTTATCCACCTTAATTTCGTAAAGCACGGTGTCGTCAAACTTATAGAAGTGCGGGCCGCCTGATGGTTCCTCGAAAGGAATCCAGTTGGCTATCAGCGTGACGAAACCGCTCCGTCCTGACTCAGTGCTTCTAAAAGCGTAAGTGTCGGTGTTATCCGCCAGCGGATCGGCGGTGATTAATGGCGCCTCTCGATGGCTTGAGGCGCGCGACTCGCGAGTAGCGCGAGTGAGCGTAAGCGACAGCGCCATCGCGCAAATCGCCAAGGCAAAAAATATCTTTCTCTTCGTAAACAACTTCCTCATGTTCTATCTCCCTCTGCGGTCGTTAAGCAGGCGGTTAGCCTACAAAAGTTTCAGGATTCGGTTTAAGGCCCCGGTCTCGCGTTTGTTCTCTGTGTGATCTCAGTGCTCTCTGTGCCTCGGTGGTGACTTCTTATTCAAGTCCATCCACCACAGAGTCACAGAGGACACGGAAGTTACTCAGAAATCGAACTTAAGACACTACTGACCAAATCTCTGTCGGTATTCGCCCGAGTTAATGAACGCCTTCACCATTTCGGCGTTAACAAAGTTTCCGTTGAACTGATTTAGCTTGTTCAACCAGAAGTTATAGCCGGCGTAGTCGAGCGACGGTTCCGGCGGATCGTATGGATTGCGTCTCAGGTAGCCGAAGTATTCCATCAACACGAATGCCTTGTTGAACTCCTGCTGCGCGAGTGTTGAATTTTCAGCAACGCGTCTCAGTGCCCGCGCGCGTGCTGCGGTATCGACCGTGTTGGTGGCTGTCCCAAACTCGTTGACCGCTGCGGTTCGGTCAGCTCCGGAAGGTGTGACGCCTGCGTTTGCAAATAGCCTGTCGACGAATTGCGCTGGCGTCAGGTTAGTGGGATAAGCGGCGGCAAAGCGTGAACGCGTGACAAAGTCTGAGAAGAAGACCTGTTTGTTACGCTCCAGGATTTGTTCGTAACCGGTTTGTCCCACGATCACGCCTCGTCCAATGTCCTGCGTGTCCGGCAGGAATTCAGCAAACCGCACCGGGACCGGAGCCCCTGGAAGATTGCCGTAGCCGGCTTTGTAAGTTCGGTAAACCAAGTAGCCGGTTTGCTGAAACTCGATCGAGAGGAAGAAGGCTGCCGAAACATTCACGCGCTTTGCTTCAATGCATTGCGCATCTGAACCACACGAGGTGATCTGGTTGACCCAAAACGCCAGACCTGGCGCATCGGGCTCGCGGTTTAGGAAATCGAGATACTGCTGCCGCACAAAAAGATTCGCATCGTCGATTGGATTGATCGATGGATTAACTCCAAACAGCGGTTGCCAATCAGGAAAGGCCTCATCCGCCGCGCCGCTGGTGATACCGGTCCGCGCGTTGCCGTTGGCAGCCATAACAAACACATCGTTGTTGTCGAGCGCGGCCCCTTCGAGCGTCCCCGACGAGAAGACGAGCTTCGACGAGTCGGGCGACCAGGCCGGGTAGGTGTCTTCTTTAGGATCGTTCGTGATCCGCGTTTGCGCGTTCCCGTCTGGGTTCATAGTGAAAATGTCGAAATTCCCAAAACGATCGCTGGAAAATGCGATGCTCCGCCCGTTCGGCGACCACGCCGCAAATTCGTCGTTCGCGGGGTTGTTGCTGATGTTTGCGGGATTGCTGCCGTCAGCGTTCATCACGAAAATGTCGGCGTTGCCGCTGCGATTGCTAGTGAACGCAAGTTTTGCCGAATCAGGCGACCAGGTAGGAAACGCATCGTCAGCCGAATTGTTAGTTACGTTCGTTTGAACGCTACCGTCGGCGTTCATCGTGTAGACTTCATAGTCGCCTTCGCGATCGCTTGAGAAAGCCAGCTTCGCGCCACTCGGCGCCCAAACTACGTCAAACTCATCACCCGCCGTATTTGTCAGGCGAGTTTGGGTTGAGCCGTCGGCGTTCATGACATAAATTTCAAAATTGCCGTCACGATTGCTAATGAATGCGATCTTTTTGCCGTCGGGCGACCAGGCCGGGTCTAAATCATCGGCGCTGTTACTGGTCAGTTGCACCCGATTACTGCCGTCGCCGGCGATTGTATAAATCTCGTAGTTGCCGCCATCATTGCTGGCAAAAGCGATCTTGCCGTTAACCGCTCGCTGGGAGGTATCGGTGGACTGATCCGCCGACGATTTGTCGCTCCCAGACTGTGCCTTCACGGTGCTCGTCGAAGCCTGGCCCAGCGCCAGTTGTAGAACCATCGCGATCATCAGGGCCACAAAACTCCGCGCCCTACGCTTTCCTATTCCCATGTTCACTCCTTATTTCTCTGTGGCCCTACTTCCGCGCAGGGCTCACATTAGACCGTTTAAAACCAGGCTGTCTTGCCGTCACTCGGGGTGCGTCAGGATTCAGCCACCAGGGTGGGACACCGAGTCGATGCCCGCGCCAGAATTCGCGCTCAGAAAAACTCTGGAAGATTAGCGAGATCGTTTGCTCAAGCGAGGGAGCCTGAGATGATCAATAAACACAACACCGTGAAAGGAGCGCTCACTTCGCTCGAACGTTCAGCGGCCTGACGTTTTCAATTTTCTAGAACTTACTTGGGGGCTGGAAGACTTACGAAGGGTTCAGTGCCAGCGGATTGCTAAGACAATCATTTCAACTGAGGCTGTTTCTAAACACTGACGGATGTGTGTCAACGATGAGTCG
>JANLYZ010000215.1:0-2523 GCA_031365905.1 Chloracidobacterium sp. | reverse complement strand
CATCCGGCCAAAATCAATCGCGACGCAGTGCGCTACCAGTACACCTGGGGAATGGGCGGCATCACGTTCTACCTGTTTATCGTGTTGACCTTCACCGGCGTGCTCCTGATGTTCTATTACCACCCGACGAAGATCGACGCCTTCCGCGATATTCTTTACCTCGAGCACGACGTCCCATTTGGCAAGCTGCTCAGGAACATGCACCGCTGGGCGGCACACTTAATGGTGATCACGACCTGGCTGCACATGTTTCGTGTGGTGCTTACCGGATCATACAAACGTCCGCGCGAATTCAACTGGGGCGTCGGCGTCGTACTACTAGTACTGACGCTTCTGCTTTCGTTTACGGGATATCTGCTGCCGGACGATCAACTTGGTTTCTGGGCGGTCACGGTTGGCACGAACATGGCACGCGCGACGCCGATGCTCGGTTCAGAAGGGCCGTTTGGTGTTCAGCTTGGCATGACTCCTTTTAATGATGTGCGCTTTGGCTTGTTGGGCGGATCGATTGTCGATTCGAATGCATTGCTGCGTTCATATATTTGGCACTGCATCGGTATTCCGCTCGTTGCTTCAATTTTTATGGCAGTGCACTTCTGGAGAATACGTAAGGACGGTGGCATTTCGGGTCCGGCGCCGGTGATGCTTGAATCAGAAATGAAAGCGTTGAAGAAGAAGTAGTGGTGCCGCGTAGCGGCAACCTGAGTTTAGCCCGGCGTTTCAACGCCGGGAGAAGTGTCGGAGTTGGATTGTTCGTCGCTTAGCGACGATTGAGCTCTGGTTTTCTAGCGTCGCTACGCGACGGCGGTATTGTTTTGCTGGCCTTTCCCGGCGTTGAAACGCCGGGCTAAATTCATATCGACGCTACGCGTCGAAGGAACTAGCGACACGAAGATGGCGATGCCTAAGTTGAGCAAAGGTAAGTTGATAACACTCGGAGTGGTTCTATTACTCCTGGCGCTCGCTATCTTTTTTGTTCAGGACTGGCACCAGCTTTGGATTATTTCGTCCGCGCCAGACAACATCCCGATCGTCGCTATGCTTTTCCTCGTGCCGTTCTTCACCTGGCTAGGAATCAAGCAGTCGCGCGCAAACGATCGCTTGATCGAAGAATTAGAGACTGATCCAAAACTCGCTAAGACGCATCATCGCAAAGCTGAACCCTGGCGGCCGGGCTGGGCACGCGAGATTCACGTCTGGCCATATCTGGTGCGCATCGAGTTTTTGGCGGCGGTTATTGTCACCGTTGTTTTGTTTGTCTGGTCTATAACCTTGAACGCCCCGCTGGAAGAGCCTGCTAACCCAAACCTGACGATGAACCCGTCGAAAGCGCCGTGGTACTTCCTTGGTCTCCAGGAGATGCTGGTTTATTTCGATCCGTGGATCGCCGGTGTTGTGATGCCGTCAGTCATCATGATCGGGTTGATGGTGTTTCCTTACGTCGATTCAAATCCGCTCGGCAATGGCTACTACACCCTCAAGCAGCGCCGCTTCGCGGTCGGCATGTTTTGCTGGGGCTTTTTGATGTGGATTCTGCTGATCGTTATCGGCACGTTCATTCGTGGACCCGGATGGATTTGGTTTTGGCCGGGTCAGACCTGGGATCACAACGCCGTCGTGTTCGATAAGAACGTCGACCTGCATGACTGGATCGCGACCAGCCGCATCGGCAAGGCGCTGCATCTCGGATTTCTATCGGCGAATCCCTGGAAGTTTATTTTCGGTTTGCTAGTGGTGACAGGTTTTTATGTTGTCGGCACTCTGTTCTTTCACTGGCTGATGACGGTAGATTTCAAGCGGCTTTCATTGCGCCCGCTCAATTGGTTTCCGAAGGATGCATTTGAGCAAAAGCTTCTGGCGCGGACCAGCGTGTTGCAGTACGCGACGTTTCAATTCTTCGCGGTGAGTGTGCTGCTGGCGATGCCCGTGAAACTGATTTTGAGACTGGCGCTGACGATTAAGTATGTTTGGGTAACGCCCTGGTTCAATATTTAGGACAGGGAGCCACCCGCTAACGCAGGTGGTTCTGACAAGAGCGGAGGAGTCATCTTTAGTGGCAGCTAATGAGTCGCTGGTAAAAAAGGAAGCTGAGGTGCCGGAGCGCGATCCGATTGTGAGTCGCTCGACGAGCGGCATCATGCTCATCTGCGCGCTGCTGCTGACTGTCTCGCTCGCCTGGTCTCTTTATGATGAAGCCTTCGGACAGCGTCCCTGGAAAGGAATGCAGCAACAGTTTGTCAGCCGCTACACGAAATACCTGAAGAGCATCAAGACCCAAGCTGGAAAAACTGAAGCCGAAGTGAAAGAGGATCCGGAATACCAGCAGCTTGATGCCGACGCACAGGCGGCGCTCGAGAAAGTCAAACCCGACATCGCTGAGATTGATCAGAAGGTGGGACAAACTCAGCGCGAACTCGACGCAGTCACTGAACCATTTCAAAATCAGCGCGGCAAGCTGACCGTCATTAACTACAACGTCGAGATCGCTTCGAGCGGTGCCAAGGACAAGTATCGCAAACAGGC
>JANLYZ010000191.1:0-17785 GCA_031365905.1 Chloracidobacterium sp. | reverse complement strand
GAGATTCGCGACGATGAAGAGAATTCCCCCGAGCCAATAGCGCTTGCCATCGACGAAATACATCAAGCAGGTCGCTGCCACTGCGATGTAACAGAACAAGGCCATCATCTTCTTCTTGAGATTCGAGTAGTCAGCAATGCTGCCGAGGATTGGCAACAGGAAGATTTGCAGGAACACGGCAACAGAAACGCAGGTGGGAAAAAAAGACTTTGCAGTGATCGCGCCCAGCGGCCCAAGACTTACGACCACGCCATTGGCGTCGCCGACCGCGCGCTGCGTTATCTCGGTAAGGTACGGCCCGAAGAGCGCGCCAACGATAGTGGTGGAAAAAGCGGAGTTAGCCCAGTCGTACATCTTCCAGCCAAACACTTCGCGCGGATTGTTTTTGTCAGCATGATGGCCGCCGTGGGATGTTGCGGGATGCTTTATGGAGGTCATGTGTGCGCGGCAGCTTTCTCAGTCAATGTTTCAACTATAGCCGGCGTGATGTCTGCGAGATTCTTGATTCGGTTCGCGATGCGTTCGCGGTTCACACCCCAAACGATCGTTGGCACTAAATTCAAAGTGTGATTCCGCGAAGAAAGATCTTCGATGTTGCCGTGGTCGCTCGTGAGTATAACGGATGTTCGGCCTAAATCAATTTCTGCCAACACGCCGCGGATCAGGCGAGCAAGGTTTGCTAAGATCAACTTCGCCGCCTGCATGTCTTGTTTGTGCCCGACCTTGTCCGTGATGAAGTATTCATAGAGCGTAAAACGATTCTCGCCAACGATCTGCGCGAGCACAGTTCCAGCTTCTTCAGGTGTTCGAGGTTGCACGTCTACGCCGCGCTCAATCAGCATGGCGTTGGTGAAGTCCTGGTAAACAGCGCGTCCAGCCTTAAGGTCTGACACGTTTCGGAAACGAAGTCCGGCAGCTTCAACTGCCGCTGTCGTAGCCGAGACCCAGCGCGGTCGCTCGTCGAAAAACTTCTGCATATAGGTATTCGCAAACGTAATCGGTTCAACGCCGGCGCGAATTAATTGGAGAAAAAGCGAATGCTCGCGAATTATTTCCAGCATCGCGCTGTTGGGAAATCCCTGTTTGTGGTAACCGAGTTTTGCCGGAACGTTGATGCCGGTGAGTATCGTCGTTTGTCCGGAAGCGCTTTGGGGTCGGCCGTCAATTCCGAGACAGGCATCAGTGGGAACAACCACCCCGTCGAGGATTATTGCCGGTTCTTCATCGCGAAAGATCGCCAGTGGCTCGGCGCCGGCGAGTCCGTCAAGCGGATTGAACGGGCCACGCGCACCAATTCCCAGGCCGTCAATGAAGAAGAGCAAGACCGAGGTACGGTTAGTCGTGATCGAGTTGGCCGCGTTTGGCATTGGCATTGAGGAATATCATTGGCACTGATTAGCTGGCAAGGACACCAACGCCGAGGAAGCGATCAGTTTAAGTGTCGGCCTCCCACTGGTGTGGACTGATTTGAAAATGAAATCAATTGTAAATAGCCACTAACGGTATTGCTGGTTATAATAGTTGGCGATGAGCACGCTTCTTGATGATCTGGAGAAACAGGCGCGGGCGCTACCGCCGCGTGAGAAAGCTACGCTGGCACGTATCCTCATAGAAGAGCTTGACCCGGCGCTTGACGCCGAAGTTGAGGAATTGTGGATCGCTGAGGCGCAGCGTAGATATCAAGCCTTTCTTAAGGGTGAGCTTGAAGCCCTGCCTGGCGATGAAGTCATGTCGAGAGCGCGCAGCCGCTTGCAATGATAGGTTATCGCTATCTCCCACCAGCCGAAGAAGAGATGATGGAAGCAGCTCTTTTCTATGAAGCGGCCTCAACCGGGCTCGGAAATAGTTTTCTTGATGATGTACAGCGCGTTGTCGACAGGTTGCGGGAACATCCATATCTTGGCCACGTAGTTGATCGAGACTTGAGGAAGATCCTCCTGCACCGCTTTCCATTCAGCCTAATTTACTCAGTAGAGACAGATGCGATTCTCATTGTCGCGGTCGCGCACTATGGTCGGCGTCCGGATTATTGGCGGGAGCGTGTCGAGTAAATCCATAGAATCCTGATATCACCCTGGCCGACCGCAACCGCTTCCGGTGCTGATTGGGGTGCTCACTCATCGTCAAGCTGGCCGCGTTCGCGGTAAAGATTCAATTTATTGTGCAGCGTCTTGAGGCTGATGCCCAACAACTCAGCGGCGCGCGTCTTATTGTTCTTGGTTTTCTTTATTGTACGAATGATCATCTGGCGTTCGACTTCTTCGATCGGCGTACCCACCGGAAACGTGATTGTGTCTTCTTCCCGAAGGCGCTCGCGCTGTTCGATTGGGTAAGGCGCGAAGTGATGTCGCTCGATCTGTTCGCCGGAACAGATAACGACCGCGCGTTCGATCACGTTGCGCAGTTCGCGCACGTTGCCGGGCCAGGCATGAAACTGTAATGCCTCAATTGCTGCCGGACTCAGAAAGCGCGCAGGCCGCGCATGTTTCTGCGCCAAGCTGGCAACCAGCGACTGCGCCAGCAGCGGAATGTCCTCTTTGCGCTCCTTTAGCGACGGCAGGTGAATGCGAAAGACGTTGATGCGGTAAAGCAAATCTTCGCGGAGCGTTCCTTTACTCAGCGCCGTTTGCGGATCCTGATTGGTCGCCGCGAGCAGGCGAACGTCAACCGCAATCTCTTTGCGACTACCCAAACGGCGGACCGATCGTTCTTCGATAACGCGCAGTAACTTTGACTGAAGCAGCGGCGGCATCTCCGCGATTTCATCAAGCAGGAACGTGCCACCGTCTGCTAATTCAAAACAGCCGGCCCGCATCGAAGCCGCGCCGGTGAAGGCGCCTTTCTCGTGGCCGAAGAGTTCCGACTCCATCAAGCCTTCCGGAATCGCAGAGCAGTTGATGCCGATAAAGGGTTTCTCGCGTCTTGGGCTGAGCTGATGAATTGTACGCGCGACGAGTTCTTTTCCAGTTCCCGATTCGCCGGTGATCAAAACGGAAGCCGATGAAGACGCGACCTGTTCGACGAGCGAATAGACCTCGCGCATCGCGGCTGAATTTCCCACCAGCTCGCCAAACGCGCCACGGTCGAGCAGTTGACGGCGCAGGACTTCGATCTCGCGTTTGGCTTCGCTTAGTTCGGGAGGTTGGGTTTCGGTTGACATAGGGATCTGTTTGTCGAAACTTCCTGCTAACCCTCTCCGCATGCGGAGCGGGGAAACGAATCATCTGACGATAACACGCCGCTAATTCTTCCCGGCAGAAAAATGTTCGGCAATCGCGCGCGCGAGCTCGGAAACGGTAAATTGCTCCGGTTGAATTTCCACTTGCAGTCCGTAGTCTGCCGCAGTTGTTGCGGTGATATCGCCGATGCAGGCAATGACAACGCCAGCTAGCGCGCCGCTCAAGTCCTGGGTATCGAAGAGTCGCGCCAGGTTTCTGACCGTTGAAGAACTGGTGAACGCGATACAGTCTGCGCTGCCGGAAAGCATCGCTGCGACGCGCCCGCGATCGAGGTTTGCGGGAAGCGCAGTGCGATACGCTGGCACGACGTCAACGCGAGCGCCCGCCTGTTCCAGCGCCTTGGGCAGATAGTCTCTGGCAACCGACGCGCGCGGAATCAAAACGTTCAGGCCATTCAGCGCTTCGGAGCCACCGACGAAGCGCTCAAGCGCGTTAAAGACTCCTTCAGCTTTAAACTCCTCGGGTATCACATCGACGTGGACATGCAGTTCGCGCAGTTTGTCTGCCGTTGCTTCACCAATTGCGCAAACTTTAAGTTCGTCGAGGTCACTTACATCGTGTTCGCACGCTTTGAGTCGTTGGGAAAAATACTGGACGCCGTTCACGCTCGTGAAGATGAGCCAATCGTAGCCGTAGAGATGTTCGATGGCTTCATCCAGGCGTTCATAACTTTCCAGAGCGCATATTTCTATTGTGGGGCAGAGAACTACGCTGGCGCCGTAGCTTTCAAGTTCGGCGACAAAACCTTCCGCCTGGTTTTGTGCCCGCGTAATCACGACCGTGCGGCCCGCGAGGGGTTGAGCGTCTGGTAGCACTGTTGGTATTGAGGCCGTCATAGGGCTCAGGCGATTGTTGACTTGTATCCCTCCACGAGCTTGCGAAGCAAGCGGAAGAATGTAGCCCAGGGTGGAGCGAAGCGGAACCTTGGGTAAAAGCAGGGAATGGATTTCTGAGCCCGCGTTAGCGGGCGAAAGATTCTGTCGCCCGCTAGCGCGGGCTAGGATTTTCCAAAACACCACACCCAGGGTTCCGCTTCGCTCCACCCTGGGCTTTACTCTTCCGCCAGCTTCGCTGGCTCGTAGAATGGTTCAAGCCGCAGCTTCGTTGGACTTAAGTCAGCAGCACGCTGGCGCCTTGCTTCAGCAGTCGCTCTCCCAGTTCAGATCCGAGCTGTTCCGCTTCATCAAGGCTGCCGGAAATACGATCCCTGATAATCTGTTGTCCCTGCGGCTCAGCTACGAGACCATCAAGCCTGATCCGTTTTTCCCGCACCACCGCATAAGCAGCGATCGGCAACTGACAACCACCGCCGAGGCTGCGAAGGAACGCGCGTTCGGTGGTGCAGGCAAGTCGCGTAAATTTGTGATCGAGTTTGCTGACGGCGGCAATCGTGGCTTCATCGCCCGCGCGGGTTTCGATCCCGAGCGCGCCCTGCCCGACCGCAGGGAGCATTTCAGCCGCCGGCAACGCCGCGCTAATCCGATCTTCCAAGCCCAGGCGGCGCAGACCGGCGCAAGCAAGCACCAGCGCATCGTACTGACCTTCATCCAGCTTGCGCAGTCGAGTGTCGACGTTGCCCCGCAGTTCTTTAATAACCAGATCGTCACGCAAGTGTCTTAACTGTGACAAGCGTCGCGGGCTTGAGGTTCCAACCGTCGCGCCCGGCGGCAGCGCGCGAATGGTCGCGATGGCGCTTTTGCGGTTCCGCCTCAAGACAAGCGCATCGCGCGGGTCTTCGCGTTTACAAATCGCAGCGATGATCAAGCCATCGGGCAAGATTGTTGGCAGGTCTTTCAAGGAATGAACCGCGATATCAATCCGCGATTCGAGCAAGGCGTCTTCAAGTTCCTTCGTGAACACCCCCTTGCCGCCAATTACTGAGAGTGGTTCCTTGCTCGCGTCACCGGAGGTTTTAATGATTTCGATACGAACGGCAAGCTCAGGACGAAGGCGCAGGAGTTCAGCCTTGATTAGTTCTGCCTGGGTGAGCGCAAGCTTCGAACCACGAGAACCGATTACGAGCGTGTCTTTCATGAATGGATTCGGCCCGGGACTATTCTTCGAGACCAAAGATATCGCGCCACGCCTGGATCGTTTCAGCGTCGCTGGCGTCGTACGAGCGTCGCATGTGGCTCAATAGCGGATGGGAAATTTTGTTCACAGTAGACACTAACAAAGCTTGAATCGCCGCTTCCTGTTCAGCGGTCAGTGGGCCGAGCCGATTTCGCTGGCGGGCCAGCTCACCTTTGGCAATGTCCTGGAGCTTGTTTCTGAGCGCGCCAATCGTAGGACCAATATCCAACACGCGCAGCGTCTGCTGAAACTGCATGATCTCAGATTCAACAATCAATTCCGCGCGCTCTGCTTCACGCTCGCGCTCGCGAATGTTTGACGAAATGACCGACTCAAGATCGTCGATGTCAAAAACAAAAACGTTGGGAAGCTTCCCAACTGCCGGATCGATATTGCGGGGAACGCTGATGTCAATGAAGAACGATGGGCGGTTGCGCCGTTTGCTGAGCGCCTCGCGGGCCATCTGTTCGGTGATCAAATACTCATCGGCGGCCGTCGAACAGATGATTATGTCTGCTTCTGCCAGATAGTTTGTAAGCTCGTCAAAATTTACAGTTTCGCCACCGAGTTCAGCAGCCAAACGTCCGGCGCGTTCTTCGGTGCGATTTGCCAGCAACACACGCGAGACCCCAGCGTTGAGCAGATGACGCGCGGAGAGTTCCGCCATTTCGCCCGCGCCGATCAAGAGCGCCGTGCGTCCTTCGAGCGAGTTGAAAATTTTCTTGCCGAGTTCCACGGCCATGTAGCTGATCGAAACTGCGTTGGCGCCGATGCCGGTTTCGGTGCGGACACGTTTCGCCACGCGGAAGGCGTGATGGACGAGCCGGTTTAGTATTCTTCCCGCGGTGCCGGCTTCCAACGCGATTGAATAAGCGCGGCGCACCTGGCCCAACACCTGCGGTTCGCCCACAACCATTGAATCGAGCGACGAAGTTACGCGGAAGAGATGACGGACTGCCTGGTCGTCAGTGTGTTGATAGAGATGTGTCTCGAAAAACGAACGCGGCAGAGAATCTGCCTTACTAAGGAATTGGCTAACTCGCTCGAGGGTTTCGCTTAGTCGCTCACTCGCTGTTTCAGCCAACACTTCAACGCGATTGCAGGTAGAAACAATCAAGCCTTCGCGGACTACCTGCCCATCAACCAAGGCGCGCAGGCCTGAGGCGCAGGCGTCCTCGGTGAAAGCGAGTAGCTCGCGCACTTCAACCGGCGCGGATTTGTGATTGATTCCTACTAGAACGATAGACATCGCGAAGTGTTAGTTTAAGAAGTTAGTGTCTTAGCCGAAAACATGATAGCCGCCCATGAGCCGCGTGGCGAAAAATGTGAGCAGGACGAGCGCGAATCCTGCCAATCCCATCCAGGCTGCCTTGCGTCCGCGCCAATCTGAAGTTGAACGGTAAAGAATCAGCAACAGGTAGAGCAACCACGTGAGCGCTGCAAATATCTCCTTGGGATCATTGTGCCACAAACGGCCATCGCGCGACGACGCCCAGACCATGCCGGTGGCGATACCGACGGTCAGTAATGTCAAACCGATTGCTGCCGAGCTGGTGGCGATTTCGTTTACCGTAGTCAGCGAAGGCAGGCGATGAAATATCGCGCTGAAAGTTTTCCGTTTCAGTTCGCGTTCCTGCAGCAGATACATAACGCTGGCCAGGAAGACCACGAAGAATGCAGCGTAAGCAAAAAGCAGCAGCGTAGTGTGAACTGGAAAAAGCCAAGTGGCGGATAACACGTTTGCCTCCGCCTGATCAGGCGTGGCGGATCTGATGATGACCGCGATGAAAATAAGAAGAGAAACCAGCGGTAGGGTAACGGCGCCGAGCGGTCGCGCCCGGTAACGGTAAAGCACGAGCCCATAACTAGCGACGAGCGTCCAGGCTAAAAATGAGAGTGTCTCGCGCCGATAGAAGAGCGGGTAATGACCGTCGATTGCCCAGTCAGCAATCAGCGCCGCGGTGTGCAACACGAAGCCGGCAGCCATGGCCCATTCGGATACTCGCTGGAGCGCACGGCGTTTGTTGAGAAACGCCAGCACTGCGTGTATCGCGGAAACTACATAAGCGGCCAGGACGGCCAGCAGTAACGATCTCATTTTTTGGTAGACGTGATAACGGGAGCGACGCAGGCAATTCTAGTTGAGGACCGAAGGCGCGGCAAGGAAGGGCAACTTTGTGCTGGGACCGCGGGCGTCTCGGGCGCAAACGCGCCGAAGGCGCGCAGCTCTTGGAAGGGCATGTACTCCGATTCTTTTTCGCGCCTCGCGCTCATTGCGGGCGGGACGCCCGCGATCCCAGTAAATCGCACGTTAATATTTTGTTGCTCCGCTCGCCGGCAATCGTTATGTTAATTGAATCGTGAAAACGAAAACTGCTTGCAGATCATACGCGGAAGCCGCTTTCGGTTTGAAGGCGCATTCGGGTTGGGCCGCGCTTGTCGTTCTCGGCATCCGCGACGGCGAACTTCAAGTGATAGAGCGGAGCCGCCTCGAACTGGTTGAAGAAGCGTGGGCGAAACAGCCTTATCACGCAGCGGAGGAGTTGAGTCCTGCTGAAGCGCGAAGAATTGTCCAGCGCGGCATCGCCGCGGCCAAACGGATCGCGCTGCGAGAAATGAGAGCAGCCGTGAAGCGCACGCGTGAACGCGGATTCATAATTCGCGGTTGCGGGCTGCTGGTTGGCGAGCCGATGCCAAACTGGAGCGTTGCTGAAATCCTGGCCGTGCATTTTCGCATGCACAAAGCCGAGGGCGTCTTGTTTCGCCAAGTTCTGGCTGAAGCTGCGGATGCTTGCGATGTGAAGCTCCTGGCGATCCCGGAAAAGGTTTTGTTCGAGCATGCTGCAGCCGCGCTGGCGAGGAGTGCTAGCAGTTTGTCTCAGAAGATCGGCGTGCTTGGTAAGTCCGTTGGTGCGCCATGGGGCAAGGATCAGAAGGATGCAGCGCTGGCCGCTATGATTGCACTACAAGGCTGAGTCGTTTGTAAGCGAATCGGAGCCCTCCATGACTGTCGGGCTACTGCCCCGCAGCCATTGTTTGAGGTGTTGGCAACCGTTAATCTGGCGTGACTCATCGTAGCCACACGTCCTTGAGTTAAGTCCTTTCAAAACATAACTGGAGAACCTGAAGTTGCTTCTTCGTATCTGCCTAATCTGCTCGATCTGTTTGGCGGTTGCGTTGGTCGCGATGCCGCAGACGCGATCTCGTGGCCATCGTGCGAGCGGGCCGGCAACGAGGCCCCAACCACAACCGACGCCGCCGCCAATGACGCCTCGGCCCGAGCCGGCGCCTGAACCATCTCCAGCCGAAATTCAAGACGAAGAACAGCAAATTGAAACCGTCAAGACCGATACAAACCTGGTCACCGTTCCGGTCATCGCCGTCACCAGAGAAGGGGACTATGTTCCCGATCTGCGCCAGGAAGAATTCAGCATTGCCGAAGACGGTGAGCAGCAGCAGATAGCCTTCTTTGCCACCGTGAGTGCGCCGTTTCGTGTTGTGTTGTTGCTTGATACGAGCGCCAGCACCGAGCAGAGGTTGAGTTCGATCAAACGAGCAGCGGCTGTTTTCGTCGAGCAGTTACAAAGCGGCGATCGCGTGAAAGTGATTTCATTTGATAATGAGCTGCGCGAGCTGTGTGACTTTACTAACGATCGAGCGTTGCTGCGGAACGCAATTTACAAAACTGTTTCCGGCAAGGGGACCAGGCTCTACGATGCGTTTGAACTTGCGCTCGCTTCCATAAAAACTATCCAGGGCCGGAAAGCGGTAGTGCTTTTTACGGATGGCGTGGATTTTCACAGTGACGAGGCGACGTTCGATAGCTCACTTCACGGGCTTGAGGAACAAGGCGTGATCGTTTATCCGATTCGCTTTGATACGCGCGCCGAAAGTGAACGCATCGCCCGCGCCGCGGTTGAGGACTCGACGAGCCTGCCCACCATTGACAGCATCCGGCGAAATCCGGGTGGAGGGACAGCACCCACTTTCCCGAGCGATGGTGTTGACCCAGTTCCCAGTGCAGGTCAGCACAAGACCGGACCATTTGGCTTGCCGACAGCGGATGAAATTTTAAGAGGACGGCGCCAGCGCGACCCTAACGGCTATCCGAATCCTGATCCACTTCCGCCCTCTGGTCCAACCGGCCGGCCCGATCGGAATCCAGGCGACGTCGGCGTCGGCCGACCGGACACGCGCGATACGCTGCCGTCAAGACGCGGCGGCATTCGTCGCGAAGACGATTCCGTCAGCATGATGCTCGATAACCTTTACCTGAAGGCTGACAGCTATCTGCTCGACCTGGCGACGAAGTCGGGCGGACGCGTGTTGCGGGCCGACACGATCGAGGCCCTGCCGGATGCCTTCGCAAAGATTGCCGCGGAACTTAGAACGCAGTACGCCATTGGTTACTACCCCGCCAACAAAAACCACGACGGCCAATATCGCAAGATCAAAGTCACAACCATTCGCAAGAACGTTGTTCTGCGCGCTCGTCCCGGTTACCGCGCGCCAAGCGGCGGCTGACGAATTCAGAACCGGGAGCGGGCCGGGGTCCCCGCGCGGGCAGCCCGCGTGGGGTGGAGGTAGCGACCGGCTCAGCCATTCGCTTCCAAACAGAATCATCCGAGCAGCGTATCGCAAGCTGTCTCTTTGGCCGGTCGCTACCGCTCCCAGTTCTGAATAAGTTTTGCCCGCGCCCATCTTGTTTGCCATCGTTCACTCGTGCTAGTTTTGCCTCGCTCAGAATTTATCTAAAATCAATCGAGATGCCTGATCGAAACGAAGCCTGGGAGCTGTTGTGCGAATACACGAAAGGCGAGAGCTTGCGCAAGCACGCGCTCGCGGTTGAAACGGCGATGCGCGCCTGCGTAAAGCGCTACGGCTCAGAGGATGATAACGAGGACGAGTGGGGACTAGTCGGACTACTTCACGATTTCGATTACGAAATGTTTCCGACAGCCGAACAGCATCCTTTTACCGGCGCCAACATCCTCTGCGGCCGTGGTTATTCTGAGCGTTTCATTCGCGCCATCATGGGCCACGCCACTTATACTGGCGTGCCGCGCGATACGGCGATGGCCCGCGCGCTCTTTGCCACTGACGAGCTGTGCGGTTTTCTCGTGGCGTGTGCGCTCGTGCGCCCAAATAAGAGTCTAGATGATCTGGAAGTATCGTCCGTAAAGAAGAAACTCAAGGACAAGGCGTTCGCGCGCTCGGTAAGCCGGGACGATATTCGGCAGGGAATTGAAGAACTCGACGTCGACCTCGACGAGCATATTCGGTTTGTCATTGACGCACTGCGGCCGGTTCAGAAACAAATTGGACTGAATCCGCTGACAGCCGGCGTGAATGAGAGTCGGTAACTTGCGGACGTTCAGTTGTGACCCGGGTTCCGGCTGATCTGATGGTCGCCGTGCGGTAGATCGAGGCAGCCACGAAAAAGAATATCGTTAGCAGCAAGGCAATTGTAGCCGTTAGGATGGCCTGCAACTTCCGGCGTCGTGCCGTGTGGCGATAAACAAAGATGGAGGCTAGCAGCGTCGTGAGGATTGGAAGCAAGTAGGTCGAAACTACGAGCGGGCCTGGCGCTGTAATTGGGCGAAGTGAAGAGAAGACCGATATGATGATCGCGATGGCGGAACCCGCTCCCACGATCGCAGCCACCAGCGAAGAAATGAGCACCAGCTTCAGGCGCATTTAATTGTATCTTTCAGGTCGAAACGTTTTTGCGCGAAAACTCGCCTTAACGGAAGCAGTACTGCGATTGATCGGGCTTAGGATACCACAGCAATCAATACTACTGTTTGTAACGCCAACAATCAGTTTGCGAGTTTGCCGCTAACGCTGACGCCCGCAAAGTAATAGTTTGCGTTACAGTTAAAACATGCTTACCAGAAGCGCCTTAATCTATCTCTCGCGGCAGGAGTGGCTGAAGGATTTTGCCGCCCGCTTTAGTTTATTCAAGCGATTAACGACCCGCTTCGTTGCGGGCGAAACGATCGATGAAGCAGTCGACTTTATCCGCGAGCTAAACGCCGAAGGTTGCTCCGCTTCTTTCGATCATCTTAACGAATCAGTTGCCAATCCTGCCGAAGCCGAAGCTGAGGTAACCGAGTATCGCCAAATACTGAGCCGCATTGACGAAACAGGAATCAACTCCAATGTCTCGATCAAGCTGACGCAGTTTGGCCTGGAACTCGATCCGGAACTCGCTTACAAGAATGCTCGCGCTGTGGTTGAAGACGCGGCGCGGCGCGGAAATTTTGTTCGCGTTGACATGGAGGCTTCCAACGTCACGCAGCAAACGATCGATATTTTCAAACGCCTGCGGGCTGAGTTTGGGTTGAACGACGTCGGCATCGTGTTGCAGTCGTATCTGCGGCGCACCTATGCAGACGCGCAGGAACTGATCAAGCTGCCGGCGCGCATTCGCATTTGCAAAGGCGCTTACAACGAGCCGGCGGAAGTTGCTTTTCCGGACAAGAAGGATGTCGATGAAAACTACGTGAGCGTGATGGAGTTGCTGCTATCGAGTGGGACTTATCACGGCATCGCGACTCACGATCCGAAAATGATCGACGCTACGATAGCGTTTTCCCAGCGCGAGGGAATTTCCAAAGAGTCGTTCGAATTTCAAATGCTGTATGGCATCCGCCGCGATCTCCAGCGGCAACTCGCGAAGGATGGCTATAAAATGCGGGTGTATGTGCCCTACGGCAAACACTGGTATCCTTACTTCATGCGACGGCTGGCAGAACGTCCGGCGAACATTTGGTTTGTGTTGAAGAACGTCGTCAAAGGCTGATTTTCAGAACCGGGAGCGGTAGCGACCGGCCAATGAAACGTCTAGCCAGTTAATTGCCTGGCCGGTCGCTACCGCTCCCGGTTCTTATGTAACTGAGGCTGATTGGGAATGGACAACTTCTATTGGATCCTTTGGTGCGTCCTCGGCGCGATTCTGATCGTCGCTGAAGTGTTCACGTCGGGTTTCGTCCTTTTATGGTTCGGAATCGGCGCCTTAGCCGCGGCGGTCGCGGGAATTCTGGGCATCAGCAATCTGGGTATTCAGTTCGTGATCTTCGCCTTCATTTCAATCGGGCTCACCGCCGCATCGCGCACCATCTTCGTTAACTACTTTTCTCGCGAGAAAACAGGCGACTCTTTGCGCACGGGCGTTGATTCCTTGCCCGGAAAAATCGGTACGGTTGTTTCCTCCAGTCGCGGTGCGATGCAGGAAGGCGCAGTGAAAGTCTTTGGATCTACGTGGACGGCTTATCCAGCTGAAGGCGAGTCGGCTTTGGAAGCGGGCGAACGCGTGCGAGTCGATAGCATCGAAGGCTCGTCAATCTACGTTCGGCGCATTGATGAAGGCACAGATTGGCGCGCGAAAGAGCTTCCTGAAGAGAAACGATAACGCTGCCATCTCTCATTTCCCATTTGTCATCGCAAGGTTTGCTCGCTTCGTTAGCAAATGAAAATGAAAAACTTTAGATGAGAAATGGAAAATCTATTCTTCTGCGACTTGGTGGGCGCCCAACTCTCTAGCGAGGCTCGGTATCAGGATCGTAGGTGTCGTCGAGGGTTTTGTCTTCTTCGAGCATTGGTAGTTCGACGGTTATCTTATCGCTCGCGGGTTCCTGTAATTCATCCCCGCTGAAGCGCGCCAGGATCACTGTAATATTGTCCTCACCACCGCGGTTGTTCGCTTCCGAAATTAACTCGTCGCAGGCTTTCGCCAGATCTTGATTGCTGCCCACGATGTTTTGAATATCTTCTGAACGCAATTTCCCGGATAGCCCATCGCTACAGAGCAGCAGCGTGTCGCCGCGTCGGAGCCGGATGCGGCCGGTGACGGGTGTGACATCACCCTGTGCGCCGAGGGCTTGCAGGATCACGTTGCGAAACATGTGCGTCTCGGCTTCCGCCTCACTGATTTGTCCCACATCGACGAGCTGCTGAACCAGCGACTGATCCTTCGTGGCCAACCGAATCTGATCCTTCCGCAGCAGGTAACCACGGCTGTCGCCGACCTGGACCAGATCGAGCAAGTCGCCATGAACAGCCGCGCCCGTAAAAGTTGCGCCCATGCCGGCGCAGCGCGAGTCTTCCTGGCTCTTGTCGTGGATGGCGCGATTAGCGTAGACGGTAGCGTTCTTCAGGCAGTCAACCAATGATGCGTCCGGGTCGCACTTCATTTCGGAGTTATTGCCCATGATCATGTCGCGCACGGAATCCACGGCCATGCGGCTGGCAACATCGCCGGCCAGGGCACCGCCCATACCGTCCGACACAACCAGCACCAGGCCTTTCTCGCCCAGTTCAAAGTTGCCCAGATTGGTGGGCGCGTCTTTGCCGTCCGTAGCCGTCCAGTCTTGTTGTTTGGAGAGCTCGAGGACCAGGTAGTTGTCCTCGTTGCCGCGGCGGACGCGGCCTACATCAGATTTTGCGTGCAATTCAACAATCATATGGCGCGTGAAGTCGATTCAGGAAAAGGCAACGTGCGCTTTGGATTCTAACCCGTTCCGAGTTTGGCTGTCACTTCCGGTTTGTGTGACGCAAACTATTAGTTTGCGGATCACGCTCGCAAACTAACAGTTTGCGCTACAAGTTCAAATAGTGTTCAGTGCTTGATCGAGGTCGGCGATTATATCATCCGTGTCTTCGAGCCCGACCGAAACTCGAACCAGTCCGTCAGTAATACCCAGCCGCGCGCGTTTGTCAGTATCAACAGAAGCATGCGTCATCGTCGCGGGATGCGAGATAAGCGTTTCTACCCCGCCAAGACTTTCCGCCAACGTGCAAAGCTTAACTGACTCTAAAACTGTACGCGCAGCCTCGAGTGAGCCGACGTCAAAAGCGACCATGCCGCCGAAACCATTCTGCTGACGCTTGGCTAGAGCATGCTGCGGATGCGAGGCCGAACCAGGATAATAAATCTTTTTGACTTTCGGATGCTCTTCGAGAAATGCGGCCACCGCGCGGCCCGACTTGTCGTGTTGTTCCATTCGCAGGGCGAGAGTCTTCGTCCCGCGCATGACTAGCCACGAATCGAGCGGCGAAAGAATGGCGCCCGCGCTGTTTTGAATAAACCCAAGCCACGCGGCGTCTTCTTCGTTGTTCAATAAAACCGCGCCGCCGATGCCATCGGAGTGCCCATTCAAATATTTCGTGGTCGAATGAACCACGATGTCCACGCCAAACTCGAGCGGACGTTGCAAGTAAGGCGACATAAACGTGTTGTCGCAAACAACGCGCGCGCCGGCGCGATGTGCGATCTCAGAAACTTCGCGCAAGTCAGTAACAATCATCACCGGGTTAGTCGGGGTCTCCACGAAAACCATTTTCGTGTTTGGCTTGATCGCCGCCTCGACATTAAGCGCATCTGAAGTGTCGACAAAAGTAAATTCGAGATTGTAGTTTGCGAGTACTTTCGTGAAGAGCCGAAACGTTCCGCCGTAGGTGTTATCGGAGACAACCACGTGTTCGCCGGCCTTTACGAGCCGCAGCGTGGCATCGATTGCCGCCATCCCGGAAGCAAACGCAAAACCGAAGCGCGCTCCTTCCAGCGCCGCCAAGTTCTGTTCCAGCGCGCTGCGGGTCGGATTCTGCGTGCGCGCGTATTCATAGCCCTTATGCTTCCCGAGCCCTTCCTGCGCGTAAGTTGAAGTTTGATAGATAGGAACGGTGACGGAGCCAGTAGTCTCTTCAGGAGCCTGTCCGCTGTGTATTGCCGTAGTTGCGAAACCCATATGTGGTCAATCGTAAATCGTGATTCGCGAATAGTAAAACGCGCTGGCGCGGAAACTTGTTCGAAGCACTGCAACCTGAGTTGAGCGTGGCATGGTAGCCCGCGTGTCGGGTAGTGTCAATCAACCTGGATCGGAGCGTGTTTTGGGGGCATAGCAAGTGCCCTTGTGATCGGGCGTGGTGGGATCTGCAGCTTCCGAGCGCAGTGTGTGGCGAGCAGCCGTGGCAGTTTGCTGTGGCACATCCGTTTTGCCGGCCTCACTTGAGCGATCGGGTCGGCGATCGGGTTCGCCTGTTGCTCGAACCACATTCAATTCAACGAAAAGTTGGGATGGAGGCCGCTTTAGTGGTTTTTGTAGTTCAAGACAAATCGGTTAACGGTGCTTATTTCTTCAGTCGCGATTAATGGAATCGTGTCTGTTGTGAGGAGAAGTGTTTTTATGAGAAGGGTGTTCGGCGTTGGTTCATTGTTCCTGTTGGTCTCTCTTGGCGCCAATGCCGTAAGCGCGCAAACACTAGCCGAAATGCCACCGCCACCTCCAGCTCCTGTTCTTCGAACAGTGGTAAAGCCGGTTGTAGTTCAGTCTGCAATATCGACTCCGGAAAAGGAACCGGAGCTTGATGAAAACGATGTTGTGCGCGTCAGCACCAACTTGATAACCGTCCCGGCTGAAGTGCTCGACCGCAGCGGACGCAACGTCGGGAACTTGCAAAAAACTGACTTCCGTATTTTTGAAAACGGAGTTGAACAGCAAGTGGCATATTTTGCTTCGGTAGAGCAGCCGTTTACCGTCGCACTGCTGCTCGATGTCAGCGGCTCGACTCAGTCGCAACTACAGGCCATTCGCACCGCTGCCAATGCTTTCATCAAGCGTCTGCGTCCCAAAGACCGTCTCTTGCTTGTCTCATTTGATGGTCGCATAAATGTTTTGACCGAAGCGGTGACTCTCACGGAATTGCGTAAACAGAAACTGCGCCTCGATGCAGTCCACGACGGGACCCTGCTTTACGACACCGTGGGCTTCGTTCTGAATCAGCGTCTGGCGGCGATACCGGGCCGCAAAGCAATCGTGCTAATGACTGACGGCGTCGATAATGGCAGCAGACAGGCTTCGCTGAGACAAAATGTGCGCGACGCCGAAGAAGCAAACGTTGTCATCTACACGGTTCAATACAACACCTTGCCGCAGCTTCCCGAGCGCCTCAGCCAGATTAGTAACCTTAAGGCGAGAGAGCATGTGCGTACGAAGTTGATCAAGGACTACGGGGTCGGCTCAAATTATCTACAGGCGCTCGCGGAAAAAACAGGTGGACGAATTTATCGCGCCGACGATCTTGCCGACGTGCCACAAATGTTCACTGCGATCACTGACGAACTCGGCCGGCAATACAGTCTCGGCTATTACCCCAAAGGCCAGGCGCAGCCCGGCGAGCGGCGCGACATTAAAGTGCAAACGCGTATACCCAACCTCGTCGTGCGTGCGCGCGAGAGCTACGTCGCCACCGCTAAAGCTTCGGGCAATGGCGGACAAGACTAGACGTTTTTCAATACAACGATCTTCTGCAACGGCTTCTCGTTGACAGTGGCTGCTCGTCAAGTTAATCTGTTATCCCGTGAATCACACGGGCTCAAATCCTTCTCCTAATCTAAAAACAAAAGCTGTCGCAATCATCCCCGCTCGCTACGATTCTGTTCGTTTGCCGGGCAAAGCGCTGCTCGAAATCGCCGGGAAGCCCATGGTTTGCTGGGTTGTCGAGCGGGCACTCGCTGCCCGCAATGTCGCACGCGCGGTAGTTGCAACCGATGATGAACGAATAGTTGAGGCGGTGAGCGCGGCGGGTTATGAAGCTGTGATGACGCGTGCCGATCACCGCAGCGGCACGGATCGAATCGCGGAAGTTGCCGCTTCGCTCGAAGACGCGGACATTATTGTTAACGTCCAGGGCGATGAACCACTGATCTCGCCCGACACGATTGAGCGCGCAGTGGCAGCTGTGGGCGAAGCGGGGAACGGCGGAACACAGGAACTGGGAAGCGAAGCGCCGGGCATTGTTACGACCTGGGAGCCAATTGAATCGGTTACCGAAGTCTTGAATCCTGATGTGGTGAAGATTGTGGTCGATGAGTGTGAACGCGCAGTCTATTTTTCACGTTCGCCGGTACCGTATCCGCGCGACGCTGTCTTGCAGCGAGGTTCAATCCAAGCGGCAATAGAAAACGAGCCCGGTTTGTTAGCGGGTTTTCGCAAACATACCGGGCTTTACGTCTACCGGCGCGACGTATTATTGGAGTTTGCAAAGTGGCCGCAGTCAGAGCTGGAACTATTAGAGTCGCTCGAACAACTGCGTGCGCTGGAGCACGGCGTGAAGATCAAGGCGATCAAGGCGAGCACATCCTCGATTGGAGTGGACACGGTGGCAGATTTGGAACGAGTACGTGCGATGATGAAGGAAGTTTCGAGTTTCGAGTTCCAGGTTTCGAGTTAGGGCAGCGACTCCTGCTCTTGACTTGGAATTCGAAACTCGGAACCCGGTTTAGTTTATGGGCGACTGGATTGGCTTAGCCGTAATTGGGTTCATTGTTTTGTGCGCGGTGCTTTTCTTGTGGTGGCTTGCGAGGCCTTACGAGGTTAGCGTCGAGGAATTTGACAAGCGGGCGCACGAGGCACCCAGCCTCATGAGCGCCGGCTTCGTAGTGCACGGGTTCGACATCGATGCCAGGCGCG
>JANLYZ010000158.1:0-7352 GCA_031365905.1 Chloracidobacterium sp. | reverse complement strand
GCAGGTCTCTCGCCAAAGATCTGGACCTTCGATCAAGTCTTCGCGATCCCGGATCAAGAAACTGAAGACGAGCGACTGGCGTTGCTGCCGGCGCGCGTGACGGCACAGTCGCTGGCCTCGTTGATTTTCACGTCGGGAACCACTGGCCGTCCCAAAGGTGTGATGCTTTCGCATCGCAATCTGACCAGCATGGTCTCAATGCTCTCTTCCGTATTTGACATGACTACGAAAGACGGCGTGCTCTCCGTGTTGCCGCTCCATCACACGTTTGAGTTCTCCACCGGCTTTTTGACGCCGCTCAGCCGTGGCGCGCAGATCACGTATCTACCCGAACTCACCGGCGACGCTTTGGCTCGAGCCATCAAGAACGGACACGTTACTGGAATGGTCGGCGTGCCCGCGCTCTGGGAACTGCTTCATCGTCGCATTAAGAACCGGCTCTACGAACGCAGCGACTGGATTGGTCAAACTGCCGACGCGATGATCAAGGCAAACGCCTGGGTGCGCGATAACACGCCGTTCAATTTTGGCCCTTTTGCTTTTTATCCCATCCACGAAGGGCTCGGCGGACGCATTCGGTATTTCATCAGCGGCGGCTCAGCCCTCAGCGAAAGCATTCAGCGAGATTTCCAGGGGCTCGGGTTTACGATTCTTGAAGGCTATGGCCTGACCGAAGCTTCGCCCGTGCTCACGGTTACGCGCCCCGAGAATCGCATGCTAACCGGAAGTGTGGGCCGACCCTTGCCCGGGGTTGAAGTCAAAATTTCAGAGCCGGATGCTAGCGGCGTGGGCCAAGTGATCGCGCGCGGGCCGAATGTGATGCTCGGATATTTTGCAGACGAGAACGCCACGCGCGAGGCGCTGGTCGAACGCTGGCTCTACACCGGCGATCTGGGAAAACTCGATGACGACGGCAACCTGTTTCTCGTCGGTCGCTCCAAGGAAATTATTGTTGATACAAACGGCAAGAACGTTTATCCGGATGAGATCGAAGACGTCTATGCGAACTCTCCATACGTCAAGGAACTAAGTATTGTTGGTCTCGTGGATGGAATTGGCGAAAAGGTTGCGTGTCTGGTGGTTGCGGATGACGAGTATGACATCACGCTTTCGCGCGCCGAGTTGCGGCGAAAAGTTGAAGATCATTTTCGCGAAGTTTCGGCCTCGCTTCCCTATTACAAACGAGTGAAGGTTTTGCAATTCACTGACATGGAACTGCCGCGAACGGCAACGCGCAAAGTGAAGCGGGCGGAAGTTGTAACCATCCTTGAGGCGCTGGAAGCAGACAACAAGGTCGCTGCAACTCGAACTGAAACGGCCGCTGACGCTGAAACCCGTTGGCTGGTGAGCATCGTTGCCAACGTCAGCAATCGGCCACAGAGTGAAATATCTCTAACCTCCCGTCTTGCTGATCTCGGCTTTGACAGTTTGATGTTCGTGGAACTTGCTTCCGCAATCGAAAACGCGGGCGGGTCAATCACGGCTCCGGAGCGCTTGAATGAAGCGCAGGATTTACGCGAATTGGCGAGCGCCGTCAGTCGGCGCCCGGGTGCGGCAACGGCGCGTGATGGCGCAGGCTCGCGTTCCGATACACGTCGAGATAACGATGACGAGATACACGTTCCCTCGCTTGTCAGCCGCGCGGGCACCAAAGCCGGAGACGTTTTACAGCGGCTCTTCTACGATCGCTTTCTGGACACGCATTACGAAGGTCGTTCAAATATCCCGGCGCATACCAACTTCATCGTCGCTGCCAATCATTCGTCGCACCTCGACATGGGCCTGACCAAGATGGCGCTTGGCGAATCGGGCCAGGACATGGTGGTGCTCGCCGCCGCTGATTATTTCTTCGACACCAAGTACAAGCGCGCGGTGATGGAAAACTTTACCAACCTCGTGCCGATGGAGCGCACGGGTTCGCTCCGGCAGTCGCTGCGTCACGCCAGTTCATTTCTCGATCGCGGCTATAACGCGCTCATCTTTCCTGAAGGCACGCGTTCAGTAACGGGTGAGATGGCCGACTTCAAGCCGATCATCGGTTATCTCGCGCTGCACACGGGCGTGGGTATTCTCCCCGTTTATCTGCACGGCACGTACGATGCGATGCCGAAGGGTTCGAACATCATCAAGAACCGGAAAGTTGGCGCGCGCATCGGGCGCTATCTGGAGATCGCGGAGCTGGAGGATCTGGCCCAGGGCTTGCCGCGTGCTGAAGCTTACCGCCTTATCGCGGCGCGCGTTCGGCACGAGGTTGAAAACCTGCGCGATCATACTCGCCACAAGTTTGACCCCAGGGAATTGCGGAAACGCTGGAAAGCTGAGCGACGGAAAACGACAGACGACCGACGACCGGAGACTGCGGATTAACGCATGAACTACCGGTCGCCGGTCAGCTGTCGGCCGTCGAAACGCCATGCCCACAAAGAAACCACAAAAGCGAACTGCACGGATGACACCGGTCAAAGCCGAGACGAAGCGGCGTGCTGCGATCGAGAAACGACCGCGCGCGGCGACGCTCGTCACCGGCGGCACCGGCTTTCTCGGGGCGCATCTCGTGCGACAACTCGTCGCCGACGGAGCGAAAGACATTCGCGTGATGGCGACATCCATTCCGGACTGGCTGGTCGATCTCGGTGTCGAGACATTCGAAGGCTCGATTACTAAAGAGAGCGACGTCAAACGCGCGGTTGAAGGAATCGGCGAAGTCTATCATCTGGCTGGAAAGGTTTCGCGCGAGCGTGACGAGGCGCGCGAAATGTATAAGGTGCACGTTGAGGGCACGCGCCTCTTATGCGATGCGGCGAAAGCGGGGGACGTCAAGACCATCGTGCTGGCGTCAACCAGTGGCACCATCGCGGTCACTGACGACGGCGAGATAACTCCAGATGAAACGTATCCGCCGCCGCTCGACATCGTTGCGCGCTGGCCTTACTACGCGAGCAAAGCTTACCAGGAAATGGCAGCGCTCGAACGCTTTCAGGGGAAGGGCCTGCGACTCGTGATCATGAATCCGAGTCTGCTGCTCGGCCCCGGCGATGAGCGCTTGAGTTCTACGAAAGTGATCCTCGATTTCATGGCGCGAAAGATTAGCGCCGTGCCCGGCGGCGGCTTGAATTTTGTGGACGCACGTGACGCCGCGAGTGCCTTTCGCGTGGCCATGAACAAGGGACGCCACGGCGAACGTTATCTCTTGGGCGCGGCTAACTGGACCTTTGAACGATTCTTCGGCCGGCTGGAGCGACTGACGAAAGTCTCGGCGCCTAAGTTTGCCTTACCTTCGAAGTTGATGGTGACCGGCTCGCAGATTGTCGATTCGCTGTTTCGCCAATGGAACTTCGCTTCACCCGTCGAGCCTGGCGCGATCGAGATGGCGCAGTATTTTTGGTATCTCAACAGCGCCAAGGCTTCGCGCGAACTCGGCTTCCGCCCGCGCGACGCGAGCGAAACGCTTCACGACACCGTTTCCTACCTGCGTGAGAATTTTCTCGGCGGCGATGCGTTTGGGAAGTAAGAATTAGCAGCCACGGATTCACGCGGATAAGCGCGGATCAGGAAAAAGGCAAACTACAGTTTTGGCTTTTCTATCTTCAGATTCGTGTACATCCGCGCAAATCCGCGGCTAATAGGTTTCACCTACATGCATCGCGAAGGCATCAGCCAACTGCTCGGCCCATTCACTGTAGCCAAGCTCACTCGGATGAAATCCGTCAGCGCAAAAGAGATCGCCCGCATTGTCCCGCTCAATCCGAAAGGGAACGTAAACAACTCGCTCGAGCTTTTCCACCAGTTTTAGCGAAGCGCGTTCCAGCGCCGCGGACCTGGCACCCAACACGAAGCTAAGCGGCTCAGGCAAGGCGGGGAAATAGTTGAGCGGTGGCACTCCGGACAGAAGCACCAATGCATCACCAACCTGTGCTCGGACATCTTCGATCAAGCCTTCAACGTCCGAAGCCCATCTCCTCGCGGTGTGAAACTCAATGGCATCGTTCACGCCCAACGCAATCATAACGATATCGGCCTGACTGCCGGACAATTGCGGAACCAACTCGGCGCGTGATTTCCGCGCGTTGATTCCCGAGCGAGCGACAACCACCCAATCCATGCTGCGCCCGATCTGTCGACTTAGGGCGAGCGACAGTTGTCCAGCCAAGCCAGTTTCATGCGTACGCGCGCCGACACCAGCTACCGTTGATTCCCCAAGAGCAATTAGTCGAAGCGGTTCGCCTTCGCCGGCAACATTGCCTGTTAGCGGCCCAGCGGCATCAGGAAGGCGCGGCGTGGTTCGTCTCAGCCAATAGCCCTGAACGAGAAGAACAGGGAGCAGTGGTGGAGTAAGGATAGTGGCAAGGTGTCTGTTCACTAAGCATTGCTCGCAAACTGGTCCCGCGTTAGGGACGAAATGTTTTTAGAAAAACTGTAATTATGATTTCCTTGGCTCTTAAGGATCGGGATGGAATCACTTCTGCCAAACCGCATCGGGGAATATGGTGCTCCTGCCGAGCTAGTCTGGGGCTTGACGGTTGCAAGCTATGAACGTCTGCCTCCTACCGAGCTGAAATATCACATCGTCCCTTTTCCACTCTGGTTGATTGGCTGTCGTTGGCAAACTATTGCTTGACTCCTAAGCCGGTGGTGGAGTATACCGCACCCGCGAACCCGAGTGTCTGATTGTTCTTGCAGCCACTCGTCGCTTAATCCCGCGCCGTTGTAATTCGACAGTCTTTTCTTCCCGAATTTTTGCGTTATCGGTCAGGCACTTCGATTGCTAGTTCTGAAAGTATGTTTGAGCCTTCAGTTCCAATTTCAGAAACTTCCCCGCCTTATTCCGGTAGATCCATCGATCCACTGAAGACCCCCTCGGCTGCGATGCCGACAACAAGGCGGCATGTATTCCTCGAAGGAATTCAACGCCGGTGGCAACGCGCACAGCGCCGGCGCAAAGTAGGCCGCGCATATGACATGGCGCGTGAGATCGCGCGCGTGCTTCATTTAAATTCGCATGTACTTGATGTAGGGTGCGGCAACGGTTTCATCGGGCATCACTTGTCGGCAATGCTTGGCGCGAATGTGATCGGCGTGGATTTGGGCGAAACTAGTGAAGGCGCGACCCAATATCGACAGTTCGATGGTAAGCATTTTCCTGTCCCAGACCGCTCAGTGGACGCTGTACTTCTCTGCTACGTGTTACACCATACGCAGGACCTTGGCGAAATAATGAAAGAGTTGCGGCGGGTGCTAACCGCTGGTGGTCTCGCAGTCGTTTACGAGGATATACCTTCGATCTGGTGGGATAGCTTGTTCTGTTGGGCCCATAACATGAAGTGGCGCAAACGCACCGGCCCCTGCAGGTTTCGTCGCGAGTCAAAGTGGCGGGCGCTTTTCAATTCCGCGGGATTTGAGGTTGTTAGTGAAAGCAAACTTTCACGCTGGCGGAATCTTACTCATCCAGTCTCTCGGCGATTATACGTTCTTCGCAATTGAGCCTTACGATTAGACATCAAACACTGCGCCAGGCCGGACAGTTGCCAAAACTTCGATAACGGCGATGACTGTTCCCTTCGAACTGTAGGAGGGGCTGCCAGGAAGTCTTCGACGGACTCGATGCCCTCACGGGAATCGATCAGGTTTTGTAATGGAACGCGGGTGCCGACGAACACTGGAGTGCCGCCCATGATGTCAAGTTCGGAATGGACTATGCCTTTGAGGTTCTCGGAATTCATGTGACTCAATATGGCAGAGACATCGCACTTGGCTAAAGCAGTTGATGGAGCCTGTGGTTAACAGTTCGCCAACCGAGTGTCATCGCTCCGACGTGAGAACTTCATCCAGCTTATTATAGTCGGCTTTCGTTTTCGTGCGGCAGACGAAGCTCACATCCTTCGGCTTGCCGGGAGCGGTTACGCTCACGCCGGCGGTCGAGACGCGCGGCTTCTCTTCCCCGTTGTAATCGTCAAAGATCTGATACTGGTAGCCATCGATTTTGAAGTTGATCTCGGTGAGGTCCACCTGATAGCGCATGTAGTGAGTGTACTGAAACATCTGCTGCGTTCCCGAGCGTGAACTCGGATACTCAAGCTCGATCTTGTCAGGCAGGCCGTAACGATACTGCAAGTAGCCGTGCTCTTTATCGAGATCGCGCGAGGCGCAAAGCGAAACGATCTTTGAAGCCGTGCGGGCCGCGTTTGCTCCGGAACGTTTGGTCAAACAACTGAAGATGATGTGCTCGGTCTTCGCGCAGAGTGAGTTTGGCTGCAACGATCCGGGCGCGGGTCGCCACTTGGCCGCGGGGACGTTTAGATTCGCGACTACAATCGCGAGCGCGGTAAACGAAACTGCTAAGATCCGGAGCCTCATGTTGATTTCTTTCGGATTTGTTCGCGGCTCAGCCGGTGGACACAAGCATGCTGTCCCACATCACTCTTCCACCAGGTCCGCGGACATCGGCGCATCGTTTGGCCCAGCGGCGGCCGCAATCTGCAATAGCCATTGAAGCTTCTCGGTCTGCTCCTCGTTTAGATCGACAAATTGAACCCCGAACCCCGCGGAGCTGTGATGTTTGACTTCACCCTCCAAATAGAGCCAATCGTCATCCGGCAGCAGCACACGAAATCCTACGATCTCGCCGCGTCGCACTTCACCTACTGAGTCGAGGTAGCAACCACCTTCTGACAGATCTGTGATGCGGGCGCTGTGGGCCTGCGTCGAACTGTCCCACATGGCGTTTAGGCTGACGGTTAATCTTGGCCTAGCTCTTCGATCATCCATGGCGCTTGCTTCCCGAAACTGTTGCGGTGTTGCCCATAATGACGACGGGGGGACGATTCTTTGGTGAGTATCTGGGCGGGAGCGAAATCCGAGATCGAACTCGTTTATCTTACACCCTTTGCCGGGTTATTCGACATGAAATTTATGCAGCACGCGATGGACTACCGGCGTGAGCACGATACCCATGATGCCGATGAAGACCAGACCGCTAAACAACGCGTAAGCGGATGCGAACACTTTTGCCGCGTCCGTCTTGATGGGATTGACAGGTCCCATGCCGCCAAGAATCATCGAGGCTTCGAGTAAGGAATCGATCCAATCTAGTCCGCCTAACCAATGGTAACCGGAGATGCCAATGAACAAGACCAGCGCGATAACGCTAAAGGCCACCGCTATGGCGACGGCAAGCCGCTGCGCAAAAACAGAAAATGGCGCCAGCTTCTGTTTGTTGCCTTCGTATTTTGGGAAGAGCTTCATGGCCTTTAGCTGGTCGGAAACTGAGTTATCTCACCAGGTTTGCGCAGCATCTTGTTGACTTCGCCCAAATGCGTCTCTTCTTCCGCGATCATCTTGCGCGCATACTCTTC
>JANLYZ010000130.1:0-16293 GCA_031365905.1 Chloracidobacterium sp. | reverse complement strand
TTAACGCCTATCAGCAAACCGAAGGCTTAAAAGCGGCCATTGAACTGGAGGTATTCACGGCCATCGGCGAGGGCAACGCGACAGCAGTGGAGATCGCCAAGCGATGCGGCACCTCAGAACGTGGCATGCGCATCCTCTGCGACTTTCTCTGCATCATCGGTTTTATTACCAAAGACGGAAATCGCTACAGCCTGACGCCTGACTCGGCGATGTTTCTCGATAAGAAGTCTCCGGCATATCTTGGCGGCGCGACGGAATTCATCTCCTCGCCGATGATCACCGACCCGTTTAAGAATCTCGCCGACGCAGTGCGCAAAGGCGGCACCACGATGCCGGATGGCGGCACCGTCTCACACGACAATCCGGTCTGGGTGAAGTTTGCGCGTGCGATGGCGCCGATGATGGCGCTGCCCGCAAAGTTGATGGCGAAGCTGGTCGATCCCGCAGCAGATCGCAAACTTAAGATTCTTGATATCGCAGCGGGCCACGGACTCTACGGAATCGAGTTCGCGAAGAACAACCCGCAGGCGACCGTGGCAGCGCTCGACTGGCCGAATGTTTTGGAAGTTGCAAAAGAGAACGCGACGGCAGCCGGCGTTGGCGATCGCTTTTCAACTATCGAGGGCAGCGCTTTCGATGTTGATTATGGCTCCGGCTATGACCTGATTCTGTTGACCAATTTCCTGCACCACTTCGATCCGCCGACGAATGAAACGCTCTTGCGAAAAGTTCACGCCGCACTGGCTGATGGCGGACGCGCGATCACGCTCGAGTTCATTCCCAACGAGGATCGTATTTCGCCACCGGAGGGCGCGGCCTTCAGTGTAATGATGTTAGGCGGAACGCCAGGCGGCGATGCGTACACGTTTCCGGAGTTGGAACGTATGTTGGCGAACGCGGGGTTTGCCGGTAGCGAAGTTCACCCGTTGCCGCCGTCGATCCAGCAGGTGGTGATTTCGCGGAAGTAGAAGTCGGGAAAATTGGAAATTGGTTCGGAGGCCCGAAGGGTCGGTATTCAATAGCCATGCCCGTGAGGGCGTGGTGAGGTAGTCTTGAAAATCTTTGAGGCCCGAAGGGCTGACACTTTGTTGAATGAGCCCGGTACTAGCGATCGTTTTGTGCCGCACCTTCGGCGCTTCTAGTCGCACAGTTCTTGATCCACGCCCTTACGGGCATGGCTATTAAATACCGTCCCTTCGGGCCTAAACTTAAGCCAGACTCCGGCGTGATAACTCCAAATTCGTTCACGCGGCAATTTATCAAGTAAGGAGCACATGGCATGAACAAAGTGATTGCCGTGACGGCCAATGACGATTTTTCGTTGAACCTAAGGTTCAACGATTGGAGCGAGAAGAGATTCGACGCCAAACCTTATTTTGATTATGAGTTTTTCCGCGAACTGAAAGATGAGAACTACTTCAAAAAGGTTGGACTAGCATATGGCACGATCCAATGGCCGCATGGTCAGGATATCAGTCCAGATACTTTATATCTTGAAGGCGTCGCTGTAACTACGACGGCTGATCACCGTAGCGTTGCTTGATTCGCCTGCGTCATGTTTCTCGGGTAAGCTTCCCTTTGGCAAGCAAATCTGCAATCGTCTGCAAGAGCGTCTCGGCAGTGTAAGGTTTCGACACGTAGGCGCGGAAGCCCGTCTTCAGCGCTTGATCTTGTGCGAGGTCGGCGTGAGCGGTAACAGCCATGCAGGGTATTGTCAGCGTGCGCTTATCCGCTTTGAGTTCCTTTAAGACTCCCCAACCATCCAGCACCGGCATCGACAAGTCCATCACAATCAAATCCGGCGCCTCGTCCCGGGCAATAGCCAGACATTCTTTTCCGTCTCTTGCTTCGCGGACGTTGTAACCCGCGCCTGAAAGCAAGAGCTGCAAAAGCTCCCGGTTATCTTCGTGATCGTCGGCAATTAGGATGGTAGCAGGCATTGAACGTCCCTGGGGATGGTCGGTTCTTCACCGTCTGGCGGACCATACGGGACTTATAGCCGACGGCTGGAACAGTGTCAATCTAACTTCCAGAAACATTGCCAGAAACGATTTCTTGACTCACCGATCCCCACGCGTTCATAATCCCTGAAGAGACGTACTGCCCCCGCCCAAGTCTCAAGCGTTCACTTCAATTTATGATCTCACCAGGGACGCGCGTAAAAAAAGACCTGCAACGGAGGAACACACTGTGGTAAGCGGACAACTGGAAGACAGCTTGCGCCATGAACTCGAGAGTTACATCGAAGGGCGCATTAGTGGTATTAGGCAGGAAATTGCTGCGCTCCAAAGCCAACTCAACGAGTCGCTCAGCCGGCTGCTCGATCGACAAGGCGAAGTTAACCTTGATGCAGGCGTTGCGAATTCAATTCTGGAACACCTGCGAGCGGCCCATGAAGCGGGCATCGAACTCGCCGCTTCGGAATCCTCGCGCGCGAAAGCTTCAAGCGACATGGCGATCATTAAGGCCGCCATCTCGGAAATTGATGAGCAGAATTCGCAGGCAGGCATTCTGAAGATATTGGTCAACCGGGCCGCATCATTCGCGCCGCGTGTCGCTTTCTTCGTCAGCAAGGGTGACCAAAGCATTGGTTGGCGCGCGCGTGGTTTCCAAGGGACGGTTGGTGATCAGGCGATTCACCAGATGTCGTTTGCCACTGCGGCCGACACTTCTGTGGGACACGCTGCGCGATCGCGCGCTTCGTGGAGTGGCAGCTCGAGTTCGCATTCAGAAAATCATTTACTGCTAAATCGGCTGGGGGATGAACCGCCTTCACGCATCGTGGCCGTACCGCTCGTCGTGCGTGAGCGAACGGTGGCAGTTTTGTATGCCGACTCAGCCGACCTCGATGCTGATGCGATTAACCTGGAAGCGCTTGAGACGCTGGTGCGCGTTGCTGCTATGGCGGTCGAATTGTTGGTCGCGCGCGCGGCGCCGGCGCCCCAGCCGGCTCAACCGCAACCGGCGCCCGAAGCTGCGCCCGCAGAATTTGCACCGGCGACTCAACCTTCATATACGCCGGCGGTGGAGTATGACGAGATAACTCCGATTGTAGAAGAGAGTGCGCCGCCCGCGGAGGTGGTGGCAGTCGAAGCGCCGCCAGAACCCGAGCTGGTTGAACCGCCGGTTGTTCATGAACCGCAGATTTATGAAGCGGAGATCGAGACCGCGCCCGTGGAAGCGGCGGTAGAAGTAGCGCCGGAACCGGCACCACTCGTGGAGGCGCCCGCGCCGGCGACCACGCCACGACGACGATACGGCGCGGACGTAGAACTGCCGGTGGAGGTTGCCAGCGACGAAGAGCGTCGGCTTCACACTGATGCGCGCCGCTTTGCCCGCCTGCTGGTTTCAGAAATCAAGCTCTATAACGAACAAAAAGTAGTTGAGGGTCGTTCGCAGGGTGATCTCTACTCGCGTTTGCGGGAGTACATTGATCGTTCACGTGAAATGTATGACAAACGCGTCAAGCCGGAGGTGGCCCAACGTTACGATTATTTCCACCACGAATTGGTGACGACGCTTGCCGAAGGCGACGAGGCCAAGCTTGGCAGCGCGTATCCGGGCGCAACGGTCTCGGCGTAGAGAAACAGTTTCGAGTTTCGAATTACGAGTTTCACGTTTGATGTTTTGAGGTACAACAAATCGCTCTGCTTATGAATCCAAGCACGGCGGCTAGAGAACTCGAAACTCGAAACCTGAAACTCGAAACTATTTTAAGGGGACGCTTGTGAAGAAACTTGGGAAATATCGTCTGACGCTTGTTGTTATCGGCATTGCCGTCGTCGTTGGCGCTTCGCTGCCGGCCTTCATGACGGCAAGCTGTCTGACCCGACAGCAAACTCCGGCTGAACTTAGGGCACTCGACAGCCTCCGAGCAATGACTCGCGGTGGAGTGTTGCCGGCGGAAGACGCGGTGGCGCGGATCGAGTCAGACTTTCCGCGCACGAAGGCGGCCGCACTCGCGCGCGTCGTTCGCGCGCGCATCCGGCTCAACACGAAAGACTACCCCGGCGCCGCGTCGTTACTTGATACAAGCACGATTCGCGACCACAGCGTCCTCGGCGATTACGCGCTCTTCATGCGCGGCGGCGCACTCGAACAAGCAGGCAGGTTACCTGAAGCGCGCACGACGTACGAACAATTGCTCAATGACTATCCAGGCTCGACGCGCGTGCGTGAAGCGACCTTGCGCGTTGCTAACATCCTGATTAAATCTGGCAGTATTGCGGCAGGCGCCAACCAATTAAGAGATCTGATTGCGAAGGATGATCCGGCCGCGTTGTTGCTGGCGGCTCGAGCTTATGAGCAAACATCTGATTCGACGCGGGCCCTCGCCGCTTATCGTCGTTTGTATTTCTATGCTCCGGCTGCGGCGGAAAGCGCCGACGCGGCGACTGCAATCCCGCGCCTGGGCGCTTCGTTGTCTGCTGTTGGTGCCGACGAAGCGATCGCACGCGCCAATAAGCTTTACGAGGCGAAGCGATTCCTCGACGCTTCCCAAGCCTACGCCGATGCGTTTGCGCGGTTCCCTAACACTTCAAGCGCTCAAGCGCAACTGCATCGCGTGAGCGCGGCAGCGAGTGTGAAAAAGATAGCCGACGCGGTGAGCGCTTTGAATGCGATTCCGTCCTCAGCCGGCGAGACGCGCGCCGAAGCGCTTTACTATATGGCCCAGGCCTACGCGCGGGGGAAGCAGTGGGAGCAGGCGCGCGCTACTATCGAAGAGTTGCGGCGCGACTTCGCAAGCAGTTCCTTTACGCGGCGGGCGCTCGTCAGCGTCGGCCAGATCGCGGAAGACGCGAACAACGGCACAGACGCATCATACTTTCTGCGCACGGCAGTCAACAGTTATCAAGGCTCGGCCGAAGTAGCGCAGGCGCAGTTCGATCTTGCCTGGATGACGCACGAGAGCAAAAACTTTGCCGAGTCGTCCAAACTTCTGACTGAACATCTCGCTTATTACGCCGACAAGAACACTGACAACCGCGGTCGCGCCGGCTATTGGGCAGCGCGCGATTCGGAACGCGCGGGCAAACTCGGCGAGGCACGCGTGCTTTATCGAGCCATGCAGGGTCGTTACGATGCCAACTGGTACGGCTACCTTGCGAAGCAACGACTTGATGCGATGTTGCGCAGTGGTGTTGGCACAGTTCCAGTGAAAACCTTTCCGGTGGATTCAGTCGTCGGGCGTGCCGTCGCGAATCTGCAAACGGTCACGGTCGCCGAGGAAACTGCAGGCGCGAATGAAGACAAGCTGATTGCCAAGTCGGATGAACTAAACAATGTCGGGCTTAACGATTGGGCGTTGGAAGAGCTCGCGGCGGCGTCTCCCGCAGCCGGCAATAGTCCGAAGGTTAATCTGGCCATTGCTAGAATCTATCGTTCTGAGGAAGACAACGTGCGCGCGCTCAATGTGCTCAAGAAAAGCTTCCCCGATTATTCACAAATGAAACCGGAGGAACTGACGCGCGAAGAATGGGACGTGTTCTATCCGCTGTCTTACTGGGACATCATCGTGCAGGAGTCGCGCGCCAGAGGTCTTGATCCCTATCAAGTCGCCGGACTGATTCGCCAGGAGACAGTCTTCGTGTCGCGCGCGAAATCTCACGCCAGCGCCTACGGGCTAATGCAACTGCTCGTGCCGACGGGGACGCTGACGGCGAAGAAGTATGGAGTTGAACGCGGCATCAACGAAGAGTCGCTCTATGAACCACGTTTGAATATCCAACTCGGCACTGCCTACCTGCGCGATCAGATGGACAAGTTTGGCCGCATCGAATACGTGGCCGCGGCTTACAACGCTGGACCGCAGAAACTGGTGCAGTGGCAAGCGTCGTTGCCAGCCGAGATCGACGACTGGGCCGAGGCCGTTCCGTACAAGGAGACTCGCGCTTACGTCCAGGGGGTGGTGCGCAATCGTCTTCAATATATGCGGCTCTATGATGCGAATGGAAAGTTTCGCCAGGAAGTTGGCACGCGCGCGGTGACCAAACGACCGGCGCCCGGGGCATCATCGGAGCCCGAAGACTCGACCATTCGCAAGCGACGTGTAATGGGCGATGAAAATGAAGAATGAGCGTCGCGACCGCTCCTCCAGGTTTGTTGCACCCCGAAAGACGCTCAAGGTTGAAGAATCGGATCGCTTGCGGACGCGGGCTGGGTTGGGTTGACGTGGAGCACTGTCGAACTCGAGTCAACATAAAAGTGTCTGCCCTGAGGACCGTTCCCTGCCGGATCGGCGCTGATTTTGTAGAGCGGACCCTGTGCTGAACTACCAACCTCCATCGTTAAAACATAGTCCTTCATAGGAGGCCTATCGGAATTGAAGCGCGAATCCAGATAGCCGCCGGCGCACAGCTGTGGGAAAGTTCCATAGTTGCCGCTATTGCTGATTGAGTAGGTTTGCTGGGCCACTGAGACGGTGTGCAGCGCACCCAGGGCGGTAGTCTCATCGGCGCGAGCGACAGTTTTTTCCAAACCCGCTGAATAGTTTTGGCAGGAGAGCGAAGCAAGGCAAATCATGATAGTCGTCGCCAGCAAGGCAAACTTAGACATCGGTGTCCTCCAGGTTTTTGACTGCGGTTAACGAAGCTCCCGGTAACGAAAGCAACTATGGTTGTGATCGTTGACCATGCCGACAGCCTGCATGAAGGCATAGCAGATAGTCGTTCCTACAAACTTGAAGCCGCGAAGCCGCAAGTCTTTGCTCAGCGCGTCTGATTCCTCCGTGTGGGTAGGCACACCTTGTCCGCGTTTTCTCTGCTTAGGAACGCCGCCAACGAATTGCCAGACGTAGCGGTCGAAACTGCCAAACTCTTCACGCGTCGCCAGAAAGGATTTGGCGTTTTGAATGGCAGCGGCAATCTTCAGGCGATTCCGAATGATGCCGGCATTTTGTAACAACTGCTCCTGCCTGCGGTCATCGTAACGCGCCACCTTTGCCGGATCGAACCCGTCGAACGCCGCGCGATAGGCTTCGCGCTTGTTAAGTATTATCTCCCAACTGAGTCCGGCCTGAGCGCCTTCGAGAATCAGAAACTCAAACAGCTTGCGATCGTCGTGCACCGGCACGCCCCATTCACGATCATGATAAGCGATTGATAGTTCCGATTTGGCCCAATCGCAACGCTTCGGCATGCCAGCAGTTTATCAGGAAAGTCTAGGGTAAGGTTGGTAGAAAATTCGGAAGGTCGTTAGGGCAGGGCTTATCCCTGCCCGACTTGTGTTCTCGGAAATGAGCAGGCAGGTGCCCTACAAGTCGGATCGTAATCGCCCAGCCAAGCCGGCGACTACGGTAATTAGCTCGTTAGCCTCGATGGGTTTGGCCACGTGAGTGCTGAAGCCCGCCAGTATCGCCTGCATGCGATCCTGGACTCGCGCGTAGGCAGTTAAGGCGACTGCAGGAATTCGTTTATTGCGACCTTCTTCGTGTTTGCGAACGCGGCGCATCAACTCATAGCCATCCATCTTTGGCATGCCTATGTCGCTCACCAACAAATCGAATTGGCGTTGGACGAAAGCTTTGAAAGCATCTTCTGCGTTGGTGACACCCGTTACCTTTGCGCCATGTTGCGTTAGTTCAACTGTAATCAAATCGAGCGCGTCGACTTCATCATCAACGATGAGAATGTGGAGGCCCTCCAGGCTGGGCAGTTCTGACGGGCTGGTCGCAAATGCTGCCTCAGCTTTCGCGAGCAGTTCCTTACGCAGTAAGCCGGTGGGCAAGGGCAGCTGGATTGTGAAGATCGCACCGGGCTCGTTGCGACGATTCTCGGCCGCGATCGTTCCGCCATGCAGTTCAACTAACTGCCTAACAATCGCCAGCCCCAGACCGAGCCCACCGTGCACGCGCGTAGTCGAGCCGTCAGCTTGCCGAAAACGCTCGAACACGTAGGGCAGAAAGTTAGGATCGACGCCTGGTCCAGTATCGCTGACTTGAATGAGCACGTGGGTAGCATTCTGACTTAGCGAGATTTCGACGCGACCGCCGCCCGGCGTAAACTTCGAGGCGTTTGAAAGAAGATTCCATACGACTTGCTGCAAGCGATTCGCATCTCCGGAAATCACTCTCAGATTCGGATCGATGGCGGCTTCAACTTCAATTTCTTTTGCTTCCATCGCCGGCCGCACTGCGTCCAGCGCGGCATCTACCACGGCGGCCAGGTCGACCGGACTCAGACTGAGTTGCAGCTTACCGGTGATTACCCTTGAGACGTCGAGGATGTCTTCAATGATTTGCTTTTGAGCCCAGGCGTTTCGTTCGATTACCTCCTGGGCATGTTTTGCGTTTTCCCGGTCAAGTCTTCCCGAATTCAACATGCGCGACCAGCCAATCACAGCATTCAGTGGAGTGCGCAACTCGTGTGAGAGCGTGGCCAAAAACTCATCCTTCAAACGGTTGGCCTTTTCAGCATCCTCGCGGGCCAGGCGTTCTCGATCCAACAATTCGGCGAGTTCCGCTTCGGCGCGCTTTCTTTGGGTAAACTGGCCAATTTGGCCTCCGATTCCGGCAGCCAAATTCATTAACTCGTCATCCCGCTCACGAATTTCCGCACTGAAGAATTCGATCACGCCCCAGATTTGTTTGCCTACAAATATCGGGAAACCAAAGGCGCCGCGCAGACCTTCTCGGAGAGCCACCGGAGCTCGGGGAAGGTTTGGATCCATTACGACATTATCAACCCACACGAGTTTGCCGCTCTCCCAAATGCGTCCCGGCAGGCCCAGCCCTTTGGCAAAGGCAGTTTCTTTAGTAAGCAGATCAAACTCAAGAGTTGATTTCGAGGTCGCATGACAGATCTCCACACAGCGCAAAAGTTGATCTTGTGTATCGACTTTCCAAAGCACGCCCACTTCCCAATCCAGGGTCTGACAAGCAGTGCGAAGAATATCCAGCGCGCTTTCGCCGACCTCAATTGATTCGGAGAGGATCCTGGTGACGGCATACTGCAACGCTAGTCGGCCCTCAGTCCGCTTTCGGTCAGTGATGTCGCGCGTGAAGCAGCGTGTGTGAACAAACTTTCCCGCCTTCCGGTAGACGCTCGAGTTAATGCGGACATATTTGATGCGGCCGTCTTTCGCTCGCATTCGGGCTTCGTAATTCTCAAGCACTTCGCCAGCCTGTAGTCGTTTCAGAATGTCTTCAATAACATTCTGATCGACGTGAAACTCAGCGATATGATGGCCGACATATTCTTCGCGGCTGAACCCAAGCAAATCCAATTCTGCCTGATTGACACGCAGCACGATGCCGTCGGCTCCGACCCAATGCAACCCGATGGCGGCGTTTTCAAAAAAGTCGGTCAGCTCGGCTTCGCTTTGTTCTAGCGCCAACTGGGCCAGCTTGCGATCTGTGATGTCGTGTTTAATGCCGACATAGCAAAGCGGCGCGCCTGACTCGTCGCGCATTGCAAAAGCCGACAGCTCAATATGCCGGGTCTCGCCAGTTCTAGTTTTGCTGATTACTTCGCCGCGGTACTCGCCTTTTTCCTCGACCGTGCGCACCACTTCTGCGAATTCACGATCCCCCATGTGGATGGCTGGAGTTTGGTTCCTGAGTTCGTCATCTGAGTAGCCCAATAGCTCAGCGTGAGCGGAGTTCTGCTCGAGATACAGACCCTTGGTGTCGATAATCGCAATAGGCTCCCTCGAATGGGTGAAGATCGCGCGATACAAATCCGGGCGCAGGTGCGGCGGTAGTACTGACTTTGAACTCACCTTGGGATCGGGGCTTTTCCTGGACATAGGTTCCAACCGGGGGAAGCGCCTGCGGCATTTATAAGCTGCTTAAGGGGGGTGACCTAATGATAGCACCAACACGCAGCAGTTGAAATACGCGTTACGATCATCGACCGGATTGCCAACTGGGATCGGTTGCAGAGCACGATGATGCTATTCAGTCACACCTTCATGTTTATATCTCTCAATATTGTCATCGGTGTGTTTGGTAATCCGCAGACAGTTTGAGCAGCTTGAGCTCTCCATCGGAATTGTCTGGCCGGAAGAAGGATCAGGCAGAATATGTTTCGCCCCACAATGCTCGCAGGTGATGAGCAGGTACCACTCGCCTGATTCGAATGAGGCCTGGGGGGACATGCCACACTTCTCTACGAGCAGGCAGGCAAGGTCAACACCTTCAGCGCTCTGTGCGAAAGCGCTCATAACTCGAAGCGGTCCAGTGAACACCTGAAGCGTCTTGTCATTGTTACTGGTTAAGCTTTGTCCGGCCCTTTTCCTGTCGTCCTCTGGAAGTGGACAAGCTGCGTGCTTGATAATTTGACTTGCAGCGGAGTTGGATGTAAAAGCGTTGCTGGACTTCATCCAACATACAACCCCGAACCCCTCCCTTGGAATTAGCAAAAGGGAGCTTACCTTTTAGCGATGGAAGGAGATCGAAATGGCTTTACGTTTAGGCGACCTGGCACCCGATTTTACGGCAGACACGACCGACGGTCCGATCAGTTTTCATGACTGGCTGGGCGATAGTTGGGGTGTCCTTTTTTCTCATCCCAAAGATTTCACGCCGGTTTGCACTACCGAACTGGGCGAAGCGGCGCGTCTCAAACCGGAATTTGATCGGCGCGGCGTTAAAGTGATTGGACTGAGCGTCGACAAAACTGATTCGCACAGCAAGTGGGCTGAAGATATCAAGGAGACGCAGGGAACGGCATTGAACTTCCCGGTCATCGCTGATCCGGATCACAAAGTTGCGGAACTCTACGACATGATTCATCCCGAGATTAGCGACATCTTCACGGTGCGTTCAGTCTTCGTCGTCGGCCCGGACAAGAAAGTGAAGCTGATGATCACTTATCCGGCGAGCACCGGCAGGAACTTCGACGAGATTTTGCGCGTCATCGATTCACTTCAGCTCACGGCGAAGTACAGCGTCGCGACTCCGGTGAATTGGAAAGACGGCGACGACGTGATCATCGTTCCTTCGATGTCTGATGAAGATGCGAAGACGAAGTTTCCCGCCGGCTGGAAGGCGCCGAAGCCTTATCTGCGCATCACTCCGCAGCCGAACAAGACCACCACTACCGATACGGCTGCCAAAAGCGCGTCGTGAACAGCGTGGCGCGTTACAGTCATTTTGGCCGTGAAGTCGAAATCGTGGCATTCAAGGCGCAGAGCTCAGGCTCTGCGCCTTCACTCTTTTCGGAGGTTAACTGTCACCAGAGAAGTCGGAAACCGTTTGAACGGTTTCCCTGCTTCTTGCGCGCCTTGAATCACCTGGCTGAAGCCAGGTATGAATGTTAAGGAGTTGCCATTGACGTTTCATATTTTCGATTTGGTCAGTTTGCACTTCAAAGTCGAGTCCACCTTTTGCAAGAAGCTCTCTCTTGATAAGAAATGCCTCTCCATTAAGGCCATCAAACTGGTTTTAGCCGTCGTGATAATTGCGGCCTGCCATTCTTCTGTGGCGACAGCGCAGGGAAGAATCAGTCCGATGTCTCCACGTGGGTTAGTTGTCGATCTCTATCGGCAGCACAAGCGGCGGAGTCCGTTTTTTCAAACTCGCAGTCGCGCTTTGCTCGACAGGTATTTCGGAAAGGAATTGGCAGACTTGCTTTGGCAGGATGCCCACTCCTCCGGCGGTGAAGTCGGCGCTATTGATGGCGACCCGCTCTTCAACGCCCAGGACATGGAGATCAAAAACTTTTCCATTCAGGAGGGAACTGGCGGCCCGCGCATGATGGAAGTGCCGGTCACGTTTGAAAATTTCGGCGAGAAACACCGCATACTCTTTCGAGTGTTTTCATATGGCGGAACTGGTTGGAAAATAGGAAATGTAGAATACGACGACGGCACGTCGTTGCTGGAAATCCTGAAACGCGATAAGGATTTCGCGCAACATCGGTTGACGATCCAGGTCTATCTCGTAGCGGTTGGTGACGATGGGAAAAGCGGCAAGAAGATCGGTTGCGGAGATAGTCTGGTGCCTTCAACGGTTTTCATCAAACCTGACGCCGCGCCTTTGAGGGCAGCTCTGGAAGCGCTGCTCTCAATCCCGCCGGAAGCCGGCAGAAAAGCAATCCTGCCAGGTTTCCGTAAAACCCCGAACCTGGAAAACTTTTGGAAGGGGCGCAATCTGAAAGTTAGGTCGGTTGCGATCGTTAACCACACCGCCACGCTCCGTCTTTCGGGCGAAGTGTTTGTCGCCGGTGTTTGCGATGAGCCGCGCATCACTTCACAGATTGAAGCAACGGCGCGACAGTTTCCCAACGTCAAAAGGGTGAAGGTCTTCATCGGGAAACAAACACTCGCAGCCGCAATCCGTTAACGCCTTCAATGACGCTGAACGTTGGATTCGGCGCGTCGTAACGAGTGGCAGAAAGAATGACCATGAGCGCAATAGTTAAGCGCGCTTGCTTTGAAGATCCCTCAGCAACTTATCAAAGGCTTTCTGATAAAACTCGACATTCTTCCATCGTCGAAAGTCTCCAATATTTCTTGAGCGATGAATGTCGGCGGCCCAGCCAATTCGACTATTCAAAACCTCGTTGTCAAGCTGGATGGGGAAAAGAATGATTCGGTCTTCCAGGCGCTCTCGTTCCATTGCTGTTTCGACTTCCTTCGCAACCCAATCACTAGCTACCGACGACTTCGATAATATCAACATCAACTTGTCATGAATTTGAATTGATTCATCGATGACTGACCTGAACTTATCGCCAATTCTCAGGTCTTGGGGCGCAAACCAGCATCGAACACCTTTTTTCTGCAAGTCACCATGGAGCTTTTCCGCAAACAATTGATCCTTGTTCGAGTAGCTAATAAAGCAAGAGTGAAAGGGCAACGGCCTGCTGAGCAGCGACGGAATATATTCAATAAACGTGTCCGCCAAACCACATCCCTGTAAGAACGCCAACGGTAATCTTCCTGATTTTGCGAGTGTGGGGGTATCTAGAACACTCGAAGTATTATGTTGACATGATTCCAATCCTCTTGCGTCGGTGAGGTCGGTATTTCCGAAAATGGTATCACCCAGATGAGCGCCTTCAAGAATTGCCCCTCGCAGAGTGGCTTTGGTGAAATTCGCTGCGAAGAGCACCGTCGCGCGCAGGCTGGTACGAGTCAGAGTGGCATAGGTAAAATCTGAATTTAGAATTACGGCATCGTCACAGATAGCTTTCGTGAGGTTGGTATGACTCAAGTTGGCATTGAAGATTCTTGCCTCTGCCAAGTTCGCGTTGGTCAGGTCTGTCCCATAAAGAACTGCATTGTAGAAATCGGCGTTGTGAAAGTCAGCGTTGGCCAGGTTTGCTCTTATGAACTTTATGCCTCTCAGATCCGGAACGATCGATGGTTTCGTTTGTCTCCAACTGTTCCAGGCCTCGACGCCCTGCCTGAGGATTTTGAGATGCTCTAATTTTGCCATTGACCGCCGCTCGTCAACTCTACCTGCGTCATGTAACACGAATCACCATCACGGTGGCGTCATCATCAAGAGGCTTGCCCTTATTTTTTTTCAAAGCCGTTTCGAAAACTGCGTCCGCTATGACCTGCGGTTCTCTCTTCTTGTGCGCTACACCGACCCCCGTGATTTCATCAAGGTTTAGTTCCAGGCCGTCGGTGAATATGATAAGCAGATCGTCCCTGAATAGCTTAATGTGATCCTCAGCGGGAGGCTCCTTAAGCCAAGGCACTCCGAGCATGCCACCCCTCGCCGGCCCTTCAGGTGGGAACGCCCGTGTCTCTTCCTTCCCAAATATGATGAGAGAAAGATACCCGGCAGAGGTGCACGACAGCCAGAGAGTTTTTTCAATGACGGTGAAAACGCAATAGATGGCGGTTCCCTCCACCCCCAGCTTGATTGATATATCCCTTATCTTGTCCATGATGTGCGTAGCCGAACGCGATTCTTTCCAATAGGCTTCGAAGACCGTGAGCATCGGCAACATGTTAAGCGCGCCTGTGACAGCGTGGCCTTTCCCATCGCCAACCAAAACGCCTACGGTTTGCTCATCAATGACGCGAGCAGCGTGGAAATCACCCCCGATCCGTGAGTTGGTGAAGGGTTCTGATCTAACGTAGCCTTCTATCCAGGGAAACCCTTCCAGCTTCAGCGGCCCCGCGGCAAGCAGACTCTGAGAGAGTTGGTCGCCGATTCTCTGCACGGCCTCCTGGTCCACAAAGTCGACTTGACTGAATTCAATAACTAGGCCCGCATAGTCGGCGAAGCCGGTCGCCAGCTTCATTAGCTCATTTTCAGGCGGTGTTTTCTGATCGCGCTCATATCCCAGCCAAGCTATTCCAATGTACTGATGGCCTACCCTGATTGGGATCCCCAGCAAGGACTTCACATCAGCTTTCACGGTCGAATTGATTTCTTTGGGAGGCTTCCGATCAGGTGGCGGCTGATCCCAAGCAGCTCCGCTCCAATAACGGATTTCAAAATCACTACTAGTCTTTCCCCTATTGATCCAAACCGGCCACCCTAGTTGCAGAAGATATTTGCTCCAGCCATCCGTCCTGGGAGGCTTGGGTTGAAGTTCTGCGGGCGTCACCCCCGCTAGTTCAAAGTCGTTGCTCGGTTCATCGTACCGCCAGATGCCACAACGGGCCGCATACAATTCCCTCGCGGCCAGGTCGGCCAACCGGTTGAGTGAGAAATTGCCGTTCCCCTTACCCACTGCCTCTCCACAAAGCTCAAGTAAGCTGTCAATGAGCCTCTTCATTCGCTCGTTAATGCGCGACATTCGCTGGGCCACTGCTGCCCGGTTAACCGCAAACCAAAGCGAGCGGACACAGGTTGGTCGAAAGGCGTTTGGCTTGGAGGACTCTAGGTTCAAAACCCCGAGCAACTCTTCACCGGCAAAGATTGGTATGGCGACTTCGCTTCTGACCGGCTCAGCGGTGTTGATGGGAATGTGAATACCGGCGAAGGCCGAGCCCTCGAAGTCAGCTATCAATAGCGCTTTGCGACGAATAGCGACCCATGAAATGATCCCCTCTCCCGTCGCCACGGACTGCGAATTAGCGCGCACTGTGTCAACTTCACCGAGGTGGGCCGCGAGCTGTAAAGTTGAGGTTCGTCGGTCGTAAACATGGATTGTTCCAAACTCGGTGCGGGTGTCCAAGTCAAGGGCCGCGAAGGCCACGCCCAGCAGCGAGCGCAGGTAATCCGGCAGTGGCTGGTTCCAATCGTGGAGCTTAGTTGATCCCTGGTAGGTTGGAGGGAACATCTTGATCGCTTGAACCAGGGCGTCCGATTCTGAGCTGCGGAGTTCAGCATCGAGGCCCGGTAGATTCTTGACCAACTCTTTTAATAATTTTCGGAGCGTGGCCTTCAGCGCTTTGTCAAACTTTCTTTTTTCGACGAAATTAACAAACAAGACGGCCTCTATACGCCCATCTACTTGGTGGGTTAGGCGAGCTGAGGACTTAATACTCTCTCGTTCCACGAAATCACCGAACAGGAAATTTTTCTCTGGGTCAATAAGATCGCGCGGCGAATCGGCGGCTTCACGAAGCGTCTCATTAGACCGGGAGTCAGAGCTAAAAACTTCCAAGTCGCCCTCGGCTACAACTCGTTTCGAATGCGGCGGAAAACTAAAGCCATGCATAGGCTCAGTAAGCTTAACGCCGGGCATGGCAATCAGGCGCAACTCGTCGGGCCAGAAAGGATCGCGCACATACAATGTGCACGAGGCGGCGCCGATCTCGTTTCCCTCCAGTTTGAGAATCTCTCTGAGGCCATCAAGGATCATGGACTTATCCTTTCGAAGACATGAAGGTGAAAACTGAAGTTGCACCAAAGGCATTGGCAGCCGCGGAGGCAACCTCCAAAACAGTAGGGCTAAACTCACATTCTCTTTTTGTTGTAGTTGAGGCTAAAGACCCCACCGAAGTATGCCCAGAATTGGTGATGAGGGCAGTGCGCCAAAAGCGGGCGAATATTACTCTTGCGGATATGCTGAAGCAAGTGTCTTGAGAGGTCGCGTTGTTTATTCAGTCAGAGAAATGTCCGGGGGTGCTACCAAAGTGACCGGGAAAAAGGGGAGTGCCTGAATTGTTTTCTGCCGTCGGAGCCAAGTGTCAGCTAATTACTTTCGGTAGAATCCGGTCAACTGCTTGCGGTTCGGCTGTGGCGTTTTCCAACTGACCTAGCACGCCACACAACGGATCGAATAGCATTCAACGCTGGCTGCGTATATCCTAAGCGTTTTCGGAGACGTTTTCGGTAGCTTGCCAGTCGCCGCGAACGGCTTCGTGAGCGCTCAAAATCATATCGAGATTTTCCAATGAAGGAGGTTCTCAAATGCAGGTACTGAATGAACTCCTGGACAG
>JANLYZ010000093.1:0-11307 GCA_031365905.1 Chloracidobacterium sp. | reverse complement strand
CTCGATTCGCAAACGCGCGAATCTGTTTACTTCAGGCCCAGCGGCGCCGCTAGTGATCGCGGCAGGCAAACCGCCGGTCACCGGTCGGAATCTTGCGCGCGGCTTTACCACGCGTGATGAGTCCGGCGCCAAGGTGCCGGTGTTTCAAACAATCCAGCGCGACCGCAAGAAGAAGGATGCAAGCGGCAAGGACGTTGAACTAAAGGCTGGTGACATCATTCAAAACTCGCTGGTCGTGCCCGGACGCTGGTGGCGCGTGATTCAAACCGTCGACACGATCACGCCCGGCACGCGCGATTACAACGAGCGATCGCGTTACTCAAAAACAATTCGCAAAGACAACACCACTTGGGGCGCGTTACCAAAAAGCGATCAAGAACTGGCGCATCGCGATTCCGATATGACTTGCGTCGCCTGCCACTCGTCATGGGTGACGAGTTGTTTTGGTTGTCACCTATCGATGCAGGCGAACCGCAAGATGCCGAACCGGCATAACGAAGGCGGCGACTCGCGCAACTTCACGCAATACAACTTTCAGGTTTTGCGCGACGACATCTTCATGCTTGGGCGCGACGGCACAGTCACCGGCAACCGCGTCGCGCCCGTGCGTTCCTCGTCGGCGGTGCTGGTTAGTTCGCAGAATCAAAACCGCGAGTGGATCTATTCGCAGCAGCAGACAACTTCCGCGGAAGGCTTCGCCGGTCAGACCTTCAACACGCATGTACCGCACACCGTGCGCGCCACGGAAACGAAAGGCTGCACCGATTGCCACGTCTCAGCAAAGAACGACAACAACGCCTGGCTGGCCCAACTCCTTTTGCAGGGGACCAACTTCGTTAACTTCATGGGTCGGTACGTGTACGTGGCTGCGGGCGACGCGTTGGAAGTTGTCGTCGCGACCGAGCACACCGAGCCGCAGGCAGTCTTCGGTAGTTCGCTTCAGAAGATTGCTTACCCGGACAACTACGAGAAGTTTGTGAAAGCGGGCAGTGAACTAAAGACAGCTTACGAGCACGTCGGGAATCCGCGCGTGTTGCAGGTGCAGTTGCGGGGCGAGTATGCCTACGTGGCCGCAGGCGAAGGAGGCCTGCGCGTTTACGACGTCGCGCAAATCGACCAGAAGGGTTTTTCGGAACGGATAACTACTGCGCCGGTTTCTCGTTTTGGTCAGAAGTTTTGGGTGAAGACGAAATACGCCACCGCAGTCGCCGCGCCTACAACGTTGGCGGTTGATCCGGCCCGCTGGCGGATGAAAACTGATGGCACGATGATTGACCCTGAAAGCGCCGCCAAACTGACAGGCGAGGCACGTAAGCAACTGGTCAATGAAGAGCAGCCCATTCATCCGCTCTACGCTTATCTTTACATTGCTGACAAGTATGAGGGGTTGATTCTGGTGAATGCCGCTTCGCTACTCGACGGTGATCCGCTAAATAATTATTTGAAGCGAGCGCTCGATCCGGCGAAGTATCCTGCCGGCGCGTTCAATCCCCAAGGCGCGCTGACGGATGCGAACAACATAACGATCGCAGGGCACTATGCTTACGTCACGACTGCGCACGGATTGGTTGTCGTTGACATCGACGATCCGCTAAACCCGCGAATCAGTTCACAGGTTGGCGCGCCGGAGTTGAAGAACCCGCGAGCGATCGCGATTCAGTTTCGCTATGGTTTTATCGTGGACAATGAAGGAATGAAGGTGCTGGATTTAAGTTCGCCCGGTTCGCCGAAGGTTGTGCCTAGTGCTTTGGTTCCCCTTGCTGATGCTCGTGATGTTTATGTGGCTCGCACTTACGCGTACGTCGCCAATGGCAAAGAGGGAATTGCGATAGTTGATGTCGAACAGCCCGACAAGCCGCGCCTTGATCAGACCTTCAACGCCGATGGCGGACTAAACGATGTGCACCAGGTGAAAGTAGCGATGACGAATGCGAGCCTCTTTGGCTACGTGGCTGACGGCAGGAACGGTTTACGAATACTGCAATTGACTTCGCCGGAGACGATGCCGGAATACGCTGGGTTTAGTCCGCGACCGAAGCCGGTGCTGATTGCAACGTTCAAGACCAAGGGCGACGCGCTGGCGATTTCGAAACCGCTCGATCGCGATCGTGCTGTCGATGAAAGCGGGAATCAGATTTCAGTGTTTGGGCGCCGCGGCGCGCGGCCTTTTAACTTCGATGAGATCATGCGCATGCTGCGCACCGACGACGGCAAAGGAGACTGGTTTACCGTGAGTGACGCGCCGTTGAAGCAGCCGCAATAGAAAAGTAGCCGCAGATTTACACGGATGAACGCGGATCAGGAAAAATACAAGCATCATTGGAAGAAAGTGTGACCTGCGAATGATCCGACTCTAGTTGCTATCGGTTCAGCCTTATGAAACTCTTTTTTCAGATCCGCGTTCATCCGTGTAAATCTGCGGCTAATTTCCGACCTCACATCAAGCGTTCGCGTAGTTTGCGCAAAAGTTCCTTTGCTTCTTCGGACGACAGTTTCTCCGGATCAAGGTTGCGGATTTCGTCGACCACTTTCCGATTCGCTAAATCAAACAGCGAAGCCTGGGCAACTGCTTTTCTACGGCCGGCGCGGCGCGCGGCTGCTTCCAACGCGTCACCGGCCGAACCTTGGGCGACGGACTCCAAATTGTTGGAGCCGCTCGCGCTGGCGCCGGCCGCGGCATGCGCCTGTGCTGTTCGAACCGCTGCCTGCGCCGCAATCGCATCCTCCTCGGCAAATACGTCCAACTCGTAACGCTCCAGTCGCGCCAACACTTCGCGGGCATTGGCGAGCACCGCCGGAGGCAGTCCTGCCAAACGCGCTACCTGGATTCCGTAGGACTTCGAAGCGCGACCGCGCTCGAGACGATGTAGAAACACAACTTCACCTTCGCGCTCCGCCGCAGTGATTTGATAATTCTGTGCGCCGGGTAAGCGCTCGGCGAGTTCAGTTAACTCGTGATAGTGCGTCGCGAACAGAGTCTTCGCTGCGTGCTCCGGCGAGTCGTGAAGATACTCGGCAACGGCCCACGCGATCGATAACCCGTCGAAGGTTGCGGTGCCGCGTCCAATCTCATCAAGCAAAACGAGTGAACGCGCCGTGGAGCTGTGCAGGATCGCCGCCGTCTCCGTCATCTCAACCATGAAGGTGCTACGCCCGCGCGTCAGATCATCTGAAGCGCCCACGCGTGTCCAGACTCGGTCGAGCAACGGCAAGCGCGCCTTCTCAGCGGGAACGAAGCTGCCCATTTGCGCGAGGATGCAAACGATTGCCGTCTGCCGCAGCACCGTGCTCTTGCCGCCCATGTTGGGGCCGGTGATGATCAGCAGCCGGTCAGTCGAATTATTTAGGTAGACGCTGTTGGGAACGAACGGATCTTCATTGAATACTTCGATCACCGGATGCCGGCCTTGGACAATCTCAATCTCGTCGCCCGCATGCATCACCGGTCGGACAAAACGCCGGCGCGCGGCCGTCTCCCCGAGCGAGGCCAACGCGTCGAGCGCCGCGAGCGCACGAGCTGTAGCCTGAATGCGTTTTGTTTCGGCGGCAACTTGCCGGCAAATGTCGGCGAAGAGTGCCTGTTCAATTTCGATGATGCGTTCTTCAGCGCCCAGTACTTTCTTTTCCCAATCGCGCAGCTCGGGCGTGGTAAATCGTTCGGCGTTGGTCAGCGTTTGCCGGCGTTCGTATTCAGCAGGAACGCGCGGAGCGTTGCCTTTGGAGACTTCGATGAAGTAGCCGAAGACGTTGTTGAACTTGATACGCAGGTTGCTGATCCCGCTGCGCGTCCGTTCAGTCGCTTCGAGCGTGGCGATAATCTGCTTGGCGTTGCGGCTGATTGAACGTAGTTCGTCAAGCTCCGTTGAATAGCCCGCGCGAATTGTGTCGCCTTCGCTTATCTTTGCCGGAGGATCGTCGCTGATCGCCTTGACGAGCAGCGCACAAATCTCTGGCACTTCATCAGCACTTTCAGACAAAACTTGCAGGAGCGACGACGGTAGCGCAGCCAGGTGTTCGCGAATTGCCGGCACCTGATAGAGCGACCGCAAGATTGCATTCAAATCACGTGGAGTGGCCGAACCGAAACTGATGCGTCCGATCAAACGCTCGAGGTCGGAGACTTCTTTTAGTAACGAGCGCAGCTTGTCTCTGGTGATCTGCAACGCAAAGAGATCCTGAACTGCCGCAAGTCGCGCTTCAACTTCGCCTTGCTTTACGCAAGGCCGCAATAACCACGAGCGCAAGAGCCTTGCGCCCATGCTGGTGACCGTTTCATCAATCACGCTCAACACGGTCCGGCCACTCGCTCCGCCGACGCCCGCCAGGGATTCAACCAGTTCGAGATTTCGAACAGTCACTTGGTCGAGCACCAAATGATCCTGCGGCTCAAAATAAGTTAGGCTCGTTATGTGATCGGCGGCGGCGCGTTGTGTCTCCTGCGCATAACGCAGGCAAGCGCCGGCGGCGCGCACCGCTTCGTCCTTGCGTTCGATTCCGTAGCCTTCAAGCGAGCGAGCGCCGAAGTGATTTAACAAAAGCGCGGCGCAGTCTTTCTTTTGCCAGAGCCAGTCTTCGATTGGAGTCAGGGTGGCGTCTATGAAGGACGCCTTCTGCGAGTCGCCCGGAGGGTTGTAACGCAAACTGTTAGTTTGCGATGAGTCGCTCTCAGTCAAGCGGGCAGACTCCGGGTCGCTACGCAAACTATCAAGCACCCCAACCGGGCTGCCCGGTTGGGGACCCCGCACAGTTTGCGTTACCTCGAGCGGCAGCGGGGTGGTTTGCGCTTTGGGCGAAAGCCCAGCATTTATCAAAGGCGTGAGCGAGGCAGGGAAGAGCAGTTCGCGCGGCGCATACGATTCCAGATCGGCGCGAATCTTCTCCCAGGCATTGGCGCCGCTCTCCTGAGTAACCCGAAACTCGCCGGTCGAAATATCGAGAAACGCCGCGCCAACTGTTTCTCCCGAACTGCACACCGCCGCAAGAAAAACTGCCTCGCGCGCGTCGAGCAGTTGCGGATCGATTGGCGTACCGGGTGTTACTATTCTGACAACTTCGCGTCGTACCAGCTTCTTCGTCTTCGAAGCTGCTTCGGTCTGTTCGCAGATTGCGACGCGATAACCTTTGCGCACCAACCGCGCGATGTAGTTTGCAGCCGAGTGATGCGGCACACCACACATCGGGACCGCATCGCCGCGTTCCTTGTGACGCGCCGTTAATGTTATTTGCAGTTCGCGAGCTCCGGTTACGGCATCGTCGTAGAAGAGTTCATAGAAATCGCCGAGACGAAAAAACAGCAGTGTTCCGGGATGTTGCTGCTTCAGTTCGTGATACTGCCGCAGCATGGGCGTTTGCGTGGAGGCCGTCATAATGAAATTATTTATCCGAATGAAAACGAAGCGAAGACTACATCTGCGAATGATGGTTGTGCAAGGCGCTATGATGATTACCTGATTTTCAGGATTGGCAAGAAAACTTGTTAGAACCCTGGAGCCACTGTAGCTTTGGTCATTTCGCAAAGTATGTTAAGTTCCTCCACTTCCAGATGTCGATGTCACCTGACAATTCCTGCGCAAGTCTGCTGGCTCGTTCTCTCGAAGAGCACTTAAAAGCAATTCAGGCTCTGCTCGATTCCTCCCTTCCCGAGATTGAAGCTGCCGGTCAGCTTATCTGGGAAGCGCTTAGCTCCGGCAAGAAAATTCTGCTTTGCGGGAATGGCGGCAGCGCCGCGGATGCACAGCACATTGCCGCTGAACTCGTGGGCCGCTATGAACAACAAAGGCGGGCGTTTCCGGCCATCTCCTTAACTACCGACACTTCCGCGTTGACCGCGCTGAGCAACGACTTTGGTTACGAGGGAGTCTTCGCCCGGCAAGTGGAAGCCCTGGCCGTGGCGGGCGATGTGCTGATTGCAATCAGTACTAGTGGAAAATCTCCAAACGTTTTGCGGGCAGCCGATCAGGCGCGGGCGATGGGCTGCCGCACGATCGCGCTGACGGGATGCTCGGGTGAGCCGTTGTCTGCTCACTGTGACCTTACGGTTGTAGTTCCTTCTAATCGGACCGCGCGCGTGCAGGAGGCGCACATAACGATCGGTCACCTTTGGTGTGAAATGATCGATCAGGCGCTCGGAGAGGAAACTTAAGGAGGCACTCGGGCTGCACGCTCTCCGGAGTCTGGGGTTTGGGCCGAAACTACTTGACATCAATTATCGATGCCTTTAGGCTCTGGGGCGCATCAATCAGGCAAGTTGTAGCTTCGGTGATTTCCCAGAAGTCACTCCACTTCACAAGTTATGTTCGTTACGCAGAAGTTGTTCGCGTGTTCGTATCACGCCCGGATTCAGTAGACCCAGGAGTTTGAAGAACTAAGTTTGCGGCCCTGCTACGAAACAGAGCTTCCAGGTTAAATCCTGCCGCAATATCTTGCAGTATCCTTAACAGACAATCGATGTTTCCCCAAAAAGCCAAAATCAGCCCGGAGGTCGAATCAAAAACCTACCCTTTAGGTGAGAAGTTCGAACAGCCGGCTGCTGGCGCGAGCCTGGCGCTGGTGGCTTTGAGTCATACGCCAGTGGAGCGAAGGCTCTATGCAGCGATGCTGGCGGCGGCGTCATTCGGTACTGATCAAGCGGGAACACAAACGAACGTTTTCACTGTTCGCACCTTGATGGACCTCACCGGAATCGTCAGCTTGAGCACCATTAGAAGAGGACTTGAAGGACTGGTTTCAAAGTTCAGCATCGAACGCGAGGTAAGGGCAAACGGAAACGGCGCGCGCGATCACGCGGCTGCTTATCGCGTCTTCACTCCGGACGAGGTGATTTCCCGGCGTGACGAACGCGGCATGAGGTCGTACGCGAAGGGCATTGCCAGCGGCGTCGGCAACCGCGCTTTCGAGCGAGTTATTCAGAGAGTAGTTGAGAACAAGAACTTGAGCCGGCGTGAATCGCAAGTGGCATTGTGTTGCGTCGAAGGTTTGACTAACGCGGAGATCGGACTGCGATTGTTGGTAAGTGAGCAGACCGTGAAATTCCACTTGCGGCATATCTTCATCAAGTTTGGAGTGAAGCGACGCGCAGAGTTGATATCGCGGCTGCTGTTGTAGCGCCAGGAGCGCAGGCTTCCAGCCTGGACGGGCGAGCAGGATGCTCGCGCTCCCGGGTTTTGAAAACTTAATGCCGCCTCGCATATGAGGCTTCCCGTTGTAGGACAGACATTCCTGTCTGTCCTATTGAACCAAGGACAGCAAAAAATGTCTGTCCTATTTCAGGGTACTGTGTGTTGCTCGTTTGAGCCGGTCGATGGTCGAACACGAGAAAACATACCAGGACACAAGTGTATTTACACGAAAGCGATGAGCGCGAACAAAGACAAGAAGAAAAAGAAAAAGAAGAAAACTGCGCTCGTGATCTGCAAGGACCGGAGAGAGTTTTGGACTACCCAAACTCAGTTTTGGCAGTGGGTGAGGGATGGAGTGGTTACAAAGACCGACGATAGCCCACTAACCGGGACCTTCAAACGGGAGCACGAGGAATTATTCGTACTCTTGAGCAACACAGTCTTAAACCTGGCCCACCCTAATCACATGCGCGAAGCACTGCTGTCACGCAGGACTGGGCTGGCGAAAAAGTAAATGGGGTTTTTATGAGCGATAAAAGTTTTGGTCGCGGCCTTGCCGCCAACATCGTTGTCGTGGCGGCGTGTTTTGCCGCTGCGTTTTCCGTCAATGGTCAACAGACGGCACCAGCGCCGGCTGAGAAAACTGTTGCCGGCAACACCACGGTTAATACTCAAACAACTGCGGCGATACCAAATGAAGACGATCGTTACCGCATCGGCGCCGGCGACGTACTCGATATAAGAATTCTCAACCGGCCCAACCTTTCGCGCGAGGCTGTTCGCGTGGAAGGAAATGGCGTGATTCGCATGCCGCTGATCGACGATGAGATTTTGGCCGCTTGCAAAACCGAGGGTGAACTCGCGCACGAAATCGCCGAGAAGTACACGAAGTTTTACCGCAAGCCGCAGGTTGATGTGTTTATTAAGGAATATCACTCGCGGCAAGTCGCTGTGATTGGTGCGGTAAATGAACAGAGCCGGTTCGAGTTGCAACGACGCGTTCGGCTGCTCGACTTGCTGACTTATGCGAAAGGCACTTCGGCGAAAGCCGGGCAGACAATCAACATCGTACACGCGCAACGCGCGCAGATTTGTCAAAAGACTGAAGCGACAACTGACGAAGCCACCGCGTTTTCCAGTTATAGGTTGAGCGATACGCTGCAAGGCGATCCGCGTTCGAATCCCTACGTCGAGCCCGGTGACATCATCACCGTTCCCGAGGCCAATCTGGTTTATGTAGTGGGAAATGTTTACACGCCGCAGACGATTCCGCTCAAGGAGCCGATCACGCTCTCGCGCGCCGTGGCGATGGCGGGCGGAGTTAAGCAGGACAGCAAGAAAGACAAAGTCAGAATCGTCCGCCAGGAGCCGGGCAGCGCGACGAGTAAGGAGATCGTGGTCGATCTGACGGCAATTGAGAAGAAGCGCGCGCAAGATATTGCCTTGCTGCCAAACGACATCATCGACGTGCCTACCTCGGGAGGCAAAACTTTTTTGCGCGGGCTGCTGGGAACCGTAGCGCCTTCGCTGGCGCAACTGCCCGTGCGAGTAATCCCCTGAAAACCGACTGCCGACCGCCGACGGAAGACCGCCGGCAAACGCAATGACGTATAAATTTCAAAAGCTTGAGATTTACCAACTCGCCCTTGAGTACATTGGCTTAATCTATGAACTCGCAGAAAGGCTGCCCGGAAGCGAGAATTTCAACTTAAGTCGCAAATGACTCGCGCTGCGACTTCCATAGCGCTAAACATCGCCGAAGGCTCTACCAGCCAAAGCGATCCTGAACAATCCAGATTTCTGGGTATGGCCTTGCGATCACTCGTTGAAACAGTCGCTTGTCAGGACATCATTGAACTTCGGAAGTACGTAACCATTGACGAGCTGCGTCCTTCCCGAGAACTTGGCTCAAAGTTGTTCGCGAAGATTCAGTCTATGAAAAGATTTCTGGGAAGCACGACGGACGACGGACGACGGGTGACCGCTGGTCGGAGGTCCCAGGTCCCTCGGTCGTAATTGATGTCCTCCGGTCGTCCGTCTTCGGTCGCCGGTCCTAATTCCAAATTCGAAACTCGGTAAGGTGCAAGATGAAACCATCTCGTGAATTGATTAAGCCAGAGCCTGGTCTCCCCGCGCTCGACGGGCCAAGAGAGTCCGTAGCCAGTCCGCATTACAACTATGGAGTTGATCCGAATGCGGAGTCAGAAATACATCTGCTTGATTACTGGCGCGCGGTGCGAAAGCGCTTGTGGCTGGTCATCAGTATCGTGGCCTTGATCACGATGCTTTCGATCATCTACGTGGCGCGCAAGCCGGACATCTATCAGGCGGGCGCCCGCGTTCAGGTGGATTTGGAAAACAGTGGCGCGCTGGTAGGCAAAACGCCTTACGTCTTTGGTCCCACCAACGACCCCGTCTACTTCAACACGCAACTGCAAATCCTCACCAGCCCCGGCTTGATGCGCCGCGTGGTTAAAGCGCTTGACCTCGAACACAACCCCGATCTCTTCAAAGGAAACTCCACGCAAAAAAGATCCACCTGGCAAACCATCAAAGGCATGGTTGGTCTCGGCGGCGCCGCTAAGCCCACTGACAGCGCGAAGCCTAAAGATGAATTGCAGCTTCGCACGACTGCTTCGTTGGCCAGCGCTTCCGACGATCTTGCCGAGGCCAAACGTCTCGCGCCCTATGTAAACGCAATTCTTGTCGGTTTGAAAGTAGAGCCCGTAAAAGAAACGCGTGGCCTTTATAAGGAGACGCGCCTGATTGATATCGCTTTTACGCACACTGACCCGGATGTAGCCGCGAAGGTAGTTAACGCTATCGCCAAAACCTACGTATTCAACAATCTCGAAAAGAAGGGTGAATCGAATACGACGACGGCGGAGTTTTTGACCAAGCGCATCGCCGACCTGCAACAGCAAATTCGCACCGATGAAGAGAAGCTGGTAAGCTACGCAAAGAGCAACGAGATTATTTCCCTCGATCCCACCCAGAATACTGTTGTCGAACGGCTTGCCGGTCTCAATAAGCAGTTACTCGAAGCCGAAAACGAACGCATCGAAGCCGAATCAAAATTCAACGCCGCGAAGACTGCGGGCGCGGCCAACGCCCTCGCGGATCTCGACGCCAAGCAGGTGAACGAGGCGGAATCCAAACTGGCAGATCTGCGCCAGAAGCGAGCGGAGTTAATGGTCGATGCGACCGAGGAAGCGCCGGAAGTTAAAGGGGTGGATCAGCAGATCGCCGAGCTTGAGCGTCAGGTCAAAGATATGCGGAGTCGCAAGAGCAGCTCGATTCTGACGAACCTGGAGACAGTTTACCGGCAAACCCTGGCGCGTGAGCAGGAGTTGCGCAAATCTTTTGCGAAGCAACGTAGCGAGACGCTGACGCAAAACGAAGCAGCGATCAACTACCGCATCATTCAGCAGGAAATTGCGACCAACAAAACGCTGCTTGACAATTTGTTGCAACGGGCCAAAGAGAACGACGTAATCATGGCCAGCAAGCCAAACAACATCTCAGTGGTCGATTACGCCATCACGCCCGAAGGGCCCATTGGTCCAAATCGCACGCGCACCGTGCTCATTGCGTTGTTCCTTTCATTGGGATTAGGAGTCGGCTTCGCTCTGTTGCTCGAATATCTCGACGACACAGTCCACTCTACGGAGGAAGTTGAACGGCTGCTGCATCTGCCGGCGTTGGCTGTGATTCCCTCCGCGCTCGGCAATGGCAAGCGTCGGCTGCTCGCGGGGCCGGGCGGTTTGCAGAGGCGCAACGGGAACCCGGCGGAGAATCCCGAGCTCTTGATGAATGTCGACGGTCGCTCGCCTTTGGCGGAATCTTACCGGCATCTGCGCACCTCAGTATTGCTCTCAACCGCAGGACGAGCGCCCCGATCGTTACTAGTCACCTCGAGTTTGCCGGGAGAAGGGAAGACTACGACCGCAGTCAACACAGCGGTTAGTTTGGCGCAAACGGGTGTCAGCGTCGTCATCATTGACGCTGATATGCGGCGGCCGCGGCTGCGCTCAATTTTTGGATTGTCCGACCGCTCGGGCTTGAGTTCGATCCTGTCGAATGAACTCTCCGAGGACGAAGTGTTGGCGCTGGTTTCGCCCGAACCTGCCACCGGCCTGCATGTTTTGACGGCGGGGCCAATACCGCCGAATCCGGCTGAGCTGCTGGG
>JANLYZ010000035.1:0-1826 GCA_031365905.1 Chloracidobacterium sp. | reverse complement strand
GCCGGAGAATCACACGGTCGCGCATTGGTCGCGATTGTTGAAGGTCTGCCCGCGGGCATGCCGGTTGACCTTGCGCAAATCAATTACGAGTTGCAGCGACGCCAATGGGGCTATGGCCGCGGTGGCCGGATGAAGATCGAGCAGGACCAGGCGGAGATTCTGAGCGGCGTGCGTCACGGGTTGACGCTCGGTTCCCCAATCGCCCTCACGATCGAAAACAAGGATTGGGCAAACTGGACTGAAGTGATGGCCGCCTCGCCGCGCGAGATCGCCGCAGAAAAATCTCGGAGACTAAAACGACCGCGGCCGGGACATGCAGACCTTGCCGGTGGACAAAAATATGACGCGCGCGATCTGCGCAACATTCTTGAGCGAGCGTCGGCGCGCGAAACGGCAGCGCGCGTCGCGTGTGGAGCGTTAGCGAAACAGTTGCTGTCTTCCTTCGGTGCCGAGATTCGCAGTCATGTAGTTCAACTCGGCGGCATTCCCGAGAAGCCGCTGCAACTATCGTGGGACGAGATTGTCGCGATCCCTGACGACGCGCCATTGCATTGCGCCGACACCGACGCCCAGCAACGAATGATCGAATTGATCGACGCCAAGCGCGACGCGGGGGACACGCTGGGCGGCGTATTCGAAGTTGTCACACGCGGTGTTATCCCGGGCCTGGGTTCGCACACGGCCTGGGATTTGAAACTCGACGGGCGGTTAGCGCAGGCCGTTATGTCGATCCCGGCGGTGAAAGCAGTTTCGATTGGCGCCGGTAGCGAGGCGAGCGCGTTGCCGGGTTCGGAAGTACACGATGAGATTGCTTACAACGAAGAGACGCGCGCGTTCATCCGCGAAACAAATCGCGCCGGCGGTCTTGAAGGCGGGGTGACTAACGGCGAAGAGATCAGAATTCGCGGTCACCTGAAACCGCTTTCAACTTTGCGACGTCCGTTGCGTTCAGTTGATATCGACACGAAGCAGGAAGAGTCGGCGGCGTTTGAGCGTTCGGATATTACTGCCGTGCCGGCTGCGGGCGTAATTGGCGAGGCGATGATGGCGCTGGTTTTGGCTTGGGCCATGCGCGAGAAGTTTGGTGGCGATAGTTTGGGCGAGATGAAGCGCAACTTCGAAGGCTACCGCGAGCAACTCAGAGGGTATTAGCTGGATGCTCTCGAAAACAGTTGCGCTCAGCTATTATTCGAGTTATTAAGTTTGGGAAGGGGTGCCTTGCTTATGGTCGCCAATGTAAAGGCAATTGAAGTCGCAGGTGAAATTGATGGAGACGGCAAACTGCATCTGGATGAGGCTCTGCCCGTCATCGGTCCAAACCGAGTTCGTGTAATTCTCTTGTTAGAAAACTCCGATGACATATTAGAGCAGGAGTGGCTACGAGCCGAGGCAGGTAATTCCGCCTTTGACTTCCTGAAGGGGCCACAAGAGGACGGCTACACTCTAGCTGACGGGAAGCCCTTCAATGATTAGAGGAAAACTTGTCCTCGTGCCGTTTCCGTTTGACGACCTGTCAAGCGCTAAGGTACGACCTGCCCTCTGTCTGACTGAGCCAATCGGCCCCAATCGTCATGTGATTCTGGCTTTTCTAACCAGCAGAATCGACCCGGAACCTTCCGCGACCGACATAGTCTTCGAGGCCAGCGCACCAGGGTTTGCCGAGACGGGACTCCGCTTCGCGTCGACTCTTAAGCTTCATCGTGTAGTTACACTGACAACATCATTGATTCGTCGCGAACTTGGTGCACTTCCCCCAGCCCTACAGGGAGAAGTCAACGATCGTTTGCGACATTTGTTTGGGCTATAGTTGGAAATCGAATAATGGC
>JANLYZ010000412.1:0-6336 GCA_031365905.1 Chloracidobacterium sp. | reverse complement strand
CATCGACGAGATTCGCAACTTCTGTTTCGCAAGCCTCAACGGGACAGAATCAAACAAATCAGTCCACCGCTCTTGAACGCGGTTTCCGCACCGGCTATTCCGACGGTTTCAGCGCCGGCTCGCGCGACCTCGCCGATCATGGGGCGCGCGATTATCGCAGTAATCAGGACTATCAACGCGCCGACCGCTCTTACAACCAGGCATGGGGCACGCTGGAAGATTTTCGCGATGGTTATCAGCAAGGCTTCGAATCTGGCTACAACGCCGGCTACGATAACCGTCCGTTTGAATCTTCAATTCCGAACGACCTTTCGCGACGTGGCACCAATGACAACGGCACGAGCAATGGGTCTGACAACAACTCGCCACAAACTAACTCGGGACAATCCAACAATGGCCAGGTCAATGGGACGCCGAGCATCCCGCAGACGATTCCGCGCGATACAATTCTCACCGTTGAGTTGGAGACGAGCCTTTCCACTGACGCGACCCAGCGCGGCGATCGCTTTCAAGCGCGCGTCGTCGAGCCGCGCGAATTTGCCGGCGCGACCATTGATGGTCGCGTGACGCGAGTCAAGCGCGCCGGAAAAGTGAAGGGAACTTCGGAACTGCAACTCGAGTTTGAAACGATCCATATGCCGGACGGCAGCACGAGCGGTTTCAAGGCCGAGGTAATTGAACTAGTCGATATGGGAAACAGAGATGGCGGCAGGGTTGATTCCGAAGGTGGCGTCAAAGGTAGAAGCTCGACCAAGGATGATATTTCGAGAGTGGGCGCCAGCACCGGCATCGGTGCAATCATCGGTGCGGTGGTCGGCGGTGGCAAGGGTGCTGCGATTGGCGCTGCGATCGGCGGCGCTGTCGGGACAACCAGTGTCGTGACTAAGCGTGGCCAGGACGTTCGCCTCGATCGCGGCCAGCAATTGAAGATTCGCACATCGACTGAAACGCGCGTTCAGTAATCTGTTGAAGTGAAAAACCGACGCGGAGACACGGAGACGCGGCGACGCGGTGACAAGACGCCCCTTCTCGGTGTCTCCGCGTCTCCGCGTCTCCGTGTCCCTCTTATCACGCTCCTTACCGATTTCGGGACTGCTGATTATTTTGTCGCGGCCATGAAGGGCGTAATTTTTGGCGCCAACCCAAACGCGCGCATAGTCGATATCACGCACGATGTTCCACCACAGGACATTGAGGCCGCCGCCTTCACGTTGCTAGCGGCGCAGTCGTCGTTTCCAGGGGGAACGATCAATGTGGCGGTAGTGGATCCGGGCGTCGGCTCGTCGCGTCGCGCCATCTTGATCAAATTTGCCGATCAATGCTTCGTTGGGCCCGACAATGGAATTCTTAGTTATGTTTGTGAGGCTCGTGAAGCTCGTGGCGACAAGCCGAGGTTGTTTCATCTCACAAACGAAAAATATTGGCGTCATCCGTTGAGTGCAACCTTCCACGGCCGCGATGTTTTTGCGCCGGTAGCTGCCGCGCTGTCGCTCGGTGTCAAGCCCGCGCAATTGGGGACGACGATTTCCAATATCGTCCGGCTGCAGTCGTTACGCCCGACCACTTCTCGTGACGGTAAGCTCCAGGCGCGAATAATCCACATCGATCGTTTCGGCAATTGCGTCACTAACCTTACGCCGCGCGACTTGACGCCCATGATGATTGCCGCCGGCGCCACACTCCGGCTCAAAGGGAAATCCGTGAAGTCGTTTCGCAACCACTTCGCTGAAGGAGCTCCTGGGAAAGACGAGCTGTTTGGAATTTGGGGCAGCGCGGGATTTCTTGAAATATCAGCGATGAACGACTCCGCCGGGAAACTCTTGAAAGCGAAACGCGGCGACGCGGTGCTTGTGCAGAACCGGGAGCAGTAGCGACCGGATGCTACATCCAATGGCGACCGCCGGCTCTTTACGCCGCCAAAATTTCTGATTGCAGGTTGAAAGTGGCATCCGGTCGCTACCGCTCCCGGTTCTGCAATCATCGCTTCAGCGACATCTAAGTCGTAACTTGTCACTCTTGGTCCTGTTTGTTATCTTCGGTCCAACATAAAAACCTTCATGACTAACAAAGCAAACGCATCAACCGGCAGTTCAGCAGCAGGACTCAGAGGAGTTTTTGCTGCGACTTCATCGATCTCCGACGTCAATGGTGAAAAAGGCGAACTCATCTACCAGGGCTACAACATCCACGATCTGGCCGAGCATGCCACGTTCGAGGAAGTCGTCTTCCTGCTTTGGAACAAGCGGCTTCCGAATCGCGCGGAGCTTTCAGAACTAGAACAAGCACTGCGCGCCGCTTACGGCGTTCCTGCGGAACTGATCGCCCTGATGAAACAGTTTCCGCGCGCTGCCGATCCGATCGATGTCCTGCGCACCGCGATCTCGGCGCTCGAGTTTTACGATGCGAATTCCCGTGATATTTCTCGCGACAGCAGCCTCAAGACGGCCATCCGGCTCACCGCGCAGTTTCCCACGATCGTGGCGGCCGCGGATCGAATTCGTCGCGGTTTGGAGCCGTTAGAGCCAGATTCGTCGCTGAGCATCGCCTCCAGCTTCCTTTATCTCCTGCGTGGCGAGAAACCTTCCGAACACGACGCGCGTGTGTTCGATGTCTGCCTGACGCTGCACGCAGATCATGAATTGAATGCTTCAACGTTTACCGCTCGCGTGGCGGCAGGAACGCTCGCGGACATGTACGCGGCCGTTACCGCGGCGATTGGCGCATTGTCGGGCCCGCTCCATGGCGGCGCAAACACTGCCGTGATGAAAACGCTGCTGGAGATCGGTTCAGTTGAAAATGTCGAACCTTATGTGAAGCAGGCGCTGGCACAAAAGCGAAAGATGATGGGCTTCGGCCACGCGGTTTATAAGACAGAAGATCCGCGCGCCACGCATCTGCGAAAGTTTTCAAAAGAGATGGGCGAGGCGGCGGGTGACACCAAGTGGTACGAGATGTCGCGCAAGGTTGAAGAAGTGATGATGCGGGAGAAGGGTCTCTATCCGAACGTCGATTTCTTTTCTGCTTCAACGTACTACTCGATGGGAATTCCGCTCGATCTCTACACGCCCATCTTCGCCGTCAGCCGAATTAGTGGTTGGACCGGCCACATCCTCGAACAATACGCCGACAACAAACTCATCCGGCCCCGTGCTGAATACATCGGCCCACGCGATCTTCCATTCGTGCCGATCGATCAGCGCTAAGCAAAGTCCTTCGTTTGCCTGCAGGCCTCCAATCCATGCGGACTCTCAACCCGCAGAGGGCACCTTCCCAACACCCAACCACAGAACCGAATTCAATCGGGCTACGAGATCTCAACTACAAACCACGACGTCATTAGAATCCAGCCAATTGAACCGACGATCTAACTTCTTTCGTTGGTTAAAGAATTGTTCTTTTAAGGCCTTTTCAATTCGATCCCATATACATTGAACGGGAAACCGGTCTAATAAGAATTAGTGTGATTATTAGTGTCGTTAAATGTGTTCATTCGCGAAGCGCCTGTCTACTCTCGTCTACACCTTTGGCTCCTGCTTTAGGTAAGCAGCGCTGAGTTTACAGGTAAATCATCATGATCGCGTCTGTCCAATGATTTGGCGCTAGTGTTGCATAAGGTCAAATCGAACAGTATTCCTCGCTTGAAATTCACGCTGATGTGCCGAGTGCTCGTCAGTCTCAACTACGCAATCCTCGCAAAGGAGCATCCCATATGAGTTCGCCACGCTGATACACCGTTTGAAAGCCTTTACACCCGTAAGAACTTTCAATCCGGTCGTTGGTAAACAAGCCTTCAATTTGTTTACTACCTCATGATGTGAAGGCACTCAACTTACCTTCACCCTACAACCTCGCGCTTCTAATTAGGAGGATAAGATTATGAACGGCAAAGAACCATCAAGCAAAAAAGATGCAAAATTGAACAAGCAGGGTGCTCAAGGTTTTCAGGAGCCACCGGCTCAGCAAGTTCGGCAAGTAGTCGACGAAGGCATCGATGAAGAAGCTGCCGCCGAGAGCTTCAGTGAACCAAACACAGACGACGGGTTTAGCGAGGAAGCGGCAGCGGCCGAGTCGCAGGCAAGCTTTCTCGGCATAGACGAGAATCTTCTACAAATCAAAAGAGAGATTGAGAACCATCTCCTGCAAAGTGCAGGTCAGCAGATGGCCGCTACTCACGCTGAAGATGCGCACCAAGGTACTGGCAACATCGTAGGTGTAGGCGTCGGCACAAGCCTGTTACCGGCTGTAGGCGCGGGCGGCGAAGTTCTCAGTTCGGGTGAGCCTGGAAAGCAAGCCTTGAACCTATATGTGGTCGAGCGAACTTCCGTCGACGAAATTAAGTCAGCGGTGGTGGATTCGATGGGTGTCTCCGCGGCAAGCAGCGACGATGTTGCAGTCAACGTCATCGTGACCGGGATCATAGATGCTCAGCCACATCGCTTCCGTATCCGACCTGCTCCAGGAGGCGTCTCAGTAGGGCATTTTCGCATCACGGCAGGGACCATCGGTTGTCTCTGCGTTGGTCGAACGGCTCCGAGGAATTCGCGGCTGATGATTTTGAGTAACAATCACGTTCTCGCCAACACCAACGCTGGAGCATTCGGCGACTGCATTGCCCAGCCCGGCCCAATCGACGGCGGTAGATGTCCAGCGGATCAAATCGCCATTCTGGAGCGCTTTGTTCCTATCAACTTTGCCGCCGGTGCCGTCAATTTTGTCGATTGCGCAACTGGATGGTGCTGGCCGGACAGAGTGCGGAGGGAACTAGTCTACTTGGCTGGCGGCGTGCCGCACTTCTTCCGCATCGGCAGCGCGCCCATCGCCCCGATCATAAACTGCCCGGTGGGAAAGTCGGGACGCACCACGCAACTTACTCGCGGCACAATCATTGACGTCAGTGCCAGCCTCAACGTCAACTACGGTGGAGGTCGGGTAGCGTTCTTCCGTGACCAGATATCAATACGGGGTGCCGGCGGCTCTCTTTTCAGTGCTGGTGGAGACTCCGGTTCGTCAATCTGGGTATGGGATAACAACAGGCGACCAGTGGGACTCCTGTTTGCCGGTGGCGGAGGCATTACTTTCGCCAACAAGATGACCAGGGTTGTCGCTGCGCTGGACGTCAACTTATTCACCTAAACGATAACCCGATCGCGGCCCGCGGCGCTTCAGCTTAGGAAGTCGACCGCCTCAAAGACGAGCAACGGGAGGGAAGTCAAGCAAAATGGCAGTGGTCGAATAATAGCTGAGCGCAGACAAGCTGTTCTTTGATAGACGGGAGCATTGCCCGACTGATTCATCTTCAATCGGTCTGGACCAGAAATGGTTTCCAAACATGCTCTAAGGTTAATTTCACGAATCTGGCCAAAAGCATGTTGGTCAGCACTTAGAATCAGAAGGCATTGCCCCCGTCTATTCTTAGATACCAACCCGGGAAGGTATTCGACCGGAAACCAAAGTTCTGAACTTTTACGAACGTTGTCGCTTCCGCTTTAATAATCAGGCAACCACGACTGCTCAAGTCTCACGGCTGATGTCGCTTCTTAAGCTCTCATCTATATAATCATACCTACCTAGACATATCCGCTTATCGCGGAGCGGCTTCAGGCTGGAAGCCGTCTGGCATGAACGTCCACATGAGGTATTAGAAATGAACGACTTTCCGTATGAAGATGCAACTATGCCTTACTCTCCTGAGGAACACGCAGCTACCAACTCTTCTTCAGAGATTGCGCGTGTGAAACAGGCGCATGAGCAGGAGTTAATGTCGATCGATGGAGTTGAAGGAGTTGGGATTGGCCAGAACCGCATTGGCGAGGACGCTATTCTCGTTTATTTGCGGGACGAGGGGGCGAAGAGACGTATCCCAGCCATCATTGGGGGATACCCGGTGGAGACACACATCACCGGCATTATTGATGCCCTCCCAAAGTGAAGTTCAAGCCAGGCGCGGCGACTAGCAACAACGTCGCAAGCAAAAGAACAAATTGAAGAGCGTGATGCCCGCGCTCCGGTCGAATGTGTTAGGCGGCCTTCCGGGCCAGACGGTCCGCGCGCGCTGGGCCAGACACCAGGCGCATCACCGCGTGCCCCACAACTACAATCATGATGTAGGCCGCACCGTCTGCGAGGATCGGAGCGATGCCCGGCGCGAAGACCATCCACTTCGGAAACGTCCCCGCGTATGCATAGTCACGCGGCGGGCCGATTACTCCTACGATGCCGACGCACACGGCCAGGCCGCGCCAGCCGAAGCGACGCACTACGCGCCACGTGACGAGATAGATTGGAGCACATGAGATGGCGAGGCCGAGGTAGAACAGGGGCAGAAAAGATGGCGTT
>JANLYZ010000402.1:0-2828 GCA_031365905.1 Chloracidobacterium sp. | reverse complement strand
GGCGCACTCGGCTCTTACAACTTGTTACCCGCGATCGTGTTCATGCCAACGCGGCGGCGCTGCGATCAAGCCGCCTCGGAAACGGCGATCATGCGACGCGATGGCAACGACGAACGTCGCGAAGCGCGGCGCGACTTCATGCGCGGTTGGGTTGAGCAGCATCCGGAAATACGCGGGCATCGTCATTGGGACACGATCATTCGCGGCGGTGTCGCTTCGCATCATGCCGGACACATTCCCGCCTGGAAGATGGTCATTGAAAAGTTGATGAGCGCGGGCTTGCTTGATGCGATCTTCGCGACTGCAACCGTCGCTGCGGGCGTCGATTTTCCTGCGCGTACAGTTGTCTTAACAGTGGCCGACGCGCGCACGGGCAGCGGTTGGCGACAATTAACTGCTTCAGAGTTGCAACAGATGACTGGCCGCGCGGGCCGGCGCGGTCGCGACAACGTTGGGTTTGTTATTGCCGCGCCGGGACTGCATCAGGATCCACAAAAAATAGCCGAGCTGTTGCGAGCCCAACCCGATCCGCTCGTCAGCCAGTTTCGGGCCACTTATACAACCTTGCTGAATCTGCTCGATGCCTTTGGAAGCTTCACCCAAGTTCGCGAGATTGCCGAGAGAAGTTTTGCGCATCGCGAAGCCGCGTTGCAGATCACTCAACTGGAAAAGGTCCAGGTTGAAACTAAACAGCGAATCGAGTTGAAACTAGGGGAGGCAGGCTGTGATTTGCCGTTAGCGACCGTGGTTGGTTTTGAACGGCTCATCAGCGCGCGCGCGCGTTTGCATGAATCGCGCCCGCAGTCGCGGGCGGAAGTCTTGCACCGTTGGCTTGATGAAGTAGTGCAGCCTGGTCGTGTCGTCGGGATCGGCCGCAGCGGTCGTCGTTTGGTTTTAATCACTGAGAAGCGTGAAGGAAATGTTCGTGGCATTCGCGAAGACGGACAACCGGCGAGCTTTGCGCTTGAACGCGTCGGTCGAGTCTACGCGCCGGTTTATCGCCAGCATGACGAATTCATTGATGAGGCGTTTGCTGACGTGCGCGAGCGTGGCAGTGAACTCGTGATCCCGGAACCGCGTCTGCGCGATGCGCAGGGCGAAGCGACTGAAGCTGTCAGCGTTCTCGATGATCAGATTGATGCAATCTTCCCGGGCGCGCTTGGCGTTGAAGGAAAATTGCGCTGCACGCAAGCGTTGTGGGCCGTGCTAGCCGACGCGGAAGAGCTTGAGCGCGCCACACGCCGCATTGCGCTGTTGCGCGAAGAAGTTTGGCAGCCATTTCACCAACGCGCGCGCGTGCTCGCCGCTTTCGGCTATCTTGATTTCGAGGCGGAGAAGATCACTGACCGCGGTCGCTGGTTGGCTGACCTGCACGTCGATAGGCCATTGCTTGTCGGTGAAGCCCTTGAGCGTGGCCTTTTTACTGCGCTCGAGTTTCAGCGGCTGGCCGGAGTTGTCGGCGCGCTCACCGCCGATGAGGAGCGCGACTACGGCCAGCTTGAATTGGAAGACGGTCTCGTAAGCGCGCTGACACAGTTTGAAGATGTTGGCTCCAAGGTTTCATCCGCAGAGTGGAAACTCGGAATAGAACCCGCGCCGGAGTTGAACTTCTCGGCCGCAGCCGCAGCCTCCGCGTGGGCCACTGGAACTGAATGGCCGAAGCTGGTGCGCGGGACGGGCGCCGAAGAAGGCGATCTGTTTCGTATGCTCTCGCGCACGGGTGAAGCGCTCCTGCAAATTGCCGGCTTGCGCAAGACGCACGCCGACGCGGCGCGCACAGCCGCCGTCGCTGCAGAAGCAATCCTGCGCGAGCCGGTGCGATAATAATTTTGGAGTGCGGCGACGTGAGCACCCCAGCGCGGCTGCCGCGCCGGGGACCCCGCCTGTCGCCGCTTTCGTAGGTCGCGACTTGTCGCGACCCACGCTTGGCGTCAAATCCTTTACGAGCAACGTGGCGTCAAGCCGCCACCTACTAAAGCGCTGACAGGTCAGCGCACTCCAAGATTGTGCCCATTGCTTCGCTGAAAACATCTGCGCTTGTTCCCGGTGTTAGTCCGGTTGAGATCTACTATCGCGACGAAGGCGAAGGCGTGCCGCTAGTCTTGCTGCATGGCGGTTGGGGTTACGGATTGAATCCCTTCGATCGCCCAATAGAAAAACTGCGCGATAATTTCCGCGTGATCTGTCCTGATCGATCTGGTTACGGCCGCTCGACGAAACTCAGGGACGGCTTCGCTACCGACTTTCATTATCGTGCCGCCACCGAAACATTGAGTTTGCTGGATGCGCTGGGAATCGAACGCGCGTTCTTCTGGGGACACAGTGATGGCGCGGTGATCGCGGCAATCATTGGGTTCACTGCGCCCGAGCATGTTCGTGGCGTTATCCTGGAAGCCTTTCACTATTACCGGATGAAGCCGAGCTCGCGGGAGTTTTTTGAAACGCTGGTTGTCCAGCCGGAGGCTTTGGGTGCCGAACTCTGTGCGCGATTTGCGCTGGAGTTTGGCGCAGAGAACTGGCGCGAAATGATCATGAGTCACGCGCAAACGTGGCTGATCATGGCTTTCGAAAGTTCCGGAGGGCATCACGATCTTTATGGCGGCAGACTGCATGAAGTTTCTGCCCCGACGTTAATCATTCACGGACGTCTCGATCCGCGCACGGAACCCGGCGAGTTAGAAGCAGTCGCATCACAATTGCCAGATGCAGAAATGCAGATACTCGACGCTGCCGGTCACAGTCCGCACAGTGAAGCTACGTCCGCAGATTTGGTTACACAACTGGCGAAGGAGTTTCTAGACAGGCATTCGTAGCTGCAACCTAGGCAA
>JANLYZ010000386.1:0-6145 GCA_031365905.1 Chloracidobacterium sp. | reverse complement strand
GCCGGATCGATCCATACTGCATGATAGTCGCCGTGAATTCGCTGCACTAGATTTTGGTTCCAGGTTTTGCCGCCGTCGTCGGAGTTGAACATGTTCGCAGCGAGTTGCCAGATGCGCTGGTCGTTATTCGGGTCGATGCGCACCTGGCTGTAATACATGGGCCGCGAATTCGTGTCGCTCATTTTGCGCCACGTTTCGCCGCGATCGTCGGAGCGAAACGTTCCACCCTTCGCGTTTTCTATGAGCGCGTAAACGATGTTTGGATCGCGACGATAGATATCCAAACCGATGCGGCCCGTGATGCCTTCGGGCAATCCCTTCGTCAACTTGTTCCAGGTGGCGCCGCCGTCGACAGTCTTGTAGATGGCGCTGCCCGCGCCGCCGCCGTTGAATCCCCAGGGTGTGCGCCGGCGTTGGTAAGCGGCGGCGTAAAGCGTCATCGGACTTGCCGGGTCCATGGCGAGATCAATCACGCCGGTGTCTTCGTTGATGAAGAGCAAGTTCGTCCAGGTCTTGCCGCCGTCAGTAGTCTTGTAAACCCCGCGCTCTTTGTTTGGTCCCCAGAGATGACCCACCACGGCCGCGTAGACAATATTTGGATCGCGCGAATCGATCACTACGCGGCCGATGTGTTTCGAGTCGTGCAGGCCCATGTTTGTCCAGGTCTTACCGGCGTCGAGTGATCGATAAATTCCGTCGCCCCAAGAAGAACTTTGCCGATTATTTGGCTCGCCGGTGCCCACCCAGATGATGCTCGGGTCAGACGGCGCAATCGCGATGTCGCCGATTGAAGTTGTTCCCTGTTCGTCGAAGATGGGATCGAAGGTGGTGCCGTTGTTCGTAGTCTTCCAAACGCCTCCAGTTGCCGCGCCAACGTAATATGTGCTGGGATTACTTTCGACGACGGCAATGTCATCGATGCGCCCGCCCATTATCGCTGGGCCGATAGAGCGAAACTGCAGATTCTTCAGGAACGTGGCGTCGAGTTTGTTTTCGTTCTTGTCCTGAGCCACGCTGACTCCTGAACTGCAAACAATGAGGAGAGAGGCGAGAGCAATTAAGAGAAGTGATGACGCAGTTGGCGCGGCGAGTTTGATCGAGTGAATCGTTTTCATGGTGTCCTCTGGAGACTTGAAATATTAGTCCCAAGACAGATAGGCCTTATCTGTCCTGGTACATCGCGATGGACAGGAAAGTCTGTCCGATCTGGCTAGGGAGCGGACAAAATATCACAACCAACGGCCTCGCTGCACAGGAATTTCGCAACTATTCCGAGCGTAGAGCCAGCAGCAGGTCTTCAGGGGTTAACGTATCGACGATTAGGAGTTCACCTGGCGGATAGCAATCGCTTTCCCAAAGGTAGGTAGCGAGGTGCCTCTCGGAACAGCGCAACCAAGAGCGATGATCGGTCGGCAACGGGGACCTAGGTTTCTTCTGCAACACCGCGATTGCCGCGGCAGTGAAGACGACCAGTACGTGGTGCTCGTCGGCATTGGGCCCACACACAATGAAATGGCAGCCGCCGGCGGAGTCGTGAGTTGATTGTTCGCGATCGCAGACTCGCATAATGCTGAAACCATTTTCCGTGACTACTGTGATGGGAAAATGTCGCGGGCTGGCCCTGTTTGCGGGAGGATCTGCGTCGGCAATAACTCTGCTTGTCAGCGGTGATGATTGGAGAACAAATGCCGTCGCCTTATCCAGAGATTGGCGCGCTGCCGCCAATTCGTCAAGAACCAGTTGCACGCTTATGGCCTTTCCTCCGCTTCCTCGTCTCGAGCTCGCTCTGCCGCAGTTCGCTGCTGCATTAGCGTGCGCAACTGTTCGAGGATCCTGTGTCGCTCGTCACCCTTCAGATCTTCTTCCAAACGGGCCAGCGCCACCGTAACGATCTCTTTGTGGTGGGCTGCTTCGCCGCCTGCTGCATGAGTGACGTCAAGCCAGAGTTTGTGAATGACATTTACATCCTCGTCGCCGAGCTGCGGCGCGTGTGCGCCCAGATAGAAGTCATGCGTCGTGCCGTTTGGATCGACGACGCGGAAACAAATTTGGCGCTGCGGCTTTTGCGGCAAAGCCTCCCACGCTTCGCCGATACGCTTTGCCTGATCCGCGGGGGACATTACCGACGAAAGCCCGGCTATGATCTCGGACGCCTCCAGTTGTGCCGCGGTATGGGCTACAGCTTCGAAAACGTTCGACGAAGGCACGACGAGCAGATCAACGTGCTTGCCGGTTTTTTCTGCCAGAGCGATCACACGGCTGAAAAGCAGTTGTTCATAATTCGTAAAGAGGTGCTGCTCGCCAATATCTTCATAGCCGGTGTCAGGCCCTTTCATGACCTGGACCGTCATTGCTACCAGATCGCGCTTTCCGGTATGCGTAAGCTCGAGGGCTTTCCGCACGTGGTCGAGTGTGTTGTAGTCCCGCACGAGGCAGAGCGTGCAGCCGGGTCGCACCTGTACCGTTTCGTTTGTCACCACCTCCTGCATTTGCAAACGAAACTGATCCACTTCCACGTGCGCCTCTGCGCCACGCTTACGATCGTTGATGCGCTCCGAGACGAGGAAGATGATGAAGAAGACCAGCGTGAAGGCTATGCCGCTCACCGTCGCCACCTGCTTAGTAATCAGGTTTACGCCAGCAATCGAAAACAGGATCACCGCGATGGCTCCCAATCCCAGCGGAATTTCGTTGCTGCCGAGGTTGATGTTAAAGGGCACTTTCCACTCACGCTCGGATTTATCTTTGAAGCGCAGCACCAGCATCGCCAGCCCCTTGAAGGCGAACGACCAGATGACGCCGAACGCGTAGGCCTCGCCGAGCGTGTAGGTGTTGCCGCGCGACCCAATGATGGCGACGAGTTGCAGGATGACGATCAGGTTAATCATTCGGTAGGTAGTGCCATACTTTTTGTGCGGCGCGCGAAACCAGTCCGTCATCACGCCGTCTTCCGAGACGCGGTTCAAGACGCCGTTTGAGCCGATGATCGAAGTGTTGATGGCCCCGGCGAGCATTAGGAAGCCGACGATGACGATGAATCCCTGGAACAGAAGTTTTAGCGGCAGCGGTCCCGCCAGGTAAATCGCAATGCCGCTGATTAGGTTATTAAAATACTGCGGACGCACATCGTCCGGGATGAGCGCGTAGGCGAAAAAGGAAACCAGGGAGGTAAAAAGAAGGGAGTAAAGGAAGATTACCATCCCAGCCTTCATCAAGTTCTTGTGCTTCGGGTATTCCAGTTCGCGATTGACCTGCGCGAGCGACTCTTCGCCAGACATGGCGAGGAACGAGTGGCCAAAAGCCATCAGGATACCGATGAGCCCGAGCAGCGCGCCCGCGTTTGGTATGAAACTGTAATGCGGCGGAGTAACACTCGTCGTGCCCTCGCCGGGCGCAGTGTTCGAGGTGTTCGATTCCTGGTTGAGCGCTGGTGACTCTGCCACCCCTGTTTCGCGCAGGTCGTTTGGAATGATTCTGGGCATCCAGCCAACCGCATCATCACTGAAAGTTAAATTGCGGGCGACGGGCGCCGGCGGCAGGCGATGCGTTTCCGGCTTCGTCAGGATCGAGAAGCCGCACCAGGCAATCAAGAGCACTACCATCACGGTCGTGACGTACATGATCTTCAGCGCGTCGTCCGACGATTCGTGGATGCCTTTTGTATTGCGCCACCAGAAGTAAACAGTGATGACCGCAGCTATGCCGGCGGCGAAGTAATTGATTACGGCCGGCGACGGATTCAGGGGATGGCCGAAGTAGGTTGAAGTCTGCGCGACTAGTCCTACGATGTACTGCCCGGCCGAGACGCCGGAGATTGGACCAGTGAGGATGTAGTCAAACATCAAAGCGGAGACTGACAGCTTCGCCAGCATTCCACCCATTGCTTCTTTGACGACGCGATAGACACCGCCGCGCGTGAACATTGCGCACGACTCAACATAGACCGCGCGCACTGCATACGAGAAGAGCATCACGCCAAGGATGAACCAGGGAGCGGATCGTCCCACGGCTTGTTCCGCGATTCCGCCGACGTAGTAAGCAGACGATCCGAGATCGTTGAGCACAATGGCCGCGGCCCGCCAAAACGAAATGAACGACAGCATCACGGAGGTGGCAACCACCACCCGGGTTCTGCCGTTAATCAATCCCGTCATTGCCTGCTCGCCAATACTCACTCCTAAGAAAGTCTTGCGGATTCCTTCTGTTGCGATCTTCTGGTTGTGGCGTTGCGCTCCATCCAGTCGAGGCAATAGCCGGAAAAGATCAGCAATGGAATTGTGACGATGAGAAGAGTGGTGCCGAGGCCGTGCAGCCAGGGATGCAGTTGCGCGCCGGTGATCCAGGTCGCTGCGGTCAGTATGCTGCCAAACAAGGCGGCGCCAATTCCGCTCGTGAAGCAAAAGAAGGCGCCGGTCGCTTCCCAATTTCGCCGTTTGGTTTGATTGTTCATGGAAAGAACTTACGGCGCGGCAGCTAAGGATGGAGTAAGGGGAATATAAAGAATTCATAAAGACAGCGGCAGGGGATGAGCAGGAGTCTGGAAAACAAAAAGATTTTCCATTTGTCATTTCTCATTTGTCATTTGGCATTTGACATCGCAAGCAGCAGTCGAGGTTGTCGAGTGGAGGCTAGCTCTATTGACTGTCACCTAAGACCTCTCGATCTCAGCGAAGCTGTTTCTACTGATGACATATGACAAATGAGAAATGACAAATGGAAAATGTGTTTTGCTCAGGCCTCTGGATTACTCGCCCGGACTGAAGCGGTAGCCAATCCACGGCTCGGTGAGAATGTATTTGGGATTCGCGGGATCAGATTCAATCTTCTTGCGGAGTTGGCCGATGAAGACGCGCAGGTATTCAGTCTGTTCGGTGTAGTCACCACCCCAGACCGCGCCGAGCAGCATGTGATGCGTCAACACCTTGCCCGCATGACCCAGCAGGTAAGTCATAAGGTCATATTCTTTTGGCGTGAGGCGGATTTCTTTCGACTTGATAGTCAGCTTGCGCTCATCGAGCTGCATGCGAAAGTCGCCGGCTTCCAAAACGTTCTTGCTACCAGCTTCTCCCGCCGGCGCGCGGCGCAACGTTGCGCGTATGCGCGCGAGCAACTCATCAATTCCAAACGGCTTGGTAACGTAGTCGTCAGCGCCGGCATCCAGCGCTTCAACCTTCGCGCGTTCCTCGCCCTTCACAGACAAGACAATGATCGGGACTTCCGAAAACGCGCGCAGCCGGCGACAGAGTTCCAGTCCATTCATGTTGGGCATCGACAGATCGGTGATGATCAGATCGGGATGCCAGTCGCCGAATGTTTGCAGCGCCGCCTCACCGTCAGCGGCAACGTGTACGTCGTAACCTTTGGCCGTAAGTCCGCGGCTCAACACACGCGTGATCTGGCGCTCGTCGTCAACGATAAGGATGCGTTGCTTGTCAGACATAGTTCACTTTTCGGTCGACAGTTCAACGATGAACCGCGCGCCGGCGCCTGATTCGCCCGCTTCGATCCAGATACGACCGCCGTGAGCTTCAACGATGCCCTGCGCGATCGCCAGGCCCATTCCGGTTCCATGCGTTCCCTGATCGCCGTCGCGCATGGCCCGGAAAAACTTGTCGAAGACGCGTTCACGTAACTCGGCCGGAATGCCCGGCCCCTCGTCTTCAACAATCACGCGCACCGTTTTATCGGCGCCGGCTTTCGCGGCCACTTTGATTGTTGATCCGGGCGCGGAATATTTTGCCGCGTTGTCGACGAGCACGTAAACAACTTCCACCAGTGCCGCTTCGTCAACGTTCACCGGCGGCAGCGCATCGTCAAGCCACAACTCTATTTTATGTGCGCGTGTGCGCGGCTCGGCGCGCTTCATCGCGGCCATGATTATTTCGTCGAGCGAATTCCACTGGCGGCGCAGTTGCATCTCGCCGGCCTCGATGCGCGCGAGTTCCATCAGGCTGCCGATGAAGCGGTCGAGGCGGTCAGCCTCTTCGTCAATCACTTCCAACATTTCACGACGGCCTTCGTCATCAAGTCGCGTTTCACCGCTTCGGAGTGATCTTTGATCGTCGAGCAGCGTCGTCGCGGAAGCTTTGATCGCTGTTAACGGCGTGCGCAAGTCGTGCGTCACCGCGTCTAGCAAAGCGGATTT
>JANLYZ010000364.1:0-3024 GCA_031365905.1 Chloracidobacterium sp. | reverse complement strand
GTTTAGGCGCCATACAAGTATCACGTGCCCGGCAAGGCGCGCAACGATTCGCTCAAGTGAGACCGATCCGCCAATGAATGCAACAACGGACCCTCAAGCGAAAACTCAACAACGCTAACTGAACCTACCGGGCAGCCGAGCCGATAACGAAAGCGGCCTACGTCGATCCCCAGCAGACTGCAAATCATAATTCTGATCGTCGCTTTGTGAGAAACGATCAGCACTTCTCCATCCGCACACTCCTGCTTGATTTCATCAATCACACGCAAGCCGCGCGTGGCTACCGCGATCGCCTGTTCCCCTTCGGTCGGCGCGTGCCAGGCCGGGTCAGCGAGCCAACTGACGTAGTCATCATGGAACTCAGCTGCGACAGCTTCGCGTGTTTGTCCTTCCCATTTGCCGTAGCCGATCTCATTTAGATCCGGACGCACTTGCGGTGAGATTTTCAGTTCATCACAAAGCGGCTGAGCAGTAGTGACGGCGCGTCGCAGAGCGCTGGAATAAATCGCGCGCCAGGGTTTCGAACTGTAGGCTGACGCGAAGGCTTGGGCCATTTGCAGACCCTGCGGCGTCAACTCGGGATCAAGCCCAGACCCGCAGAAGACGTCGTCGCGACTGAGCGCGGTTTGACCATGACGAAGGAGGTAGAGAGTTAAACTCATTTTGAGGTCAGGAATCGACTGAATCCACAGATTTCGCAGATTACACAGATAAGCACAAGGCTTAAATGGAAAGGCTTGCTCGCGGTCGATTTCTTGTCTTTACGGAATCTGTGTAATCTGTGAAATCTGCGGATAGTCATTTCGGTCGGACCGAACCACTAATCTTTTTCCTGGTTGTGGCACCCGTCTGCAAAACCGGCAAACCCAAATCAACATCGCCGTGCGGTTGCGGAATCACGTGAGTAGCGACCACCTGCCCCACCCTTCTGCCGGCCGCAGCTCCAGCATCGACTGCAGCCCGCACCGCGGCCACATCGCCACGCACGATCGCAGTGACCAGTCCGGCGTCAATTTTCTCCCAACCAACCAGGCGCACGTTAGCGGCTTTGACCATTGCGTCGGCCGCTTCAATCATCGCCACCAGGCCCATGCATTCAACCATGCCGAGTGCTTCTGCCATTCTTGGTTTCTCCGATCTATCGTCAGGTGCTGGCCGTTCTTCGAAGGCGGCTGCTTAATGGCTCCCGGGAAATTTCATGAAGGCAACAGCGCTTACTATTCCGGGCCTTCAGCGAGTAGTTTGTAGGCTTCAACGCGCCTTTTCAGAACTGACTCAAAGATATTGTCAAATTTCCGGGAGCGCTGTGCATCCTCAACGGAGCGAACGACCAAAGCCCGTCCGACAATTTCGATATCCAGTTCGCCGCCGACGCCGACACCTAGTGCATCCACGGCTTCAGGTGGTAGCGAAACCGAGGAGGCTGCATCAATGGTGGTATTGTCTTCGACATCAGTATAAGAACCTCGGCCCTGATTCTACATCTTTGCTCGCCGGAAAAAAACAAGGATTGCAGGAGTGCTGGCACGGCTATGATCAGTCACTCATCACCGCTTACCGAAAACATCTTGCCGAAACGCCGGCCAGGCATCGTAGAGGTAGAGTGCGAATGGTACCCACCAGATCAGATCGTTTGTGAGCGACAAGACAATCGTGGAACGCGGCCATGTGCCGCTCCAGATCAACTGCAAGAGACCGATCGGGCCGAGCACTTTTCCTGTTAATCCAACCGCCGCCAGCAACCAGCCGCGCTCGGGGACGCGCGCTACTTCAAGATAAATAATTCCGTATAACCCGACGACCATACCGAGGCAAGCGAAAATTTGTGGATGGTTTTGCAGCGGCAAGCCCGAATAGCGAAACAGCCACTGCGGATCCCAAACTGAATAGAGGCCCCAGGCGATGTTGTAAATTCCGGCAGCGCAAAAAACGAAGCGGTGGAATTTTCGCCGTGCGATATAAGGCAAGAGTTTGTACTTTTGGAGTGCGGTGACCTGGCACTGCTTTTTGAGCGCGGCGGCTTGACGCCGCGCTGACTGCCTAGTTTCTTGACGACGGCTGCGACAGGTCGCAGCCGAACCAAAGCGCTGACAGGTCAGCGCACTCCAAAAGAGTTAATTCCTTAGCGAATGGATTGGCGCGGGAATGCGGCCGCCACGATGGATAAAGCCGGCGGAAGAAAACGCGTTGACCGCCATGATCGGCGCGCTGCCGAGCAGGCCGCCAAACTCAACCAACTCGCCAACCTCGCGGCCCGGCACCGGAATGATGCGCACTGCCGTCGTCTTGTTATTCATCACGCCGATCGCCATTTCGTCGGCAATGATCGCGGAAATAGTCTCAGCCGAAGTCGAGCCAGGCACGGCCACCATATCAATGCCGACGGAACAAACGCTGGTCCAGGCTTCAAGCTTATCGAGTGACAAGGCGCCCAGTTGCGCCGCTTCAATCATGCCGGCGTCTTCGGAAACGGGAATGAACGCGCCACTCATGCCGCCGACGGATCCGCTCGCCATCGCGCCGCCTTTCTTCACCGCGTCGGTTAGCAACGCGAGCGCGGCAGTCGTGCCGTGAGTTCCCGCTCGTTCAAATCCCATCGCCTCGATGATGTTGGCAACCGAGTCACCGGGCACAGGCGTCGGCGCCAGCGACAGATCAATAATGCCAAAGGGAATTCCTAAGCGCCGCGCGGCTTCCCTGCCCACCAGTTCGCCGGCGCGCGAGAGTTTAAAAGAAAGCTTCTTGATGATTTCAGCCAGCTCCTGGAGCGGTAGATCCGCAGCGGCGTGTCTGATCGCATAGTTAACAACGCCGGGACCTGACACGCCGACATTGATCACCGCCTCAGGTTCGCCCACTCCGTGAAAGGCTCCAGCCATAAAAGGATTGTCTTCAACCGAATTCGCAAAACAGACAAACTTGGCGCAAGCGATGCCGCCTTCGTGGCTGGTGCGCTCGGCAGCTTCCTTGATGATGATGCCCACCTGTCGCACTGCGTCCATGTTTATGCCCGCGCGCGTGGTC
>JANLYZ010000263.1:0-14397 GCA_031365905.1 Chloracidobacterium sp. | reverse complement strand
GGGCCGATTACTCCTACGATGCCGACGCACACGGCCAGGCCGCGCCAGCCGAAGCGACGCACTACGCGCCACGTGACGAGATAGATTGGAGCACATGAGATGGCGAGGCCGAGGTAGAACAGGGGCAGAAAAGATGGCGTTGCCAGAAAGGGTATGTGCCACCAGCCGAACGCTTCGCACAGAGCGATGATTTTCAGAGCCAGCCAAGCCACAACTGCACCACCGGCTAGCGCGCCCGCGACCCGCCGCACAGTCGCGCGCGTGAAATAGATGACGAGGCAAAGCGCGATCAGATACGCGCCTGATACAAGGATGAGCTGCTGCGTAGTCATGCAACTAGAATCCTTTCCGAAGTGTGGGTGGGGGTCAAGGTGGAGTTAGCAGAACGCCGGTGAGGCGTGTGAAGTCAATGCCGCGAGAATTTGCTGCGGAGTTCAATTCTTGCGCTTCGGTTTCGGGTGTTCGATCCCCAGTTCCGGCACGCCCAGCATTCCTTCGAGTGCTGACAACTTTTCGAGATCCACTGGCCCGATGATATTGACGACGGTGATCTCTTTCGGAGCTGTAGCCACAACAGCGAGCGCGCTGATCTGGGTGCCGTTCTGCATCAAGTAGACTTCGACGCGGCCTTCGTTCTTGCTATTCACGTTGACAATCTTATTCCAGGCAGCGTTGCGGAGTTGCGAACGGATTCCTTCGAGGTCCGCATCGCTATATGCACCTTCAGTCTCAAAGGTAAAGCTCTTTACATAAACCCCTTTCAAGCCGTTGACGAGATCTTTTATCTTCGCCTCGTCAGCGTCTTTGCTGGAAAGAAACTTTGCCGTGAGTTGAACGAGATGCTCATCAAGATTCACGTCCACGGTATTACTCGCTTTCGCGGCGAGGGCGCTGAGCTGACTGGTGTCGAGCCGAGCATTTTGCGCTAGCACGGTTGCAGCGGCGCTGAGGAGCACGAGAACAAGCAGCGACGCGAATTTGATTGGCGCAAATTTCAATAGTGTATTGGCAAGTGATTTCATAGGTCTCCATTCATCCTATCCGGTGTTGATTGTGAATTGGCTCTCTCTGATTCAGGTCTTGCGTTTTCCTCTGCGCGAAGCTTAATTTCGCGCTGGCCACGCGGAGCGCCAGCAGCAATTGATCTTTCGCGGCTTCTGCTTCTTGTAGCTGCTGCGCCGTAAGGTGTGGGTTCTTAACTGCCGCAGTGCGGGCCTGATTGAGGACACGGTTTGAATTCCGGGCGAGCAGCGACTGCTTAACGCGATGGCGGCGTGGCTCGCCGATGCGTTTCTGTTCGGGCTCGGGCGCAGAAACCGCCAGGGAAGTATTGCGGCTTTCATCGGGAGTTGGCGCCACTGGCAACACGAGGGATGCGGGTGGGTTCCTAACGATCTGCTGCCGCTGACTTTGGTGTAAGCGTTGCAGCCCGAGCCACAGTCCCAGGCCGAGGAGCAACATCACGATCGTCGCCGCAATCGCCAAGCGCGGCGCAGCACGACGAAAGAAAGTTCGCCGGCGATCTACTTCAAGGCCCGCAGGAATTCGGAGTGGCTGCGGCTGATAACGCAGTGTGCCGAGAGTTTCCTCGAGTTGTTGAATCTCCGGATCGGGGTCGCCGGTTTTGTCCCACAAATAATCGTTGCTCATGATAGGCCCTCCTCAAGGCCGAGCTTGGCGCGCAAAAGTTTCATGCCGCGATGCAAGTTGACGCGGACCGATGCAGGCGTGAGCCCGGTGCGCGCTGCGATTTCCGGTCCGGTCATTCCTTCGACCAGTCGCAAGACCAGCGTCTCGCGATACGCCTCAGGCAGTCTCCGAATAATACTAAGGATCTCTTCCGCTTTCGCACTGCTGGAATCAGCACTCTTCAGATCTTCAGAAACTTCAACCGTCTCGTGGGATCGACGGTGGAAATCCGTAGCCCGATTGCGAGCTATCATCGCGATCCAGGGGCCAAACGCGTTCGGGTCGCGCAGCGTGTGCAACTTTCTGAGCGCGTGCAGGAAAATGTCCTGGACCACATCCTCAACTTCGCTTCGTGGCATGCGAGCCAGCAAGACGCCATGCACGAGCGGCGCATAGCGTTCGTAAAGACGCGCAAACATATCGCGATCGCCTGCGAGCACGTTCCTGATGATCACCGACTCAGCCGACTCCTGCGACGCAGCAAATTCACGTTTGCTTGCGGCCGCGGACGGCGCAGTCTCGAAGGGTCGTCGATCAATCAAGGCTTTTCCCAGTCCGGTCATAACAAGCACGTCCGCTGTGGCTTTGAGTTCATACATTGCGCTGTCTCATGCGGAGTCCCGCCGCCTTCGTTGCGAGTTGTGTCGCTTGACACCGGTTAAGACGGGAGAGATGGGAAGACTGTTAACACGCCGTTCAGTTTCTCCCCGTGACTGGGGAGGGAAAGACGGGTGGGACTGGAGGCCCAAGGGGCTCAAGCCGCGTTGGGTTTTCCTGCGAAGTCAGTACCTTCATCTCGGGGGTTGCGCTAACCAGCCCAGTTCGCCAGATGAAGATCGTTGAGACGATCAGCGTTATCGTGCAGGCAACTCCCCCTTCAATGCCATAGCTGCCGCCGGTCAACCATGCGGGCCCCAGGTCAGTCCCATGTAGCAACGGATGCGGCGCGAGATCCGTTAAGCCGCTTACCGGCAGACCAAATAGCGATCCCAGGGCCCAGTTCCAGGCCCAGTGAACTCCCAATGGAAACCACAAACTCCGCGTGCGAAGGTAGGCGACGGCCAGCCAAACTCCGGCGAGCGCAGTATTGATAAAGGTGAAGCCCGCGACGACATTGGGATTTCGCAAATGAACCGCGGCAAAGGGAACGGATGTTAGGAACACGGCGAACCACGCGAGATTTGCGCGCGTCATAGTTTGCAACGGATAGCCGCGGAAGAGCGCCTCTTCAGCGAGCGCGGCCAGAATGAAAAGCATCCCTGAGAACAGCAGGCTCTGGCCAACCTTGAAGAGCACATCGCGGCCCGAGATTGTGAAACTCAAACCGCCGCCCGCGGTTGCGATCGCGGTTGCCACCGCCAGGGTAAGAACGCCGATTACCGAACCCCAAAAAAGATCGCGCAGCCAGCCTACGTGAAACCATAGGCCGAGCGCGCGCCATGGCAAACCTTCGAGCCAACGGGTGCAAATGAATCCTGCAAGCAGAGCGACGACCAGAAGGACTATGCGGGCTACAAGGTTCTCGACGTAGTGAGCAACTCCGGTGCTGGGAGTTGCGCGAAACGCAAGCTCGGCAAGCTTGGTGCCGACAGCGCCAAATACGAACAAGAGAATGACCAAGAGCAGCACAAAGATCAGCAAGCGCCAACCACTGCGGAGGCGACCTGCCGAATTAATAAAGACTTGTTTGAGATCCATTGGCTACCGAATAAGGAACTTGTCAATTATTGGCGCGGGCATTCTAGACGATGGCTGCAAATCTCCGAAGCGCCAACAGCGCGAGATGTAACAGCCCGAAGCAGCGCCCGAGGTAAGGTGTACAGCAGAGGAGAAGGGGCTGCAGGCGCGCCATTGTCGAGGCGGTCGTAAAGTTCAAACAAGGTCAGGGGTTGCACCATTTCGCGCTTTCAGCGCTTGGGCCGATGAGGCCATGACTTCCTGGGGCGTTGCCCCCGGGCTGTTGCATTTCGCGCCTTCGGCGCTTTGGGACGCCCATATGCTAGACTTGCGCCACTTCTCCATGAGCAATCAGCCCGAAAATCCTACTGAGTTAATGGCGGAAAGACGCGCCCCAAAGGTGACTCGGCGACGGCGAATTGTATTGTGGTCGCTCGGGATCACGGTCCTGGTGTTGCTGTCGATTATCGTCTCGCAACAAGTGGGTTTGTGGAGAGTAATACCGCCCGACACAGCTTCTGACACCCTGCTGCTCTATGCATTGTCAACGCTCAACTTTGTGGCCTTCGTAGTCTTCTCTTTTATTTTCGTGCGCAACCTGCTCAAGTTGCGGCGCGAGCGTCGCGAACTTCAACTTGGATCTAAGATCAAGACTCGTCTGCTGGTTTACTTCATCGCCATCAGCTTCCTACCGATTATCGCTATGGCCGTCTTCTCCTATCTGTTTCTGAATCGCTCGCTGGAGAAATGGTTTGGCGGTTTTTCGGCGCGAGTTGTGAACGAGGCTCAGGAAGTTCAGCGCGAAGCTCTGGACACCCAAATTCGCAACCTGCGCGACACGGCGTCGCTGCTTGCCGTGGTGCTCCAGCCGCAGTCTGACGACGAGAAACAGCAGACGCTCAATCGGGTCGTGGCGAGCGGACAACTCTCAGCCGTGGAGCTCATTGATGCAAGTGGACGAGTGGTTGCAGAGAGCAGGGGAACGTTGGCGGCCGGCGATCTCAAAGAGTTTGAGAGCTTGATGGAAAAAGCGCGCTCACTGAAGGGAAGCGACGACAGCCTTGCGGACGGCAAAGATCTGGACGCGATGGTTGTTCCAGTTTCCGACGATCAGCGATTGATCGTCGTGCCGTTGCGGCGCGCAGGCAATGAACTGGGTGAGACGATCACCGGATCACAAGGCGAGTATCAACACCTGGTGGCGCGTCAACACAGAGTTCGCTCGCTGGGTCTGTCAACGCTTGGGCTGATGACGCTCATGCTGTTGTTTGTTTCAAGTTGGGTCGCCATCTATCTGGCGCGTGGGATCGCCACGCCGATCAAAGCGCTTGCCGAAGCTTCCAACGAAATCGCGCGCGGCAACTTGTCGCACCGCGTAACCACGATCGCTGAAGACGAGTTGGCTTTGTTGGCTCACTCGTTTAACCAGATGACCGCTCAACTCGAAGACAATCGCCGGCGGATCGGGGCCGGGACCGCGGCATTGCGCGAGAAGAATCTGACGCTTGAAGAGCGTCGGGAGTACATTGAAACTATTCTGCAGTCGCTGTCCACCGGCGTCGTTTCGCTTGATGAGAATGATTGCGTCACGACAATAAACGCCGCGGCCTCGCGAATCCTGGGACTCAGTTCGGTTCAAGCGAGCGAAGGAAAGCTCGAAGATCTGATGAGCACTGAAGATTGGCCGGTAATGGATCGAATACTGCGACGCGCGCGGCGTGCCGGACAGGCTACGGAGCAAGCGCAACTAACCGGTGCAAGTGAAGATGCCGAAAGCACGCCGCTGCCGGTAGCGTTGACGGCGACGGCCCTGCGCGCGTCTCCGGCGCAGAAGCGGGGCGTCGTGCTCGTGCTTGAAGACCTCTCGGAATTACTGGCGGCGCAAAGAGTAGCGGCCTGGAGCGAAGTCGCGAGACGCATGGCCCATGAAATCAAGAACCCGCTGACGCCAATCCAACTTTCCGCAGAGCGCATCGCCAAGAGCTTCCGCCGGGCTTCAGAAAACGGTGATCAGAATGGCGCAACTGGAAGCAAGGGACTCGGCGCCGGATCTAGCGACGAGCTTCACGTCGCCGAGGTGATTGACGAATGCACGGAAACAATCGCTCGCGAGGTTGCCGGGCTGAAGGCGATGGTTGACGAGTTCTCGCGGTTTGCGCGCCTGCCGTTGGCGCGTTTGGAAGTCGCCGACTTGAATGAAGTAGTTCGTCACGCCAGCGCATTGTACGAGGGCCGCCTTCCCGGCGTGACCATGGAAACGAAGCTTGATTCGACTTTGCCGCCGGCTATGTTGGACACTGAACAACTGCGCCGCGTGTTTGTAAATCTGATCGATAACGCCACCAACGCTTTGGCAGACCTCGATGGCGAACGGCTGATCAATATATCCACGCGTTTTGATCCAGTCCGAAGTTTGTTGATTGCCGAGGTTTCCGATACTGGACACGGAATTCAACCCGCGGATTTCAAACGACTGTTTCAACCCTATTTTTCCACGCGCGGCAGCGGCACCGGGCTCGGTCTCGCGATTGTGCAGCGAATTATTCTGGAGCACGGCGGCCGAATTCGCGCCGGCGCAAACTATCCACGCGGCGCGCGGTTTGTGATTGAATTGCCGGCAATGAACGGTTAGAAACAGTGGGCAGGAGGCAGGAGCAGGAGGCAGGAAAACGCAATCTCTTGTGAGGTTAGCAAGACCAATCTTTGTTCGTCCTGCTCCTGCCTCCTGCTCCTAGCTCCTATCATTATGGACTCCATTCTCATAGTCGACGACGAACCGGGCATACGCGAAACGCTTTGCGCGGTGATGAAGGACGAAGGCTTCAGCGCTGACGCGGTCGCGTCGGGTGAAGAGTGTCTGGCGGCCCTTGAGCGTCGGGCCTATGGCTGTGTTCTGCTGGACGTGTGGCTGCCCGGCATCGACGGATTGGAGACGCTGCGACTGTTGCGCGCTGCCGGGTCGGACGCTGCCGTTGTGATCATTTCCGGTCACGGTAACGTGGAAACCGCCGTGCGCGCCACCAAGCTCGGCGCCTTTGATTTCATCGAAAAACCATTGTCGATCGAGAGGACAGTGCTGACGGTTCGCAACGCCTTGCGACAGCAACGCCTTGAACTAATCAACGCTGAGATGTCTGCGGAGTTGGCAAAGGAATACACGATGGTGGGCGAGTCTGTGGCCATGCGTGCGCTGCGAAAACAAATTTCGATCGTTGGTCCCACCGATGGCCGTGTTCTGATCTACGGCGAGTCGGGCACCGGCAAGGAACTCGTGGCCCACGCAATTCACGCCAAGTCGCGACGAGCGGGCGCTCCCTTTGTGGAAGTTAACTCCGCGGCGATACCCGAAGAGTTGATCGAGTCCGAATTGTTTGGCCACGTGAAGGGCGCGTTCACCGGCGCGACCGCCGCTAAAAAAGGAAAGTTTGAACTGGCTGATGGCGCGACGCTTTTTCTGGATGAGATTGGCGACATGAGCGCTAACGTTCAGGCGAAAGTCTTGCGCGTGCTTGAGGAGCAGAGGTTTGAACCGGTCGGCAGCGGCACGTCAGTACAGGTTGACGTGAGAATTATCGCGGCGACAAACAAGCGTCTCGAAGTCGAGATCGAGCAGGGAAAGTTTCGCCCGGATCTTTTTTACCGGCTCAACGTGATTCCGTTTGAGTTGCCGCCACTCCGTGAACGTCTCGAAGACGTGCCCATGCTGGTTCAGTACTTTAATCGAAACTTTTCCACCGCTTACGGGAAGATCCCCAAGGAGTTTGCGCCGGAGACCATTGAAGAGTTGCAGAACTATTCCTGGCCGGGCAATGTTCGCGAGTTACGTAACACGATCGAGCGTGTGGTGATCATGAATCCGGGAATCAAAGTCGCTGCCGGCGACCTGCCGCCGCATGGAAAAGACGAAGCGCCAGTCGCTTCCTTCCGCTTCCCGTCTTTCAAAGAAGCGACCGATGCCTACCACCGCGAGTTTATCCAACGAAAACTTGACGAGGCCGAGGGCAACGTCTCGCGAGCCGCGGAACTGATGGGCGTTGATCGCAGCCACCTGTATCGTCGCATGCGCGCGCTGGGTATCAACAACGTGCGAAATGATCGAGTCAATCAATAGTTAATCAATCTCAACAACCAGGTCCGCCACCGGAAGCTTCATCGCGATTGTCAGACAGATTCTATCGCCGGCTTCCCAGGTATCGTCTGCTCGCAACAAGCCTCATTGTGTTAACCATCGCGATCTGTTCGGTGGAACAGATGTGGTTCATTCATTGGGGTGGCGATCCGCGCGTATTCGTTCACGCCGCGCGCCTGATGTTATCCGGCCAGGACCTGATCAATATTCCCACCGTTAGCGGCCTCTACTATGTCTATCCGCCCTTCTTCGCATTTCTGAACATACCACTAGTGTTTCTGCCAATCGGAGTTGTCATTGTTCTTTGGACGGTTGCGTCCGTAGTACTGCTGGGCTGGAGTATGGCGGCCTTCTACACGGGCATGATGCAACAACGCTTCTACTCGATTCCGGCGAAAACACGCTGGATTGTTTTCACCCTCACATTGTTGCTAACAGCGCGGTTCATCGTCTTTCACTTACAAGGAGGACAATCCAACATCTTCGTGCTGGCGCTGGCTGTCCTTGGGCTGCGACTTCTTTCGCGACGTCAGGACCTCCGTGCCGGCCTCGCTATTGGGCTATCGATCATTTTGAAAATAACAACGCTGCCGTTTGTCTTCTGGTTTCTCGCGAGGCAACGCATAAAAGTTCTTGCCGGGATTGGCTTTGGACTTGTCTTCGGAATAATGCTGCCTGCCTTTGTCGTCGGGCTCAGGACGGATTTCTATTATCACAAGGAATGGTTCAACAAAGTCTTCCGAACCAATGCCGTCGTGAGTGGAATACCCAGCGGGATCGGGAATTTGTCGCCGCGAGCGCAGCTTGGGCGCTTCTTTCAAGCTGCGCCAACATTTGAATATCACGGGCGTGCCTATCACTTTACAATCGTCGAACTTTCGCCTCGCGCGATCATGTTGCTCGGTTGGCTTCTGGTCCCGGCCATTGCGTTCGCGACAATTGCGTATGCGGTGCGTTACCGCAAAGCAGCGCCGTTGGTTTCAGAGTGGGGAGGCTATGCGCTGGTCTTCAGCCTGATACCAAGTTTTTCCACCTGGACCGAAGTGCATCATCTCGTGCTGCTGGTTCCAGCGTATCTTTATGCTGTACACCTGTGGCATTCCCGGCTAGTGACGGACTGTTTGTTCAAAGTGTTGGTCGCGCTCTCGTTTGTTTTTCTGACCCTGACTACCAAGATGTTTTGCGGCGTGTTCCTGAGTCAGGTCATGACGTCTGTGGGGTTCATAAACTATGGAATGTTGCTCCTTGCCGCAGCCATCTTTCGTGCCGCCCATTGCCTGCAAAAGTCCACGCTCGCGCCGGCCGTTTCCCCCGCCGTCGCAAATTGATTTGCAGGCTCGCAGGCGTTCGCTTTGCGCGCCAGGCAAATGATCTAAGACAGTTACAAAACTTTTACAGTTTTGCATGCAGGGTTACGTAAAAAGATCTAATCTGTTAATCTCGTTTCGCATCAAATGGTGCGTCTTAATAAGTTGAGGTTGATATGGATTTCACTACCCGAGAGCTATTAAAGCGATACGCCAAGCTGGCGATTGGCCAGCCATTCTCGCCGATTTTGCTGAACATCCTGGTCACGTCCGTTTGCGATATGCGTTGTACGCATTGCTTCTTCACTGAAGAGCTTGACGATCGGCCGCGCAAGAAGTTGCAGATGAAGACTGTGGAGATTGAACAAATCTCGGAGACGCTGGGTGGCAATCTTGGTGTCCTGATTCTCGCCGGCGGCGAGCCGTTCACGCGTAAGGATCTTCCCGAGATCGCGCAGGCCTTCTACAAAAACAACAAACTCGAGTCGATCTACATCATGTCAAACGGGCAGATTCAAAAGCGAATCTTTCCGGACATCACACGCATCCTCGAGGAGTGCCCCGAACTGAACGTCACCGTCGCGCTTGGCATTGACGGTGTCAAAACCCCGCACGAAAAGATCCGCCAGAAGCCAGGCTCCTGGGACATTGCCATCGATACCGCGCGCCAACTGCAAACGATCAAGAAAGAGTATCCGAAGCTGGATGTGCAAACGTGTACCTGCTTCATGAATTCGAACCAGGACACGATTTTTGAGTGGTACGACTTTTTGAAGTATGACCTGAAGCCAGACAAGGTCAACTTTAATTACATTCGGCCACCCTCAGCGGACCCGATCGAGCTCAACATCGATCACTCGCGCTACAAGAAACTGGCAGCGATGATTGACGACGATTCGCGGCATGCGGCGATCAAGAACAACTATGGCGGCAACGCCGGCTATTTCAAGGCGGCGATCGATATTTACATGCACGGCCTCATTGCAAAGGCACAGGAAACGCAGACGGCGCAGATGAAGTGCTACGCCGGAACGGCGGGCGGCGTTATCTACGACGAGGGAACTGTTTCGTCTTGCGAGAATTTGGCGCCCATCGGCAACCTGCGAGATTTTGATTGGAACTTCCAGAAGCTCTGGCTGTCGCCGGCGATGAAGGAGAGACGGAAGAAGGCACTGGACGGATGCTTCTGTACCCACGAGTCCAATAGTTATTACCCGTCGTTGCCTTTCAATCCGGGTCACTTGATCCAGATCAAGAAGCTGGAAAAGGAAATGAAAAAGGCGCGCAAGGAAATGGATCGGATGCAGCCGGAGCCGGAAGGAATGACGGTCGGGGCATGAGAGTAACGCAAACTGTTAGTTTGCGAGAGCCAGAGCTTCAATCTAAACGCAGCCAACCGCAAACTAACAGTTTGCGTTACATGTTATGTCTGAGCGCAGTCCAAAAATCCTAATCATCTCATCCGACACGGGCGGCGGGCATCGTTCCGCAGCCGCGGCGATCGTCGCCGGCGTGCATAAGTTTTTCGAAGGCGAGTCGTATGCGGTCCGCGTCGTCCGCGCGGTTGAGGAATCCCACTCGATCACGGCGAAGCTGGTTGGTGTCTACAATTGGGTGCTGCGAAACAGGCAACACTGGATGAAGTATCTCTACTGGGCGATGAACAAGTTTCGCCCTGAGACGCGCGAATTTTTTCATAAGCGCTGCGTAGGCTACGTCACCGAAATCTTTGAGCGCTGGTGTCCACATGTCGTGGTCAGCGTGCACCCGCTGACGCAACACATCTTCGCGCGCGTTCTCAAAGAACTAAAACTTGCCGATCGCATTCCGCTGGTATCAGTGGTCACTGACCCGTCGTATGGATTCTGGAAAGGTTGGGCCTGCGACGATGTCAGGCTTTACCTGGTGGCGAGTCCTGAAGCGCGCCAGCAATTGATCGACTACGGCGTGGCGCCCGAGCGTATCAAGATTTCCGGGATGCCGGTCCATCATAAGTTTGCGTATCCCGGTGAAGATGCTGCCCAAGCGGCGCGCCGAGCCCTGGGCCTCGACCCGGAAAAGTTTACCGTGTTTGTGAACGCCGGCTGGGAAGGCGGTGGCAACATTCCGCAGATCTTCCGTGAGTTGGTTCGCGGGGAACTCGAAATTCAGGCTATTTTCCTGGCGGGAAGGAATGAGGATCTCAGGGCGGATGCCGAACTGCTTGCTGAGAGCGCGTCTTTTCCGGTAAAGGTGATTGGCTACTCGGAACACGTTGAGCAGTTGATGGGCGCGGCCAACGTCATGATTTCGAAACTTGGCGGGCTTACCACGTTTGAAGCGTTTGCTTGCCGCCTGCCGATTATCGCGGACGTGATCACCGAGCCGATGCCGCAGGAGGCTGGCACCGCGACCATGCTGGTGAAGCGCGGCGCCGGTGTGTTATTGCAACGCGCGGGAGATATTGTGCCGGTGATTCGTCGCATGGTTGAAGACACGGCCCACTACTCTGCGATGCGAGCGGCGACGATTGGTCTCGCAATCCCCAATGCCACGCGTCACATCGTTGAAGAGATCACGGCCCTTATTCCCGCTCCAACCGAAACGACGGAACAATCCCGGCTGGCTGAGGTTGTTTCTGCCTGAATTGCTGGGAGCGCAGGCATCCTGCCTGCCTGGTGTCCCCGTTTTGTCCGCGCGCGCTTTGACTGTTTCCGGTTTTCAGAGTCTAATTTCCCGGCAATCAATTCAAGTTCAGAAACAAGTTTCACCCGCTTGCGTTCGACGTGCGCGGGTTTTTTAGGAGATTCAATAGACTGTGAGCCTATTGCTCGAAGGTAAACGCGCTTTCATAACCGGCGGCACGCGCGGCATTGGCGCCGCGCTCTGCGACATCTTCGCGCGCGAAGGCGCCGACGTCGCTTTCAACTACAACTCGCGAGACGACCTCGCTACCGGCACCGTCGCGAAGATCGAAGCCCATCTACGGCGCGCGCTCAGCTTTAAGATTTCGGTTACTGATCGCCTGGGATTGAAGAAGCTAACGCGCGAGATTGTTGAGAAGTGGGGGGGCATCGACATTTTGGTTAACAACGCCGCAATTAATCGCGGCGATAATTTTGCGACGACCACTGATCGTGCCTGGGACGAAGTAATTGATACCAACGTTGGCAGTCTTTTCGCAGTAACCAAACCAATCTACAAACAAATGATTAGGCAGCGGCAGGGAAGCATCCTCAACATCACGTCCATTGGCGCGATGCGCGCGTTGCCGACGGCGGTTCACTATGCAACTTCAAAAGCGGCGATGATTGGCTTCACGAAATGTCTTTCGCGTGAAGCGGGCACGTTTGGCGTTAAGGTCAACGCGATCGCCGCCGGGATTTTTGATACCGAATTGGCGCAGGCACTCCCCGAGCGTCTATTGCAGATGCATCACTTCTGGGCCTCAGCCGGGCGCCTCGGTCGTCCGGAAGAGCTGGCGGAGTATGCTGCGTTTATGGTGAGCGATCGCAACAGCTTCATGAACGGCGAAGTTGTGATTGTGGATGGCGGCGCGATTACGTAAGGATTCGGTTGACGCGACGGTTCAAGGCAATCAGAATAGTTAGCAACAAAGTGGGTTTAGCTTATGGGCGATGTCTTAACAGTCGGCGAGATGGAATCACAATTCCAGTCTGAGTGGGTTCTCGTCGGGGACCCTGAAATAGATGATTCACTGCACGTTCAAAGCGGGCGCGTAATTTGCCATAGCAAGGATCGTGACGAAGTTTATCGAAAGGCAGTTGAGCTAAAACCGAAGCGATTCGCGATGCTCTATACGGGAACCCTGCCAAGAGATACCGCCATAGTCCTATGAGCGCAGCCTTTGATCCTCATCAGGGACTCATTATCGTAAATGCAGAAGTAGCCGGGGAGTCAGGTAGTGCTTTACTTCGACTTGCGCTGGACACCGGAGCAACTACCACGTTAATCAACGCCGGCATGCTCCTCTCGCTTGGATATGATCCTGCCCTTTCATCCGACCGTGTACAGATAACCACAGGGAGTGGAGTGGAATTTGTCCCGCGACTAACCTTGAGAAGCTTAACAGCCCTCGGCAGACAGCGGGCCGACTTTCCGATCCTTTGTCACACTTTGCCGCCGAGTTCAGGTGTTGATGGTTTACTCGGTTTGGATTTCTTTCGCGAAGGAAAGTTGGGAATTGACTTTATGGGCGGTGAGATCACCGTCGAATCGGTGCTCTAATCGGTTGCGGGGCCCTTTAGTTCCTCCAGCCTCTTCTCCAGCTCTCGAATCTTCCGCTGCATCTCGCCCAGGCGTCGAAACGCCGCCGTCGACCTGAGCCAATCGCGATTGTCGAATGCGGGTATCCCTGAAATAACTTTGCCCGCCGGCACGTCGTGACTGGTCGCGCTCTTGGCGGTTACTACGACATCATCACCAATCGTTAAGTGACCGGCGACGCCAGCCTGTCCGGCGAGTATCACCCGACTGCCGATATGCGAACTCCCCGCGAGCCCGACCTGGGCACACAGCAAAGTGTCTTCGCCGACCGTGCACGAGTGGCCTATCTGCACGAGGTTATCTATTTTCGTGCCGCGTTTGATCCGCGATTCTCCAACGGATGCTCGATCGATTGTGGTGCCGGCGCCGATCTCGACGTCGTCCTCGATGACCACGCGGCCCGTCTGCGGAATCTTCAACCAACTCTTCTGTTCGTCCTTCGCATAACCAAAGCCGTCGCAACCAACGACCACGTTGTTGTGAATCACGACACGTTCGCCAATTTCCGAGCGTTCGCGAATAACTGTCCCGGAATGAATAGTTGAATCCTTGCCAATCGTTACATCCTCATAAATCGTGACGTTTGGATAAAGACGCACGCCTTCCGCGACCTTGCTCGACGGGCCGACCACGACGCCTGCTCCAATCCAAACATTTTCGGCAACGTCAGCCGAGGGATCGATCACCGCAGTTTCGTGAACGAAGGCTGCGAATTCAGGTTCAGGATGAAACAGACGCAGCGCGCGTGTGTAAGCAAGGTAAGGATTTTTAGCGCGCAGCACGGGAATATCCCTCTCGATGGGCGCATCTTCCGAGAGATAGATTGCCGATGCCTGCGTCGTGTTTACTTTCGGGGTGTAGCGCGGATTCGCGAGAAACGAAATGTCGCCGGCCTTCGCGTCATCAAGTCCGGCGGCGCCGGTGATCTCGGCATCCGAGGAATTCCCCTCGACGCGAGCGGCGGTCAGGGCAGCAAGTTCAGAAAGTTTCATGTTGGAAGTTTAGCGCAAATAAGGGCCAAGCTGTCAGCCAGCGGTCTGTCGTAACGCAAACTGTTAGTTTGCGAGCGGTTCATTGCCATAACTCGAATATGGACAACCGACGCAAACTAACAGTTTGCGTTACATGATCGACACTGGATCTATCTCGACATTGATAGACCTCAGATTGATCTTTTTTTCGCTGAGCGCCTTGAGCGCTACGTCAACGATTCTCCGCAGCTCGCGCCGGTTGCGACACTTGATTATTAGTTGTATACGAAACTCGCCCTTCAATCTGCCGATCGGCGCCGGCGCCGGACCCAGAATACGAGCCGTGCGTTCGATGTTG
>JANLYZ010000241.1:0-4426 GCA_031365905.1 Chloracidobacterium sp. | reverse complement strand
AAACGCTCATTTGGTTATTAATCATCGTCGTTGTAGTATCGCCGTTGGCAATGCCTGTGCCACTTCTAACAACGTGGAAATACACGTTAATCGTGCCGCCGATGACATTGGAAGTTGTCGTTCCATTGTTTTTTTGTTGTGCTAAACGAAGCGCAAAATCGCGTTCTGCGGTTTCGATGCGTTGCGGATTGTGGTCAGTTCCGCACAATCTTTCGCTACGCGCAACAGTTACGTCATCGCCTTTGTCTGCGTCAAGCAGTTCGGCTCTCGTGGTAAATTGAAACGCTAAAAATGTTAATGCAATTGCTGAAAAAAACACAATTGCCGTTAAGACTCGAAAATTTTTCATCTGTCAGTAAAAGCTCCTTTAAAAGTTAATTTGTATTTAGGAAAACGAATAATATATAAAGCCTTCTGAAAAATGTTGCACAATTAAAATACATTTATTCGGGCAAATGCGTCAACCGCAACCACAATAAAACGACCGTTTGTTATAAAAAAGCATCCATTTACTGAATTGTTTTAGAAATTCGGGAACAAAATCACTTTTTTACCGTCTAAATGTTTATGAAATTTGCCATATTATTTTTCGCGCTTTTTACGTTCTCGTGTCAGACTGATTCGTTTGTTCTCAATCAAACAAGACAATCTGAAACTCCAAAAAATACAAAACCTGCCGAAATTACTTCGCCGGAAATAAAAAAACTGCTCGAAAGCGCGGTTGAGCAAACGAAAGTTACGCGAAATTACACGCAAGATTATTTTGTAATTCCGTATCCGAACGGCGATGTGCCAATCGAAACCGGAGCTTGCACGGACGTAATTGTTCGCGCTTTTCGCAAAGTTGGGATTGATTTGCAAAAAGAAGTTCACGAAGATATGAAGCTCGCGTGGGACGAGTATCCCAGGAAATGGGGTGCGAAGGGGCCTGATTCCAGTATCGATCATCGTCGCGTTTTGAATCTCACGACTTACTTCGAGCGCCAGGGCAAGTCGCTCCCGATCAGCTACAATCGCGACGATTATCTGCCCGGCGACGTTGTGGCCTGGGAACTGAGCGACGGGGTCGAGCACATTGGTATTCTCACGAACCTCTACTACCCCACGCGGGATGTCCGCGCGGGGACCCCGGTCTCGTCCGACTCAGACAATCACTACCTGATCGTCCACAACATCGGTGCCGGCGCGCGAATCGAAGATGTGCTGCTCGCGTGGAAAGTCATCGGCCACTATCGCTACTTTCAGTAACACCATGGTTTCAGAACCGGGAGCAGTAGCGACCGGCCGAATATCCAACTCGAAATTCATCATTCGAACCAAACATGATTATCGCCAAGTGCCTTAACGGCCGGTCGCTACCACCATCCCACGCGGGCTGCCCGCGCCGGGACCCCGGCCCGCTCTCGGTTCTGAAATGCTTGAACGAAACGGCGGCTAACCTTATAGTCGTCGCCGCATAAAACATCCGACTCGCGATAAAGGAATCCAACCATGTGGCGTCACTCGCTCCTGGCCGCGCTCCTGATTCTTCTAGTGTTTCCACAGTCGTTCTCGTCCAACCCAACCAACCGTAACGACCGAATCGCAAGGGCGATCCGCTCGGTGCTCGACGCGCAGGCCGCCGCCTGGAATCGCGGCGACCTCGAAGGCTACATGGACGGCTACGACCGCTCGCCGAACACAGAGTTTGTCGGCGGTGACACCATTACCCGTGGCTGGCAGACGGTGTTGGAGCGTTACCAGAAAAAATATGACTCGCGAGACAAGATGGGAGTGCTCATTTTTTCGGAGATTGAAACCACGGTCTTGAGCAAAGATGCGGCGCTGGTCTTGGGCCGTTGGCGACTGAAGCGCGCGAGCGACGAACCACATGGAACTTTTAGCTTGCTGTTCCGGCGCAGGAAAGCCGGTTGGAGGATCGTTCATGATCATAGTTCGTCGGCGTGAATTGTTCACCGAAGCGCTCGACGAGTCGTGGGAGTTCAGATCAACAAGCTCCGCAGGAGCGGATTCCAATTGATCAGGCAATTTCTGTCGCCCCGCTTCGCGGGCTCAAAATCAACAGAGGGCGTTGATCCCCGGGCTTGCGCCCGGGGCTACTATCTGCCGTCCGCTTTGCGGACTCATCGAAGGCCGTTTGCTCAAGTTAAGCCCAGGATCTAATCGAAGCCGTTGACGACGAATAAACAATCGCCACCGCCGCAGCTTGTCGCTCTCGAGCGAGCCGTCGAGCAGCGCAGCGGTGTCTTAAAAAAGGAACTCGGTCTATTCGATCTTGTTCTCACCCAGATTGTTTTCGTGGTCGGAACTATCTGGGTAGGTTGGGCGGCGAAGCTCGGCAATAGCCAAATGATGTTTTGGCTGTTAGCCATTGTCACCTTCTATTTGCCGCTGGCCGCCGTGGTTATCTATCTCAATCGCCTGATGCCACTCGAAGGCGGCGTATATCAATGGGCCAAGCTCGCGTTCAACGACTTCGTCGCTTTCATGTTGGCGTGGAACCTCTGGATCTTCGGCATCCTCGTGATGTCCGGCATCGGACTGATCATTAAGAAGAACATTGCCTACGCGATCGGACCGCGCGCCGCCTGGATGCATGACAACAAGGCGTTGACAGTGCTTATATGCACGCTCTTGATGTTGCTGATGATTGCTGCTTCGCGGCGCGGCTTAACGCTCGGGAAGTGGGTCCAGAATTTCGGCGGCGCGTTGTTGCTGCTGACTTTCGCGACGCTGATCCTGTTGCCATTCATAACCGCGGGACGAGGCACGCTGGCGCACTATCATCCGTTTTCAACGAGCTTTCCGGAGTTCAGCACTTACAACATAAACGTCTTCAGCAAGCTCGCAGTGGGCGCGCTTTCGGGTTTTGAATACATCGCGATTCTGGCGGGCGAATGTCGCGCACCCGCGCGCAATATCAGTCGCTCAGTCATGATCTCGGCGCCGATCATCGCGTTGATGTTCATACTCGGCACCGGATCGGTGCTGGCGTTTGTCGCCCCTGACAAAGTTGACCTGATTGGCCCAATCCCGCAGGTGCTCAGTCTTGGATTTGGTTCATTTGGTTGGGTGTCGGTGCTCGTTTCCTTCACGATTTTTGGAGTGGCCGCCAGGCAGATCGCGCTGATGAGCATTTACTTTGCGGGCAACACACGTCTGCCGATGGTCGCTGGCTGGGACAATTTGTTGCCCGCGTGGTTCGCGCGTTTGCATAAGCGCCATAAGACACCGGTCAACTCGATTCTCTTTGTCGGACTGATAACACTTGCCTTCAGCCTTGCAAGTTTGATTGGCGTGCCCGAACAAGAAGCGTTTCAGTTACAGGACAACGCCGCCACCACTTTTTACGCGCTCATTTACATGGTGCTCTTCGCAATTCCGCTGGTGGCGGTCAAGCGTTTCGGCGTCAAGCCTCCGCTTTGGCTGAAGGTGGCAGCGGTGTCAGGTTTTGTAGTGTCGGTGATGGCCGGATTCTTCACGCTGATTCCGATAACCCATGTCGATAGCCGCTGGCTGTTTGCCGTAAAGATATTGATTGTCGTGGTAGCGGCCAACGCGATTGGAGTTGCACTCTACCGGCTGCGCCAGCCAGCGAAGGAGACGGCGGCAACTGAATAACGCTGGCCTTCAACCGTAGTCTGTGATACATCCTGCCTCGCGAATTCAATTTGTATTCTTAACCCCCAAAGAAGGAGATTGAAATGGGTAAAATCAACGTTGGACGTGTAGTGCTTGGCGGTTTACTTTGCGGGCTGGTCCTCAACATTGGCGAGTTCCTGCTGAACGCCAAGGTGCTGGAAGCTCAGATGACGACCTTCATGACTCAACACAATTTCAAGGATCCTGGCAGCAACTTCATGATAGTCGCCGTAGGGCTGACTTTTGTTATGGGCATTGTGATCGTGCTGGGCTATGCCTGCATCAGACCTCGCCTGGGTCCGGGCGTAAAGACCGCAATCATCGCCGGGATCTTCGCGTGGTTTGCGGTCTACATTTACTGCGGGATCATAAACGGCGTGCTTTTCGGTATGCCGATGAACCTAATGATTATGGTCAGTGTCTGGGGCCTGGTTGAATACGCAATAGCGGCAGTGGCCGGCGCGTGGTTGTACAAAGAGGCCTAAGACTCGCGGCGATTGCAAATAGGATCTGACTTGGCAAGTTCATTAGCGGTTATTAACTGCTCGCAACTGGTCACTCTTGCCGGGCCTGCTCGTCCGCGAGTAGGCCCGGAGATGCGTGAACTGTCTCTTATCGCGAATGGCGCGATGCTGATGACCGGCGAACGAATCACGCACGTTGGTTCGCGCGAAGAGCTCGAGCCTCATATCGACATCGTTGGCGCTGACTGTGAAGTAGTCGATGCGGGTGGTCGCGTCGTGCTGCCAGGCTTTGTTGACGCGCACACGCATCCCGTTTTTGC
>JANLYZ010000126.1:0-12305 GCA_031365905.1 Chloracidobacterium sp. | reverse complement strand
CCGCGTATCCGAACTAACCGCCAGGGAGTTAAGAGAGATCGACGTTGGCAGTTGGTTCACCGCGAATCCGGAAAACCCATTTCGCGGCGAGAAGCTACCGACGCTCGCTCAAGTATTCGAACTCTTCAGGACAAACAGCGGTTTGCTCTACGTCGAAATGAAATGCGACGCGGACGAGGGACGTTTGCTCGCCGCTGAGGTTGCGAGACTGACCCGCGAATCTGAGATGGCCGAGAGAGTGGTAGTTGCAAGTTTCGATCATTCGGCGATCGTGGCAGTTAAGAGGATCGATGCAGGAATTCGTACCGCGGCGCTTTTCGAGCCGAAACTAACGCGCCCGATTTCAACAGTGCGCAGGCTAAAGATGATCGACACAGCTTTGGGCGTCGGTGCTGACGAGCTCGCGCTTCATCACACACTCGCCGGCGCTCGCGTCGTCGAGAAAGCCAGGCAAGCAGGCTTGGACGTTGTCGTTTGGACAGTTGATGACGCCGCCTGGATCCCGCGTGCTCGCGAGTTGGACATCAAAGCCCTAATCGCAAATGACCCAGCCACGATGCTCCGCCATCGCGATTGGCAGAAACCCGGATGTTAGCAAGTAGCTTTTTCCCCATGGGACCGAGAGCCCTTGCTTACGCGCGGATGTCTGCCTGCCAAAACAGCTCCAGATGACAGCAGCCACTTGCATCTGTATCATTCGCAGCACAAACCATTAGATTAGGAGACTAGACAATGCCAGTTCGAAAAGACGCCGAGATTATTGAGCCCAAAGGCAGACTGGGAGTGCTGCTGGTTGGTCTCGGCGCCGTTAGCACCACTTTCATTGCCGGCGTGGAAGCCGTGAAGAAAGGGATTGGAGAGCCGGTTGGTAGTTTGACGCAGATGGGAACGATTCGGCTCGGCAAGCGAACAGACAATCGGGTGCCGCTCATTAAGGATTTTGTCCCCTTGGCAAAGTTGGAAGACCTGGTTTTCGGCGCCTGGGATATTTTTGAAGACTCTGCTTATGACGCGGCCATGCACGCCGGCGTGCTCGAGAAAGATCTGCTGAAAAAACTGAAGAGTCCGCTGCAAAAGATCAAGCCGATGAAAGCGGTCTTCGATCAGAACTACGTAAAGCGACTCAACGGCACAAATGTTAAGACCGGTGCTAACAAGTTCAAGCTGGCGCAACAACTCATCGCCGAAATTGCCGAATGGAAAAAGAAGAACCGCTGCTCACGTTTGGTCATGATTTGGGCCGCGTCGACCGAAATCTTTCTCAAGCAGCATCCGGTTCACAAGACGCTGGAAACTTTCGAGCAGGCGATGCGCGCGAACCATCGCTCGATCGCCCCTTCGATGATTTACGCCTACGCGGCGCTGAAGTCGGGGATCCCCTTTGCCAACGGCGCTCCAAATCTGACCGTCGATATTCCGGCGCTAAGAACTCTCGCTGAAGAAAAAGGCCTGGCAATCTGCGGCAAAGACTTCAAGACCGGACAAACTTTGATGAAGACAATCATCGCGCCCGGCTTGAAAGCAAGGATGCTGGGGCTGCATGGCTGGTATTCGACAAACATTCTTGGCAACCGCGATGGCGAAGTGTTGGACGATCCGGAGTCGTTTAAGACGAAGGAAGAATCTAAGTTGTCAGTGCTCGAATACATTCTTCAGCCCGAAGTTTATCCTAATCTTTACAAGGATTTTTCTCACGTAGTTCGCATCAACTACTATCCACCGCGCGGCGACAACAAGGAAGGCTGGGACAATATCGACATCTTCGGCTGGCTGGGTTACCCGATGCAAATCAAGATCGATTTCCTCTGCCGCGACTCAATCCTCGCAGCGCCAATCGTGCTCGACCTGGCGTTGTTTCTTGATCTGGCACAGCGCGCCGGCATGAAGGGGATTCAGGAGTGGCTTTCGTTCTACTTCAAGTCTCCGCAGACCGCGCCGGGCCTTTATCCGGAACACGACGTCTTTATCCAACTGATGAAACTCAAGAATACGCTTCGTTATCTTCGTGGCGAAGACTTGATTACTCACCTCGGCCTTGAATACTACGACTAGCGGAAAATCGCGTCCGGAATTTTTCATCCTCATTCGCGAAGTGAAGGACGCGTATTTCAGTAAGACCTTTTGGTGGCCTGCCGCGCTAAAAGGTGCGATCTGACAACTGCTCACTCACATTCATTTTCCGGAGCGCCATTTATTGGCAGCGGTGTCCTGCCACGAATTGTCAGAATCATGGCTGTGGAAATCGCGAAAAAAACAACTTCAATTTGATACCTGCCTCAATATTTTGTGATGACATTTAAGGCCGTGTCGTATATATAGCATCCGTATTTTTCGCGTTGTCGCTTCCAGTTCTCGCGAAGAGCAAACGAAGCCGGAGACCGACGCATCAATACGATTAGCGGATCGTTCCTTGCATTAACGGTGGCAGGCCAATATCGGCCGAGCCAAAGAGCGCGCCCCAGTAAAGGTTGAGCAGCTCTCGCGCCTGCAAGGAGGACGAGCATGATTTCAGAAATGGAAATAGAAAAACTAAACAAAACCATGGGCACAGTTTTCCTGGATCCTGATCAAAAAAGCCCGCGCGCGCAGGACTTCGAGGAGCGACTTTACAATCGCATCGTCGGACAAGAGCGCGCCGTGCGGCGCATGAGCGGCCTTTACCAGATTTTTCTCGCGGGCATGAATCCGCCAAACCGGCCGATCGGCACGATGCTCTTTCTGGGCCCGACCGGCTCCGGAAAGACTCGCGTCATTGAAGCGGCGGCGGAAGTTTTGTACGGCGACGCCAATGCGATTGTGAAGATCGACTGCGCGGAGTTTCAGCATTCGCACGAGATTGCGAAGTTGATCGGCTCGCCGCCGGGATATCTCGGCCACCGCGAGACGTCTCCAATGCTGACGCAAGAGAATCTCGATCGCATGCATACGGACGATCTGAAGCTGTCACTCATATTGTTCGACGAGATCGAAAAAGCTTCTGATAGCCTGTGGCAATTGCTGCTCGGCATTCTCGACAAAGCAACGCTGACACTTGGCGACAATCGCCGCGTAGACTTCTCGCGCTGCATGGTTGTGTTGACGTCCAACCTTGGTGCCAGAGAAATGTCAGAATTGATCTCAGGCGGTATCGGCTTTGCGCCGGGGAAAGGCTCGAAGAACCCGAACGATACTGAAGTGGATCAGAAGATTTACCGCACGGCAGTTGAGGCGGCGCGGCGTAAGTTTTCACCCGAGTTCATGAATCGAATCGACAAGGTTGTCGTCTTTCGTTCATTGAAGGAACATCACCTGCGGCAGATTCTGGAACTGGAATTGGCAGCAGTACAGGACCGCATTATGCAGTCGGCCGGAATCAAGTTTGTTTTCCAGTGTTCCGACACGGCCAAGGATACGCTGCTGAAGGAAGGTCTCGACTTCAAATACGGGGCGCGGCATCTCAAGCGTTCGGTCGAGCGGTTCCTGGTCTACCCGCTTTCAAATCTGGTAGCGACCGGACAGATTGGGCTTGGTGATCTCGTACACGTCGATCTTGATGAGTACACGCACAAGCTGATCTTTTCCAAGAGCTCTGGCGGTGCGCTAATTCATGAGTTACCGGAACCGAAGGACGAAGAACCGGAAACCTTGGAATCACTGTCGGGCGGGGTAGGCGTGCCGATTCCGCAGGCGACGAAGGCGGCCAAGAAAGGCCATGGTCGGGGAGAGAAAGCCGAAAGCTAAATCCCCTCTCTTTGAAGTAAACAAAAGCGCCGCTCACTTGAAAGTGTTCGGCGCTTTGCCTTTTGAAAGGTGGCGCGGCACTGTCTAGTCCGCGCTTTTTTGGCACTGGCAGCCGCGGACTAGACAGTCTGCGGCACTGTTTGGGTTAGACGCCCCGAGGAGTCTGCAACCTCGAAATTTTTCTTATTGCCTCGTGAGCCGCTTCCGCCAGGTAAGGATCACGAGCGGTCTCCGCGTCTCGGAGCGCTGGGACCGCGGCTGGATCACCGATTGATCCCAACGCCACAGCCGCTTCTCTGCGAACGTCATCTGCCAGCTTTTCGTCTTGAATCACATTGATGAGTGCCGGTAAGCCTGCGCGACTTCCGATCTGTCCCAACGAACGCGCGGCTGATCTCAAGACAAACGCATTCTTTTCTCGCCCACTCTTTTTACCCTTCTTCGTCGGCTTCAATCCCGCTTGTGGGTTCAGGATCGCTGCGAGCGCAGTCACCGCGGTTCCATCTCCGATTTCGCCAAGCGCAACTGCGGCGGCGCCACGAACTGAATCTTGCTTGTCGCCAAGTCGTTCGATCAGAGCGTTGACTGCGGAACGACTACGAGTTTGACCAAGCGCATAGGCAGCTTGCTGACGAACAAATTCCTCTTTGTCGCTGAGCAATGGAATCAATCCCGCGACGCTTTCATCCGCCGGTAACCACAAGACCGCAGCCGCCGCCGTGGCTCTTACAATTGGCACGGGATCATTCAGCGCGGACAACGCAACTCGCGAAGCTTCTGGGCGCTGCATCGCCCTCAACTGCATCAGAGCGTCGCGGCGGACCTCAATCTCGGCGGAGTTCAACCGCTGCCTTTGCTCTTCAATCGCAAGCTGAAGCGGCGTCAAAGCCTGTCTGCTTTGATCCTGCAGAATTCGCGCAGTATCAACACCTCCGCCGCGGATTGTTAGCGGCAGGATTCCAATTACGACGATGACGGCCGACAGAGCTGGCCAGAGTTTCCGCTTGCTTCGCATGTCTTTCTTTTTCAGCGCAACTAGCAGGTTGTGATGCACTAGTCCATCCTTGACGTCAGAGCTTGCATCGAGTCGACAATTAACACTGCTATGGGAGGATAAACCACCAGGTCCGGAATCAACAGGGCGGTAGAGGAGTAAAACAGCATATTCGTGTGGGTAACTTCACGCGGAAGCAACATCGTTAAGCCGCTCATGAAGCCCTGGGCATGCCAGCCGATTATTAGTCCAATGCCAATGCTTAATGCATATCCACCCAAGAGAAACGTATAAGCCGAGAATCTGGTAAAGGGTTGTTCAGGCTTCTCGTCGTCGCGCATGATGGAATCCTGAATTGTCTTCGGACGATAAGTATAGTGCGCGAAGTATTCTCGGAGTCGCGTAGCGAGATGCCAGACGCCGATTACAAAAAGAGTCAGAACGATAGCTCGGCCGGCATAATTAAACGTTTCCCACAAATGTGGTTTTAGCATCGCCACGAAAAACGTTGAAAGAAACAGTGAGACGGTTGTAAACACAGCGCGCTGCCGCTCTCGACCTTCCTGCCGATCTCTTTCCAGAACTTCATTAACGACTCTGTCCCAGCGCGCCTGCATAGCGCGGGCGCGCTGTGCATGCAGATTGTCTGAACGAAGAACTGAAGCATCGCCGCTGGCGTTCCCGGATAGTTGCTGATCGTGGTAAGCACGCTCTTGAGGATCGATTAATACGCGGTAGGCTCGGGAGAGTAGCGCGAATTCTTCCGCAGCCTTTTCCGAGCCACCGTTCACATCCGGGTGCCGCAACCTCGCCAGCTTACGGTAAGCCGATTTCACTTCCGACCGCGAGGCCGAGGGCTTAAGTCCCAGAACCTTGTAGTAATTAGTCACCACGCTTTTGCGCGCTCCTTGTAAGCAAAGAGACGAACTAGAAGGACGTTTACCAGGCCCAAGCGCTAAAATTATAGCACTTTCGCTTGATTTTTTGAGCAATTGATACGGAGTTTCAGCAAGAGCAGAAAGGTGAGGCCAAAGGAGTGCCACTGCAATCCTCGAACACCTGTCGAGGTGGGGGCGAGGACATTTTTTTATGAGGGGGTTGCCACTCCTTTGGCAAGTACTGCCCCCATAACAACTCTGGTGCCACGATCTGGTATTGGGAAAACTCCAGCAAAGTTAACTTTTCCCGATCGTCTGGAGTGGATTAATGTTCTCGAATGAGGACAGCCGATGTCCTCGGCTGATTACAACTTGGCTCCCTAACCAGCAGCAGCCTTCGATGCGCGCGCCACCATCCTGATAAACGTTCGCACTGCCACCCCGGTCGGTCCCTTCGCTCGATACGGCTTCGCGTCGTCAGCCCAGGCAGTGCCAGCGATGTCCAGGTGCGCCCAGGAGACTCCGTCTGCAAATTCTTTAAGGAACGCCGCTGCGGTGATGGTGCCCGCTTTTCTGCCACCCACATTCTTGATATCAGCAATGTCCGACTTGATTTGCTTGGAATATTCTTTGTCGAGCGGCAGTTGCCAAAACTTTTCGCCAATCTCTTTTCCGGCCGCGACGATTTCATCAATCAGATCTTGATCAGTGCCCAGCACTGCTGTGTTGACGTCGCCCAACGCGACTGATACAGCGCCAGTGAGCGTGGCGATGTCTACGATCGTTGTAGCGCCAAGTTTCTTGGCGTAGGCGATGGCGTCGGCAAGAATCAGTCTGCCTTCAGCGTCGGTATTGATTACCTCAATCGTCTTGCCGGTCATCGCTCGCACAACATCTCCGGGCTTGGTGGCTTTTCCAGACGGAAGGTTCTCGGTACACGGCACTACACCCAGCACGGGGATTGGCGGCTTGATTTGCGCTATCGCACGCATTGCTCCCATCACCGTGGCGCCGCCAGTCATGTCATACTTCATCAGTTCCATGTTCTCGCCCGGCTTGAGTGAAATGCCTCCGGAGTCAAAGGTAACTCCCTTCCCGACAAACGCCAGCAGCTTACCACTCTCCTCGCTCGCGTTTGGCGGTGTATACTTCAAAACGATCAGCTTGGCGGGCTCGTCTGATCCATGCGACACGCTCAGGAGCGAGCCCATGCCTTCCTGTTCCATGCGGGCTTCATCAAGCACGTCGACGCTCAGACCAAACTCGGTCGCAATCTCGCGTGCCCGTTCCGACATGGTCGTCGGGGTCATGTAAGCTCCCGGCTCGTTCGCGAGGTCACGGGTGAAGTTCACCGATTCGCCGATAATTCTGCCGCGGTCGCCGCCGCGCTTAAGTTCAGTCTCATCCGCTCCATCTATTACAACCACGAGCTTGCTTATCTCTCGTTCCTCCTTGTCCTTCGTCCGATACTTGTCCGGATCGAATAAAGCCATGAACGAGCCTTCCGCAACCGCCGCAGCAATCTCTTCCGGATTTCCCTCGAGCCGCGGTACAACTGCAATCGACTTCACATTCTTTCGTCGCAGCGTACGCACGGCCGTGCCGGCCATTTGTGACGCCTGCGCCGTTGTGTACTTGGCCCGCTCGCCAACTCCGATTAACAACAGGCGCTGCGCTTTGATCTCACTGTTGCCAACCAGGTGCAGATAAACAGCCTCCGCTTCTTTGCCTTTCAATTCTTCAGAATCGATGATCGACTTAACTACGCCGCCGGTGACTGAATCGAGGTCTTTAAGAAACCCATCATCAGCTTTCTCACCTTTGAAAACGGCGATAGCGACGGCCTGGACGTCAAGGTCTCGATAGGATCCACTAGTGCCTTCAATTTGCATTCTTATAATTCCCCGCAATCATTTATTTTAAACCTTTATCTGTTCCGTTCCTTGAGTTGTGCGCGGGTTTCTCTTTCGACTGTGCGCTTCATCGCACTCTCTCGCTTGTCGTAAAGCTTCTTGCCCCGCGCCACCGCCACCTCAACCTTGATGCGGCGATGCTTCAAATAAATGCGCAGGGCAACTAACGTCATACCCTGCTTTACTGCCGCCTGGTCCAACTGCTCGATCTCGCGTTTGTGAAGCAGCAACTTGCGCGTCCGTAGCGGCTCGTGGTTTTCCCGGTTGCCATGAGCATAAGGGGAAATGTGCGCATTAAACAACCACGCTTCGCCGTCGCGGACGGCAACATAGCCTTCCTTCAATTGCACGCGTCCCGCCAGCACACTCTTCACTTCTGTTCCCGTCAAGGCAATACCGGCCTCGTATCTGTCGAGGATGTGGTATTCATGAAACGCGGCGCGATTCGATGCGAGCGGTTTTTTGTCGGTTGCGATGGGCATAGTACTTCGCGATCCCAGTCTCTACACTACCTAATTGCGCTCCTCTCGCAAAGGCCGCGTCATGAGGTGGCTAACCGCATCCGATGCCAGTTTTCCTTCATAGAGGACTGCGTGCACTTCGAGCGTGATTGGCATGTCGACTCCGACGCGCTCAGCAAGTCGCTTGACCGCCAGCGTAGTTTTGACTCCTTCGGCGATCTCATTCATGCCGGCGGCAATGTCGTTTAGATTCCGCCCCCTGCCCAACTCATGACCAACGAAGCGATTGCGGGAGAGTCCGCCTGTGCATGTCAAGACCAAGTCACCCAAGCCTGCCAGGCCCATCATCGTTTCAAGCTTGGCGCCCTCGCTCAGTGCTAGCCGTGTCATCTCAGCCAGACCTCGCGTGATGAGGGCAGCTATGCTGTTTGAACCAAAGCCCAGGCCGGCAACCATTCCAGCCGCGATCGCCATGACGTTTTTTACGGAGCCGCCGAGTTCAGTGCCTACAACATCATCGTTGGTGTAGATGCGCAGCGTGTCACAACTCAATTCCTTCTGGACCGTGCGGTTCGCGTCGCGATCGTCGCTGGCTGCGACTACTGCGGTGGGATGTCTATCCGCCACTTCTTTCGCGAACGAAGGTCCGGACAAACTAACGAACCGCGGACGAGTTTCACGGGGCACGACTTCAGCAACAATTTGAGAAATTCGTTTCCCGGTCTCAATCTCAATTCCCTTTGTCGCGCTGACGATGATCATCTCCGTCCGCAGTGCCGGCGCCATTGTATCGAGCAAGGCGCGCGTCGCATGGGAAGGTGCCGCGAGAATTACCAACTCTGCCTTCTCAACTGCCGCGACAAGATCATCCGTCGCGCGAACGCCATCAGGTATCTGCACCTCTGTCAGGTAACGCGCATTGCGATGTTCATGGTTGATCGACTCAACCACCGCCGCGTCATGTGCCCAAAGCTGAACCTCGTGGCCAACACGCGACGCTGTAATCGCCAGCGCTGTCCCCCAACTACCCGCACCAATGATTGCAACACGTTTCATTCAATACTCGGCGAGCACCGAAGGTGCGAAAGACAGTAGCCCCGGGCGTAAGCCCGGGGGTTACTAGGCACTTGATAACTGAGCCCGCGAAGCGGGCGAAAGAGATCAGGATAGGACTCTACCGAAATTTACTCTCCGTCCCGCGGATCAGTCGGCCAAGGTTGGCACGATGCGCGAATATGATCAGCGCTGCACCTGCGACCTCAGCGATCAAGAGAGGTCCGAATTCTACCGCGCGTCGAAGTAGGTTTTGAATCAATGTAACTGCCGGTATCATCATTGCCGCCACGATCGACCCCAACGAAACATAGCGCGTCCGCCAAACAACCAGCACAAAAATCACTGCCGCAAACGCAACTGCAATCGGCGCCAGCATCAGAAGCACGCCAACTCCCGTCGCCACGCCTTTACCCCCACGAAATCTTAGCCACACCGGAAAGATATGTCCCACGATCACGGCAGTTGCAGCCGCTGCTATCCACCAAAAAGTTTCGGTTTGTATGGGCAGACCTACGTGTCCGCCCTGTCCTAAGATCGTCAACCCCAGAATCATCTTCGCGATCGCAACTGCCGCCGCGCCCTTCAGCGCATCGAGAATCAACGTCACTACTCCCGCCGCTTTTCCTGCGCGCCGCGATACATTGGTCGCGCCCGTTCCACCTGAACCTGTATCCCGTACGTCTGCGCCCTGGGTCGCTCGCACGATCAGGTAACCAAACGGTATCGAGCCCAGCAGATATGCAATAACGATGACAACTGCAGGTCGCAAGTTAAACTTACTCCATCGAGCCAAATAAATTCAGGTGTGAAAAGCGGCACTCATAGTAACCGAGATTGAGACTGACAAGACACTTCCAGCGGACGACCGAATCACGGCCCGTCAAGGGGATTTTGCAATCAGGATTTGTTGACACGTCCCAATATTAGCGCGAGAGTATGAATCGCAAGGAGGGTAAGATCGAAATGAAACGCCTAATCATCACTGTCGTTATCTGCGCAATGGCGCTGATCGCTGTCTCGATTTCCGAGGCCACCGCGAATCTTAATTCGTCGAAAAGCAATATCTACCGGGTGGTCTTCGACTCTCGCCTTGTAAGCCAGGCGCAGGGAGATGCCATGGTAAAGGAGTTGGACAAGCTGGGCCCTGTGGGTGAGACGAAACTAAAACAATGGCTAGCGCAAAATTTCAAGACATTTGGCATCGATGGAAGTCGCGTCAAAGAGATCGATATCTTTTTGCAGCAAAAGGTCAGTTGCGCGGCATCTGCTGACTCGTGCAAGGGCAAGTGGAAGGGACCAGCGCTCAATGCGCGCAGCAAGGGATCCAACGGTGATTGTTTTTGCTACGAGGGCCTCACTACTCCAGCCCAAGTGCGACGGGTGGATAAGAGTTCGCCGATTCTGATCGTGCTTCTATCAAACCCAACGGATCTGCCTCAGGCGATCGCTGTATCCGACCCCGGCGTCCCTGGAGATCATTTTGGAAACAAGAAAAACTGATCGGAACGGATAAGCGTCGTAGCTCCCGGTCAGATCAGCCGTCTTCGCAACAAATCCAGCGCGGCTTGCGACGAGCGCCAGCGAATCAAGTTGCGGTCACCCGGAATGATGAACCTGCGATGCTCGGTGTGTGCATCATCAGCAAGTGCGATGTAGATGAGACCAACGGGTTTTTCTTCGCTGCCGCCGCCGGGTCCGGCAATTCCTGTTATCGACAAACCAAAATCCGTGCGCGCTCGCTTGCGAATTCCTTCGGCCATCGCTTCTGCAACCGGCGCGCTCACTGCGCCATGTTCGAGCAGCAACACTGGTTCAACTCCCAACGTTCTCATCTTGGCATCGTTTGAGTAAGCGACCACGCCTTCGATAAAGTATTTCGACGAACCCGGAACATCGGTGAGCCGTTGCGCGATCAAACCGCCGGTGCAGCTTTCCGCGACTGACAGCGTGTAGCCGCCGATCGTCAACTTCCAACCCACGACTTCTTCCATCTTCTCGCCTGCAAACGAGAAGACCGCATCACCCAAGCGCTCCTCTAATTGTTCTGACAAGCGATCGAGCAACGCTCCAGCTTCTGCTTCCGTTCTCCCGCGTGCTGTCAGATGAATTTCGATCTCGCTCTGGTTGAAAAGAATCGTGGTCTGCGGGTTTTCGTATTGCGTGTAGATGGGCGCAATCTTTTCGTCAACCGCCGACTCGCCAAGGCCAGCAACGCGCAACATCCTCCGAACCACCTTTATCGGGCCGGCTCGCTCAGACAATTTCGGCACCACGTGATTTTCAAACATCGGCTTCATTTCGCGCGGTGGACCCGGCAACAAGACAATTGCGACGCCCTCGTTATCGATGAAAAGTCCCGGCGCGCTGCCGTTCGGATTAGGCAACACCTCCGACTTCTCGATCACCATCGCCTGCCGCGAGTTTCGCTCCGGCATAACGTGACCAAAGCTGCGAAACTTTTCGCGCAGCTCGGCGAGGATTGTTTCGTCGAGAATCAGGCGGCGACCAAGCGCGCGCGCGGCCACTTTGCGCGTTACGTCGTCTTCAGTCGGCCCGAGTCCGCCGGTTGTGATCACAACTTTCGAGCGTCGGATAGCGTCTTTGATCGCTTCTTCCAAACGCGCGTCGTCGTCGCCCACGATGGTCTTTAGTTTTACTTCAATGCCGATGCTGTTGAGTTTTGCGGTGAGCCAGAGACTGTTCGTGTCGGTGCGGTCGGGCGCAAGCAACTCCGATCCTATCGCGATGATTTCGGCTGAGAGCGTTTCGAGCAAATGGTTAGCACTCTTGTTCGGAATTTGTAACGCAAACTGTTAGTTTGCGAGCCGTATGTTCAACCCAAACACCGCAAACTAACAGTTTGCGTTACGTAGAGTCACGAAGCCTTGGGTTCTTCCTGATAGACTTCGCTTAAGACTTCCGAAATTGTTGGCGGCGCAGTGATGGATTTAAGCGATCGGCTGTTAGAAATTGGGAAGTCGCGGCGCGGCGAACGAATCTGTTCAGACATTTCGCCTTCGTATGCCTCAACCATGCGCTTCAGTTGCTGCTGACTTTCTGCAAGCAGTCGCGCGGCGCGTTCCTGATGCATTCGTTCCAAGCTCGCAATCGCAGCGTTTAGTTTCGCATAACGCTTGGGCCGGCGTTCGATCCGCCGGAGCTTGCTAACGTAGCGACGCAACTGCCGCGAAGGCGTCGCATGGCGACTCTCTTTCAGGACTTCTTCTTCTGCGGCAAAGCCAAGTTGTTCGACTGCGGCATTGTGATCGCCAATCGAATAATA
>JANLYZ010000107.1:0-5304 GCA_031365905.1 Chloracidobacterium sp. | reverse complement strand
AACCAACTCCGTCACATGGCTGACACTTGCGCCGCTGTCTTACAGGAGAAGACGCGCTCGGCAGAAGTGTTCGCGCAGCTTGTGCGCCGGGCTGATAACCAGCGCGACTACGCGCGCATTGACGCGCTGGCAGATGCATTGCCAGGTTTTGCGCCCAGCGAGATTTGCGAACTGGCTCGTTCGCAGGACGTGGTCGTTTGAGCGTTGGCCAACGAGACACTGGCCCAGTTTCCGACGAATACGCTGATTACGTTGTTGAGTGATCCGGTTGATTCGGAGATTGCGCGCGACGCTTTGCGCCGCCAGGCAGTGGACTATGGTTCAGAAGAAGCGCGACAGATCGTAAACGCGCTGGCACAGGTTGACGCCTCGAATGACGACTTCTAGCCTCCCCCTCCCATAGAAAAACCAAAGACAGATTTTCCATTTTTCATTTGCAATTTTTCATTTGTCATTTGATTCGACACTTCGTCGCTTCACTGCTTGTCAGCCCACTCGCGACGCGTCGTCAACAAGAGTTCGACCTGTTCAATGACAAATGAAAAATTTCAAATGAGAAATGGAAAATCTGCTTTCGTGTTGGTCTGAACTGTGAAGGGTAAGCCTAAGCAGCGGCCCGCGAACCGATCTCATGTAACCGCTGAACCACCTGATCAATCAACCAGTTCGGTGTCGAGGCTCCGGCAGTCACGCCAACGCGTTTCGCATTCACGAGGTCGGCCGGATTGATCTCGGCGGGTGTTTCTATCAAATAACTTTTCGCACACTGTTCCTGACAAACGGCCAGCAGCTTGACGCTGTTTGAGGAGTGGCGCCCACCAATCACGTAGAACACGTCAACTTGTCCTGCCAGCCCTCGCGCCGCGTCCTGGCGATCGCGCGTGGCCGAACAAATTGTGTTGACGACCTGCGGTTCAGCGTCGGACTTTAAGCGCACCGCTTCGGCTACTTCAAGAAAAGTTTGGAGTTTGATCGTGGTTTGGGAAACGACGAGCGGAGATCGCAATTGCGGTAAGGCAGCAACTTCCCCGGCATCGCGCACGACGTAAGTATTATCCGGCGCATAACCAACTACACCGATCATTTCCGGATGGTCCGGGTTACCGGCAACCACTACATCGCGACCATCTTTGGCGGCGCGCTCCGCCAGATGTTGGACCCTGGTAACGAAAGGACAGGTCGCATCGATAACTTTCGCCGCCCGCCCTTCCAGATCGCGTTGCACCTGCGGCGTAACTCCGTGGGCGCGGATTACCGCTATGGTGTCAGCGTCGGCTTCGTCTGGTTCGTCAATCGTCGAGACGCCGAGTTCACCCAAGCGCTCCATCTCCTGCGCGTTGTGAATCAAGGGGCCCAGCGAACGAATGGGACGCACGCCTTCAAGAAGTGCGTCCTCAACCATTTCGACGGCGCGTTCGACGCCAAAACAGAATCCGAATTCCTCGGCTAGTAAGACTTCCATGTTCCCGTACCGCAATCTGTTAGATTGCGAATCCTTTGTCTTAAAGAACGCAAGCTAACAGCTTGCGTTACAAAAATCAGCTTATCGGCTCGGGCGCGCCTTCCGCATCTCGATTACATTTTTGCTGCCACTCTTTGCGCACCTTGTCGCCGCCGGCTACGCGCGCGTCAACCCACTCGATGTCTTTGTCGATTAAAGATCGAATCGTGGTCAGAAAAGATTTCTTCAGATCACCCACGTTATGCGCTAACTCCCTCGGCAATATTGCGTACGAAACGTCGCCGATATAACGAAGCGCGTCAGACAGTTCGTTAACAAGATTGTTTCCACGTTCGGTTTGCGACCCGGTTTCCGCTGTTTCCTGCATGATTTATTCCTCCAAATCCCTATGACCGCGGTGAATTCCTACGGCTTCCCATATCTTAACACTAGTCAAATACGTCCGCACGGGCAGCCTCGTTCCATCCGTCTCAATTGAATCGCTAAACTCCAACCAGGTTTACTGCTGGGCTGGTTCGCGAGGTGCCTGGCGACTCTTCATGTAACGCCGCATAACCGCTACGCGTTCCTGCGCGTCGGGAAGGCTCAGCACCACTGGCTCCAGATGCTTGAAGTAGAAATACGGCGGCATTCCCGGTATCGCCCGCAACTCTTCAAGAAAAGGCTGAAGCTTGGCATAGACAGCGACGTGCTCCGTATTAATGGCATTGAACATCTCCTGCTCGATGGCTCCGAAAACTACGAATGCGGCCGCCATGTCCCAATAAGAGACCACCATCCGAAATTCGGCGCTGTGTTCACTCACCAGCACATTGAGAAGGTCTTGCGTGCTCTCTGGGAAAAAGCCCGTCGAAAACCAGTCGCGTGCCTTGCGCATGGTCGTCTCAGATCGCAACTCGTACAACTTAAGAATTCCCATCATGCTTTCGTGTGGTGTGCTCATATAGTCTCTTATGTTCGGACGGTGGCTCGATCGTAGCTGCTTGGATACTTCTCATTCCTCTTTCGCTGCGCGCGGAATAGATTTGAAAGCGACTGGCGTGTGGCGCTATGTTACGAGGACGGGCTCAGGTGAGTAAAGGCTAATCCAGGGAGCCGCGAAGCGGGCGGCAGTTAGTAGCCCCGTGCGTTAGCGCAGGGTTCGAAAAGTCGTCACGAGACTAGCGCCGAAGGAGCGACACATGAAGTGAACAGAGTCGGCCCTGCGGGCCTCGACGATCTTTTCTCAACATGATCCACGGCCTTGCGGCCGTAGCTATTGAATGCCAGCCGCCGGGCCCGATGACTAAAGACCAGTTGAACTGCTCGGAATGGCATTGTTGAGATGAAACGCCAGTTTAGCGTCATCGGGCCGCAGCACCGGGTGATAAGTCTTCCCGTAGTTGGCGACGATCTTCTTAACGTAGTTCTGAGTTTGACTGTATGGCGGCACGCCTTTGTATTTGTCGACCGAGCCTTCACCGGCGTTGTAGCCAGCCAGCGCAAGTGAAACATCGCCATTGAACCTCTCCAACAGCCACTTGAGATACTTGGTTCCAGCTTCAACATTCGCCGCCGGATCAAACGCGGCCTTGAGACCAAAACGCTTGGCCGTGGCGGGCATCATCTGCATCAGGCCTTGCGCACCTGCGTATGAAACTGCCTTGGGATTGTATTTCGATTCCTGCTTGATGACGGCGTGAATGAAGCGCGGATCGACACCAGCCTTCTCGCCGGCGCGGAAAATAATCCAATCAAGATCGCAATCGCCGGAAAGCGGAATGTCGTCGGGGATCGTTTCAACTTTAGGAGCGGCAGCAACTGCGGGCGTCATGGTGGGACTAAAGAAAAACCCGGTGAAATTGAAAACTACGAAAAGAGCGATGATGGCGAAGGGTGCAAACTTCGCGGGGCGTAAATAGTGACTTCCGAAATAATGACGTTTTCGATTGACTGAACCTACGCGGGACGCACTTCGGGGAAACAGGGACAACATTATTTGATTCTCCATGTGAGCGATGGCCCAGGGACCACCAAATTAATACTTCCAACCCGGGAGCGCGGGGGATATCGTCCGCCTTTGTCCCTGGCTTTTAATCGCTGCGCATGGCCAACCGATGCTCAAAGAACTGTAAAGCACTTGAAATCGAGACCGACATTAAGACGATAATTTCATTGCGATAGTTGCTAGATTTTAATGGCTGTCGAGGGTCGATGTGACGTACTCAATCGAGGCAAAATATTGTTGCAGAGGAGTACAGAAGATCGTTCAGGTTGAAGCGGCCTTTGCGTCTTTCTGCGACCCCAAGGCGAAGACAAAATTCTTGTATGGAGTTCAACTCCACCAGTCTGGCGATTTCGTTGACATCTCCGGTTTTGTCGCCTACGGTCTTTGTTGGGCGATTCATCTCAATAGGGAGACTGCAACCGCTAAGGTAGATTGGTGGAGAATGACCTGAGGAGGTTGTAAGATACTTGGTACAGGACGACGGTACCCTTAACGCTCCCCGACTTGTATTCGTCAGTCATTGCGGTCAAGACACTTGGGTCGCGAAACAGATCGCTCGGGAAATTGAACGGTCTGGAGCCAAGCCATTTCTTGACGAGGCGGAAATAGATGCGGGCGCCGATTTCGAAGAAGACATTCGGGACTTCCTTGAAAAGGCAGATGAGCTGGTGGTTCTATTAACTCCTTGGGCTCTAGATCGTCCCTATGTTTGGATCGAGCTTGGTGCGGCGTGGGGTCGTCGAATTCCAATCGTCGCTCTATTGCTTGGTATTACTCCAGATGAGTTTCAAAGTCGTCGGGGTATTCCGGTGTTGATGAAAAAGCGTGATCTCCTCAAGTTAAATGACATTGAAACATATCTCGAACAACTTCGAATAAGGTCAACCAGCTAAGAAGGAAGGGGATATGAGCAAGCAAATATTTATTTCCTATTCCAATAACGACGGCGAATGGGCTACGTCGTTTGCAGATGCCCTGAGACGGCATGGTCTACGAGTCTGGTTAGACAATGAGATTCAGGCTGGGGAATCCTGGAGGGAAGCGCTGGAGGCAGGCTTGCGCGAGAGCGACGTCGTAGTAGCTCTAATCAATCCCCAAACATCATTTAAGGCAAATTTGTATTTCGAGCTCGGCGCGGCGATTGGAATGGGGAAACGAGTGGTTCCGATTGTTCCGCGTGAAATGGATAACTCGAGGCTTCCTTTTGAACTTCGAATGCGCCGCTATTTGGTAAGGGAATCCCCAGAGAACACGGCGGATCAATTAGCTGGCGTTCTCGCGGCTGCTTGAACTCTATCGAATACTATGCCCGTGGTTATTGAATCTGAAGAGGAAAACGAACGAATGTTGACGGTTGTTGAAAAGTTAATGGACAAGGGTGAAAACTTGTCACCTGAATAAGAGAAGCTTCTTAAACTGCTTGCCAGGTTAATCGAGGATTTTGAGAAGCGTTATTATCATCCTAAAGAAGCAGAGCCGATTGAAGTCCTACAACACTTGAGGGAAGCGCGCGGAGTGAAGCAAACGCATTTGTGGGAGCTGTTTGGATCCAAAGGGGTTGCCTCTGAAGTGCTCAGTGGCAAGCGCGGAATCAGTAAAACTCAAGCAAGAGCACTAGCCAATTATTTTCACGTCTCTGCCGACCTCTTTATCTAACAAGTCTACTCCCATCCAGGCAACCACCCTTCCGATTCACGCGCGCCCGGCGACCTCTCCGGTTTGCGTGTTAACGCGGACTAGTTCGCCTTCCTTGATAAACAGCGGGACGCGCACGGAGATTCCTGTTTCCAGCGTGGCCACTTTCGTTGCGCCGCCGGCAGCGGTGTCGCCGCGCATGCCAAGTTCGGTTGAAGCG
>JANLYZ010000055.1:0-1971 GCA_031365905.1 Chloracidobacterium sp. | reverse complement strand
GTCACAATCATGTCAGTTTTGATCTTTGATTACGATTGCTTGGACGAATAAGTAAGGATCACTCGATGGCGGGTTACTACTGTCAGATGAACGGATAGTTGCGTGAGAGAAAACTGGTGAAAGTTCAGAAGTCGATCGAGATGCCGACCAGGGCGCCAAAGCGCGGACTAGCTTCGTGCTTTCCGGCCACTATACCGAAGTCGAGCGTAGCGTTTTTTCTGATCTGGTAATTACCGCCGATGGTGGTTTGAAGTAGAGCTGCGCCCAGGTTGAAATTCCCGTTGCTCGCTCCGGTGAGTTCAGCGCCAAGCAGAAGCTTGGGGGTAAACTGCTTAACGAGCGAACCGCCACCGGTATACACAGTGCCGCGCGTTCTGAACGGTCGTCCCGCTACCGGCAAATAGAATGCCGCCATTAAGTCGGAAAGTTACACTCTTCGTAACGGTCCGTGGCCTTGCGCGAGAACCGCTCCAACATTTGACCGATTGGATTTCTTTTCTTCTTAACCATGATTGCCTCCCAACTTCTACGATTAACAAGCGAAAGACTCTTGCAGGAGTTCAAAAAGATATGGTGCTTTTGTCTTAATCATCGTCGCAACAGGTGTCGCCGCGTAACGCCTCTATCCCCTCCTTCGCAATGATCGGGATCATAATAAGCGCGGCTACCGGGTCGGCCCACCACCAGCCCAATAGCGCATTCAACAGCAACCCTCCCAGTAAAATCGCCGATAGATAAGTGCAGAGTTCAGTCTGTTTGGAATCGGCCATCAAGGCATTGCTCTTAATCCCGCGAGCTACTTTTCGCTTGGCGCGGACAAGCAGCGGCATAACCACCAGCGACGCGGTCGCGAGAACAATACCGGGTAGGCTTTCGTTCGGTGCCTCATGCTTCCAAAGCGACTTGATCGAGTCGAAAGTCAGATAGACTGCTAGCAAAATGAAGCACGCGCCCACTATCTTCAAACTGATTGCTTCCACGCGCTCCCGGCGCGCTTCATTAATGTCCGCATGCAGTCGCCAAAGCAGCGTCGCGCCAGAGGTCACTTCAATCAGACTGTCAAAGCCGAAACCGACCAGGGCGATACTTCCGGCAATGACTCCGGCGATGATCGCAACGATGCCTTCGAGACTGTTGTAGCCAATCGTGAAATACTCGAGCTGGCGACCTCTACGGACAAGTTCTGCGCGATTTACAACTACACTCTGATCAACTTGGTTCATATTCTCCACTTAACTTTGTCAACTCGCGGCCTGCATATCAGTGCGAGTGTGCAGGATCACCATCGTGCGCATGTTCGGCAATTTCGTGGTGTCTTTCGCCCGACGCATTAGTGGGGTCAACATGAATCGTGACGCCTGAGAGAAACTGGAGATTGTGCAAAAGATCGTGACGCACTTGATTGGCAATATTGTGACCTTCTTCAACTGACAGGCTTTGATTCACCGCCAGGTTGAGCTCGGCATGCATTCGGTGGCCCAACCACCGCACTCGCACCTCGCTCACGTCTTCCACCCCTTTCGCTTGCTTCGCCTGCTCCCTAATCTTATCCGGCACGTCCGGGTCAACGCCGTCGAGGATGCGCGTCAAGACTGCGGCTGCAGACTCCCAAACAATTCTTACGATAAGGATCGTCATTACAATGCCAATGATCGGGTCTGCCAGCGGATAGCCAAAGTAAACACCGGCGGCACTCACGAGGACTGTCAGACTGGCAATCCCATCGGTGCGCGCGTGGTAGCCATCAGCGATCAGAGCGGCGCTGCCCATTTCTTTACCAACCTTAATTCGAAACACGGCGACGCTTTCGTTCCCAATAAAGCCGACGATTGCACCGATGGCCACAGCCCACAAGTAGCCAACAGGTTTGGGGTGAAAGAATCGATTGATGGATTCATAACCAGCGAAGGCGGCGCTCGCCAGGATAGTGAGCACAACAGCTAAGCCCGCTAGATCTTCCACGCGCCCGTA
>JANLYZ010000039.1:0-2778 GCA_031365905.1 Chloracidobacterium sp. | reverse complement strand
CCTAACACTGCTGCCGCGGACGGAGATGCGGCGTGGACAGCCGCTACCGTGAATCAGCCCTTCTCTGTAGGAGATCGGATTTACACGCGCGATAACTCGCGCACCTCGCTCGCGTTTAGCGGACGCAATTTCGCGCGGCTCGATCCCAACACATCGCTTGACGTAGTGTCGCTGGGAGATCGCCGCACACAGCTCGCGCTCCGCGATGGCTCGGCAATGTTCGACCTCGGGTATTTACAACCTAACGAAATATTTGAAGTAGCCACGCCCAACGGCGCCGTCAACTTTGATCAGCCTGGGCTTTACAACGTCGGTCGTGATCGAAACGGCGGCGTACTCGTCTCAGTGCTTAGCGGACTGGCCCAAGTTGTAGGTTTGGGCGGCTCCGGTCAGGTTAACAAAGGCGAGATCCTTAACCTCGTAGGCCAGGCGGCGTCGCAGCTCGTGTTGTCACGCTTGAACGGGCAAGACGCCGGACGGCAGGTGGATGATTATTACCGCTATCAATATCCGAATTCTTACGACGGTCGTTACAACAACAACTACGACGCCTATCTTAGCGATCCCAACTATTACGATCCTTACCAGCGCAATGTGAGTTATCAGTATGTGAGTTCAAACATTCCGGGCGTCAACGATCTCGACGCCTACGGCGATTGGCAGAATGTTTCTGGTTACGGCAATGTTTGGAGACCGCGAGTTGATTCCGGCTGGGTTCCTTATCAGCAGGGTCAGTGGATCAACAACTATCCCTATGGACCGACCTGGGTTTCCAGTGAGCCCTGGGGTTATGCGCCGTATCACTACGGACGTTGGGCCAACGTTGGCAACCAGTGGTATTGGATTCCCGAAGCAGTGAACACGACGCCGACTTACGCGCCGGCCCTCGTGGCTTTCGTGCCGCTGGACAACAACCAGATCGGCTGGGTGCCGCTTGGCCCCGGCGACAATTATGCGCCGCGTTATTACGACGCCAACTGGCAGCCGCGTTATCTGACGCAGACGAATTTGGCGCCTGCGCAACTGGTTAATTTTGGCATACCCGGGGCCGTCACTGTTGTGCCGGTGGATGCCTGGGGCCGCGCTATCGATCCGCGCAGTATCAGACGGATTGATCAGCAGCGTTTGGCATCACTGCGGGCAACGCTCGATCCTTTAACACTGACTCCGCTTAGAAACGCGGTCATTCATTCAGCCTGGGGACGCGGCAAGATTGATCTACCGCCGGGCATTGCGAAGAAACTTCGTGAGACGCCGGTTTTTGTAGGCAGCGATGTGCGCGAGTCACGGGTTAAGAAAGATATGCCGAAGTGGATGGGCGTGGAACGTGTTTCCGACAAAGCGCGGACCGAAAAGTTTAAGGTCAGGGATGAGCGCGGTGAAGTCCGGGTAGATAACGGACGCAAGCCGGAAACAGACCTGGCTAACGCCGAAGCGGCGAAGGGCAATAAAGAAGCTGAGCGGCAGACGCGTCAACTTGAGCGGCAACAAAGAAAAGAGATTCATGCGGTGGGCCGGGTGAATCACGCTCAGGAAAATTCCGAAGTTAGAGCTCAATCGCAACCGCACGGAGAACGAGTAGCCAACCCGGCGAAGCCTGAGTTTAAGGGGCCGCCCGTACAACAGAAGCACGAATCGCCAGGCCAGCCAGCCGGTCAGGGGCATGCGGGTGGAAAAGGCAAAGGAAAGCAGTAGGAACGCTGAGCAGTAAGCAGTGGGCAATTAGTAGGACGGACATTCTTGTCTGTCCGGCAGCACGAAGCAGAGGCCTTACCACGTGGTAGGGCTTCTTCCTTGTCTACTCCACGTTCTGACTGCGCGGGCGCTCTTCACGCTGAAGGCGTGACAGTTATTAGCCAGCGCTCCACTCGACGCACGCCGGGGCAGTAGCCCGACCGTGAGGGAGGGCTCTACCACGCGCCCCCGTCGATGCAAGAGAGTGCGCATCTCGATTTTGCACTCCTTCCTGGTCACGCCTATGGCGAGCGATCAAACTCTGCCAATATCATCCTCGCAAACCCGATGGTCAGAGACTACGACGACAACGAATTCCCGCTCGCTTATTTCATCTCTTTTCGTACTTATGGCACCTGGCTTCATGGTGACAGCCGCGGCTCCACCAGTCGTAAACGAAACAAGTATGCCACTCCGCATATCGCTCTGAATCCCCGCCTGGAGCGAGCAGAGCTGGAACAACTTCATCATCCGCCAATCAAACTCGACAGCAGACAAAGGCCATTGGTTGAACAAGCAGTGCGTGATGTGTGTACGAAGCGCAAGTACTGGTTACGCGCGATCAACGTGCGGACTAATCATGTTCACATTGTAGTTTCGGCAGCGATTAGGCCCGAACCGATCCTTCAGGCGTTCCAGGCCTACGCCACGAGAAAGTTACGCCGGGCGGGGTTGCTGCCTGCGGCTATCAAACCGTGGTCGCGGCACGGCAGCACGCCCTACCTCTGGAAGGAACGACATGTGGAGCGAGCGATAGACTATGTAGTCAACGGCCAGGGAGACGAACTACCAACCTTCGACGATTGATGTAGCACTGTGGGAGCTAGCACGAGCGAGCCGACGCGTTCGATCATCGAGCGCGTATCTAGATCAATCCCGAGCGCGGAGCGATCCCCAATCCGCGTCGAGCGCGCTGTCGCCTACCGGCCTGTGTCGCTCAGCGCGTCGCCATTGCGGTCGACGCTCAGCGCGTCGCGACTGCCGCTTCGCGCTTCCACCAGTCGTACGACGTCACCATGTCGGCGGCGAGCGCGTCCGCGAGCG
>JANLYZ010000033.1:0-4892 GCA_031365905.1 Chloracidobacterium sp. | reverse complement strand
GCCTCAGCGCAAACTCCTGACGACCTGCGAGTCTCGATCACGAATGCAGCCGGGGATAACGCTTATCCGATTTCGAGTTACACCTACATTTTGGCCTACAAAGATCAGAAGAGCGCAGACAAGGGCAAGGCCCTGGTTGATTTTATCTGGTGGGGAATTCACGACGGCGAACAATTTGCGAAAGACTTGCAATACGCGCCGCTGCCGCCCGAGATCGGGAAACGCGCGGAAGCGAAGATCAACTCCATCACCTCAGGCGGCAAGCCGCTGCGGTAATTTTGGAGTGCGGCGATCTGTCGCCGCATTCTGTCCGTGGCGGCTTGACCCCACGTTTCTTCTGCCAGTGAACGCAGGCGAAGAGGTCGCGGCCGACCAAAGCGGTGACAGGTCACCGCACTCCAAAGAGGCGCGCCGGAATTCCACGGCCGCCTCTCGCCGTTATGGACATGGACGAAGCCATCGAACAACGCCCGCAGCGAAACAACGCTTTCACCGCCCTGCGAAACGCACTCTCGCCGACCGGCAACGGTGGCGATGCGTTGTTTCGGCTCTTGTTGCTCAGCGCCGCGACGCTCATGCTGGTCATCGTGGGAACGATGATCGTGGCGCTGGCTTATAAGTCCCGACTATCTATTCGTCAATTTGGCTTCGGTTTCATAACCGGCACGGATTGGGATCCAGTCAAGAGCGAATTTGGCGCCTTGCCTTTTATCTACGGCACAATCGTTTCTTCGTTGATTGCTATTCTGATTAGCGTGCCGCTTTCCCTGGGTGTTGCCATCTTTCTGGTTGAGCAAGCGCCGCAACGCCTCGGGCGACCAATCACGTTTCTGGTTGAACTGCTGGCCGCGATTCCTTCGGTTGTGTACGGACTCTGGGGCATCTTTGTGTTGGCTCCGTTTCTGCGCGTTCATGTTGAGCCCTCGTTGCAACGCTGGTTTGGCTGGCTGCCGCTTTTCAAGGGACCGATCACCGGAATCGGTTTATTAACCGGCGGCATCATTCTCGCGATCATGGTTACGCCAATTATCTCGGCGGTGGTGCGTGACGTGTTGGCGGCGGTGCCGGGTTCACAACGCGAGGCGGCGCTCGCGTTGGGCGCAACCAAATGGGAAACGACGCGGATAGTTTTAGTAAACGGCGCGCCGGGAATCGCGGGTGCTGTAATACTCGGTTTGGGCCGCGCGATCGGGGAGACCATGGCCGTAACAATGGTCATCGGCAACCGTGCGCACATCAGCGCGTCGCTGTTTGATTCTTCGTACACTATTGCTTCCGCAATCGCTAACGAGTTTACCGAAGCAACGCAGGACCTTTATCTCAGTGCTTTAGTTGAGCTGGGATTGATCCTGTTCTTCGTAACGTTTGTCGTAAACGCGATCGCGCGAGTTTTAGTATGGAATGTGACGCGCAAGACAAGTGGAGTCGGCAGCGCCGGGTAATGGTTGCCATCATGTCAGAACCGCCTGCGTTAGCGGGCGGATCGTAATTAAGCTAATGAGAAGAGTCGACCAGCTACGCCGCACGACGAGTGCAACCATGACATCGCTGACCGCGCTTTGCACAGTCGCGGCGGTAGGTATCCTGCTGCTCATCCTCGCGTATATTGCCCTGCAGGGCATCGGCGCGCTCAACCTCAGTTTCCTCGTGAACGATCCCAAACCCGTTGGCGAAGGCGGCGGCATTCGCAGTGCGATCATGGGAACCTTGATGCTGCTCCTGCTTTCGTCTGCTATCGGCATGCCGTTTGGAATTGCGGTCGGCATTTATCTTTCGGAATTTGGCAGCGGCCGCTTTGCGGGCGTGGTCAGGTTTCTGGTTGACACGTTAACGGGAATTCCTTCGATCGTCATGGGAGTGTTTGTCTACACCATCGTAGTGGTGCCCTTGAAACATTTTTCAGCGCTGGCAGGTGGTATCGCGCTCGGGTTGATCATGATTCCGATTGTGGCGCGAACAACCGAAGAAATGCTCAAGCTTGTGCCACACAGCTTGCGCGAGGGAGCGTTGGCTTTGGGCGCGCCGCAATGGCGCGTGACGCTCGGAGTTGTGGTGCCGGCAGCGTCATCGGGGATCGCGACGGGCGCCATGTTGGCAATCGCACGCATCTCGGGAGAAACGGCGCCGCTCTTGTTTACCGCGTTTGGCAGCCGCTTCATTAGTTATTATCTGGACCAGCCGATCGCATCGCTGACGGTGCAGATTTATAACTACGCCATCTCGCCGTATGACGAATGGCACGCGCAAGCGTGGGCGGCGACGCTGGTGTTGATGACCCTGATCCTGTCGATCAATATCTCAGTGCGTTTTCTAACGCGAAGGAAGTTCTGATTCGGATTCTAAATGAGATTTAGGATTTAGGAATGTCGACAAGTGCACCAACAATAACCACCCGCGTCAGAGTGCCGGAGCGCGAGCCGGGCACGTTGAACTCCTCGCCAGCAGCCGAGGCGGCAAAAATTGCCGTGCGCAATCTCGACTTTTATTACGGCAAGACGCAGGCGCTCTTCAACGTTGCGCTCGAGATTCCGGAGCGCATCGTGATGGCCTTCATCGGGCCGTCGGGCTGTGGCAAGTCCACGTTTCTGCGCACGCTGAATCGCATGAACGACGTGATTGCGGGAACCCGCGTTGGCGGCGAAGTGTTGATGGACGGAATTGATATCTATCAACCAGGCACGGATGTGGTCGAGCTGCGACGCAAAGTGGGAATGGTGTTTCAGAAATCGAACCCGTTTCCCAAGTCGATCTTTGATAACGTCGCCTATGGCTTAAGGATAAACCGCCTTACCGCGACCAAGGCTGAACTGGAAGAGCGCGTCGAGCAAGCGCTTCGCGACGCAGCGCTTTGGAACGAAGTGAAGGACCGCTTGAAAACCTCCGCACTGAGTCTCTCCGGCGGACAACAGCAGCGTCTCTGCATCGCGCGAGCGCTGGCCATCCGGCCTGAGGTAGTATTGATGGACGAGCCGGCATCGGCGCTCGATCCGGTGGCGACGCACAAGATTGAAGAGCTGATTGTTGAGTTAAAGAAGCAGTACACTATCGTGATCGTGACGCACAACATGCAACAGGCCGCACGCGTCTCCGATACCACGGCTTTCTTCCTGCTCGGCAAACTGATTGAAGTGAACTCAACCGAGAGGATGTTTACTAATCCCAACGAGAAGCTGACGGAAGATTACATCACGGGAAGATTTGGCTGAGAAACATATCCGCAGATTACGCAGATTACACAGATTGAGCCTAAGCAAACAGTGTATATGAAACGGACGAATACAGATTCCCCGATCTCTTTAACAATCTGCGTAATCAGCGAAATCTGCGGATGAAATTAGTTGCAAATGAGTCAACAACACCGACATCTTGACGACGAACTAGATTCGCTGCGCGACCGCGTGTTGCTGCTGGGCGGCGAAGCCGAAGCTGCCCTCGCACGCGCGATGAATGCGCTCACCGAACGCGACAGCGAACTCGCCCGCCAGGTGCTCAAGCAGGACGACAAAATCGATCAACTGGAAGTGGAAGTTGATCGCCAGTGCATCGATATCATTGCGCTGCGGCAACCAGCTGCGCGCGATCTTCGTTTTGTTATCTCCGTTGCCAAGATGGCGCCGGTGCTCGAGCGCATTGCCGATCACGCCGCCAACATTGCGCGCGTGGCCATCGATCTCAACAACGAACCGGAGCTGAAGTCGGTCGTCGACCTGCGACGCATGTCAGAACATGCGCTCAGGATGCTGCGAGCGGCGCTCGATGCTTTTACGTCCGGCGACGCGGCTGCGGCCCGCGAAGTAATCCTGAGCGACGCTGAGATCAACGAACTTTACAATCACATCTTTCACCGCTTGATCGAAATGATGGTGACTGAGCCGGCGACCGCCACGCGTGACGCGCGCCTGCTCTTCGTGGCCAAGCATCTCGAACGAATTGGCGACTACGTGACCGACATCTGCGAGCTGACCGTCTACATGGCTGAAGCTGCTTTCATCAAGCATTTCAAGTAAGTAGGACAGACAGCCTGTCTGTCCGTTGGTTGCGTTCGCGGTCAGTTAAGAAGAAAACGAGATTTACCATTTGTCATTTTTTATTTGGGCGTCACGAAAAACACCAAAGGACTTGCTCAATTTAAATGGCAAATGAAATGTCAGATGAGAAATGGCAAATGTTTTGTTCCTTCGTCGAATGAAAGACTACTCAGGACAGGCAAGAATGCCTGTCCTACAAAGAATGACACGGCCAATCCTGATCGTTGAGGACGACCCGGACATCTCGGAGAGTTTGAAGTATAACTTCGAACGCGAAGGGTGGCCGGCAATCACCGCCTTGACCGGCGAAGCAGGCCTGGCGGCCGCACTCAACGAGCGCGAACCGCCGTCGCTGATCATCCTCGACTTGATGTTGCCGGGTATGAGCGGCACTGAGTTGTGCCGCCGCCTGCGGCGAGAACCGGCAACCCGTCGCACACCGATCATCATGCTGACCGCCAAAGCCTCGGAATCAGATCGCGTCGCCGGCCTGGACCTCGGCGCCGACGACTATATTACAAAACCCTTCTCGGTTAGGGAGCTGCTGGCGCGTGTACGCGCCGTGATGCGGCGCCTGGACGAGAGCAGCGGAAAGACTTACGAAGACGATCATCTGTTAATTGATTTCGACGAAATGCGCGTCGTGTGTCATGGACAGAAAGTGAAACTGACGAACAAAGAATTCGGTTTGCTGTCAGTACTTGCGAAGAGCGCCGATCGCGTCATCACTCGGCAACAACTGCTCGACAACGTTTGGGGCTATAGCTACTACGGCGACGCCCGCACCCTGGACGTTCACATCCGGCGCCTCCGGCAAAAGCTTGGCGAATGCGGCGCTTGCATTGAAACTGTCGTCGGCGTCGG
>JANLYZ010000029.1:0-5371 GCA_031365905.1 Chloracidobacterium sp. | reverse complement strand
GCGAAAGGCGAAACGAGTCGATCGGTGAAGCCCGACGCAAACAGAGCCGGCCAAAAGCGATTTCCTGGGCGAGCGAAGTGATGACCGACGGCAGCGGTGTAGAGCCCGGGATTGATGCCGCAGAAAAGCACGCGCAAGCCTGGCGCGATCACGTCGGGCACAGTTTTGCCCGCGGCGTCGAGTAGTTGTTGCTTAGTTGGCTTCCAGGGTTTGGTGATGATGATCTTGTCTTGTAACGCAAACTGTTAGTTTGCGTCACCCGCTTCGAAGTCTTAAGCCTAAAATGATCTCGAATTGTCGCAAACTAACAGTTTGCGTTACATGGTGTTTATTCGATTGCGAAGCGATTTTGCTGTGAAGCGCTTTTTTTCGCAACTCGATCTATAACCGTCACCTGCAACAAATATCGTCCCGCGGGCAAGCCGCTCAACGAGATCTCCGCGGCGTAGGGAATGCGAGTCAGATCCGGAAGACCCTCGACGGAAAGTTTTCTGAGCGCGGTGGTCGTAACCGGTTGGCCATCGCGAACGATCTGCACCTGCACGGCGAGGTCGGGTTTCGCATCGCTCGGCGCAAGTGCGGCATTGTAAGCGACGACCAGAAACCGCAGATACCCATTAGGTGAAAAGTTGTGGTTGATGCTCAACGGAACCGTATTGTTCGGATCGTCATTGATGGCGGACGCATTGGCTGTCGTCGCCGCTGCTTGAGCACGCGCACCTAAAAACAAGGTGCTCAACGCCAATTGACCGGAGGAAAGGTTAGGGATTTCAATCCAGCCGTGTGCGGTACCCGCACGACCGCTTGTTTCATCGCGAACTCCCACGCGAACCTGGTAGAGTCCGGGTTTGACGTAGATCGGATAGCCATACTTTAGATCTGTTCCGCTTCTTGCGGCTTCCAGGGATGGGGCCGTAATAGTTATCCGATTATTAAACGTGCCTCCGGCATTGCCCTTATCGTCAAACACAGTTCCGACCACAGTAACCACCGCGGCTTGTTTTCCGTCGACTGGTACAAACGAAAGACCTTCATTCGGAACCTCCAAGGCAGTTGAAAGCATCAAGCCTTTGGCCGGCGTGCTTAGATAACTTAGGTTAAGCGAAACTGGCAGGTCCCGAGTTGGGTAGGGTGCGAGCATCACTTTTCGCAACTCCGTCGCCGGAGATGTCACCGCTTCGTTTTCCTTTTTGTCCTTCGCGACCTTGTCAGCCTTCGCCGTCTTCGTGTTCTCCGGTTCGCGATCGAAAAAACCTCGTCGCACTTGAACGGTCAGCTCAGGTCTACCCACCACCTTGACTTCAATCCTGCGAAACTTGGTCTGCGGCGATTCGCGATCGGGCTTCCAGGCGAGCAGGTAGTAAGTGGAAGTCTCTTTCAATGCGCGATTCAAACCTGGCCCCAGGGAGTTTGTATTGAAGACCGCTCTGCCGCCGGTGTCACCAGCCAGAACGCTCATGCTGTCCTGCGAGGCCCGCAGCTCTCCACTGTTAGCGCGTTCCAGCCGGCCAGATACATCAAAGCCGGACGGGTTGCTGATATCGTTTAGGCTGGCCACCAAACCGCGAGCATCCATCGAATAGATGACTACGCCGCTGCGCGCTGCCGCGCTGGTGATTCGTTGCAACTTGGACCGGGTGTCGGAATTGCGATCGTCGATGAAGAAGCCGCTCGAGATAAAAAACAGCAGCTTGCGACCGGGCAGCTTGCTTGCGGAGCGAATAAGGCTATCGAGGCCGGCAAGCGTATTGGTTGTCACCGCGTTGCCCTGTTGCGACACGGCCTGCGCGCGACTGTTCACCATCGACTCCGCCATTTCGCGCGTCAGACCCGGAGTCTGTCGCATTGTTTCTTCGCTCAGGTAACCAGTGATCTCATAGTCGTTGTTCATAACTAACACTGCCTGATATTCCGAGATCGGCGGGCGGTCAGAATCGCGGACCGAATAGGGACGAAACTTGAGGCGTTCGAGCGCAGCGTGAAGCACGGCCTTGTTGTCGGTGAGTTGTTGCAGAAATCCGATCTGACCGCTGGCAGAGGCGATCGCGGCTTCGTCGTTCTGGCCCATCTCCTGATCGATGAAGCGGGTGATTAGTTTCTGCGTCGTTTGCAGTGCGGCGAGATCGAGATGCAGATCGTCGACATAAAAGAAGATGGGCCGGCCGCGATCCAAGGGCGCAGGCTCGTTGGCCCTTGACTGTGTTGCGGCACCGCGCGCTGCCGCTAGCTGCGTTTCTTCGTTGCTGCTGCCGGCCGTAATCTTTTCGAAAAACTCAATCGGCTTCGCTATGCCATCGATCCTTAGTTCAAAGTCGCCCGCCTTTAATCCGTTGACGAAGCGGCCCTGCTTGTCGAAAACCATGACGTCGGTCTGCACCAACTGTGTGTAGACACGCAACACGTCGGACTGATCCTGATCCGTCTGGCTCTTCGGAATCTGAGGCGTTTGCGCGTGCCCAATGGGCGAGACGGCAAACACGTAAACGAGTAGACTGATCGGCAAACAAGCCAACGCTATTATTTTGAACTTCTTAATTATGAAGCAACGTCGAGACATATGTTCGCAACGCAAGCGGGCAAGTTCTGGGGAGACGTTGCAAAGGCGCAGCCAGGAAAGCAGACTGCTTGAAGGTTCGATAATCGCGCGAGCGGCTGTCGCAGTTAATATGTAGCAAACCGCGGTCGCGGCGCAACCTGAAAACTTTAAGCGGGGCTCGTTCGTATCAGCGTCTCAACCGAAAGAAGCGCTGCTCTCGTCAAACCACCTGCGTGAGCAGGTGGGAGTGCATCGTTATCCGCCCCTAACGGAGGCGGTTCTGACAAAACCCTATCTGCGAAAGAAAACTGGAAAATGACAAACGGCCACCCAACGGTTTCAATTAACAATATCAGCAAGAGCTTTGGTGAATTCACCGCGGTCAGCGAACTGAGTCTCGCCGTCTATCCCGGCAGGATTTATGGGCTGCTTGGACCAAACGGCGCCGGCAAGACGACCACCATCAGAATGATCGTTAACATCACGGCTCCAGATTTAGGGGAGATCAAAGTATTTGGAGAGCAGATCACTCCGGAGTTGCAGGACCGCATCGGCTACTTGCCGGAAGAGCGCGGGCTTTACAAGAAGATGAAGGTTGGCGACCAGATCAAATACTTCGCGGCGCTGAAAAACGTCAACGCGAGAGAGGCCGAGCAGCGGGTTGATCGCTGGCTGGCCCGATTGAAGTTGGCGGAGTGGAAAAACAAGAAAGCGAGCGAACTCTCGAAAGGCATGCAACAGAAAGTCCAGTTTATCAATGCCGTCGTCCATGAGCCGGAGTTGCTAATACTCGATGAGCCGTTTTCTGGCTTGGATCCGGTGAACGTCGAAGTTCTGAAAGAAGTCATCCTCGAACTGAAGTCAGCCGGGAAGACCATCATTTTTTCAACGCATCAAATGGAGGTTGCGGAAAAGATTTGTGATGACATCTGCCTGATCAATCGTTCGCGAAAGATCCTGGACGGCAGCATCAGGGAAGTTAAGCGCGCGTTCAGTCGGAATGCGGTGGCGCTACGTCTCGTTGGCGGCGATGCTGTTCTCGAAGACCGCAACCTACTGAGCAAGGTGAGGCGAGACAGCGATGGTATCGAGGGTTTGCTGGCCGAAGGCGCCTCCTCGCAAGCGTTATTGAAGGCATTGATTGCGGCCGATGCGACGATTGAGCGGTTTGAAATGATCGAGCCCAGTCTTCACGACATCTTCATCGAAAAGGTTACGGAGAACGCATGACTAAATTACTGGCAATCATCAAGCGCGAGTATCTGCAACGCGTGCGCACGAAGTTCTTCGTCGTTATGACTATCCTGGGCCCGCTCATGCTGTTGGGATTTACGGTAGTGCCCCAGTTACTTGTTGGCATAAAAACCAGCGAAACGCGCATCGCTGTTATCGATCAAACTGAAGGCGCAAAACTTTACGAGCCGATACGAAGTGGACTGCTCAAGCCGGACAAGGACGAAGAAGCGAATGATGCGAAGCAGGCTGTTGCTGGTTCAGTGAACAGCAACCAGAAGGACCGGATTGAGAAAGCAGGGAAGTCTTACACCGGAAGTTTTCGCGTTGAAGAAGTGAAGCTTAGCGGCCGACCGCTTGAAGACGTGAGGCGCGAACTAAACGCCCGTATTGGTCGAGGCGAATTGGACGGGTATCTGGTTATCCCTCCTGACATTCTGAGTAATAGCGAAACCAAACCTGCCTACTACGGACGCAATGTTGGCGACGTTCTGACGAGTGAACAAATTCGCAACAGACTGAATAGTGCAGTTCGTCGCGAGCGGCTGATCGCAGAGGGCGTTAAAGATCAGGACGTCGATGCCCTCTCAAAGGCGGTTGGCGTCGCGACCTATCCGGTAAACGAGAAGGGACAGGAAGGCGCGGAGGATTCGGGCGCAGGGTTTGTCCTGGTCTTCGTCATCGCGTTTTTAATTTACATGACCGTGCTGCTTTACGGTCAGGTTGTGCTTGGAGCGATCGTCGAAGAGAAGGAGACGCGCATTGCCGAGATTCTTTTTTCGTCAGTACGGCCTTTCTACCTGATGCTGGGTAAACTAATCGGCGTCTCTTTGATGGCGCTGACGCAAATGGGAATCTGGGTGGGCGCCTTCCTTGTAGTAGCAGCTTATATCTTGCCTGGGCTGGCGGCGAAGGGGATGGACGTGAACCTGCCAAATCTGCCGCTCTTGTTCTTTGTCTACTTCTTCATGTTCTTTGTCCTCGGGTACTTCATTTACGCAACCATCTACGTACTGGTCGGCTCAATGGTGACGACCACACAAGAAGGCGGGCAAATGGCGATGCCCATCGTGTTTCTATTGATTGCCGGTTTGTACATGGCCTTTCCGGTGATCCGCGCGCCAAATTCTCCCTTCGCATTCTGGGTGTCGATGGTGCCGTTCTTTTCACCAATCACGATGCTGGTGCGCATCGTTTCGCAGAAGCCGCCCTTTTGGCAGATCGCTTTGTCGTTCAGCATCGGGTGCGTAACCGTTGTGCTCTGGTTGTGGTTGGCTGCGCGAATCTATCGCATTGGCATGCTGATGTATGGCAAGAAGGCGACGATTCCGGAAGTCGCGCGCTGGGTGCGACAGGCCTGATTGGAATATTAAATGCCGACGAGTTGTACCTTCGATATATGCCAGCTTTGGAATGGATTGCTTCTCGGTACCTTGGCATCGGTTCTCGCTGCGATCCTTGTGTTATCCTTCGAAGCCTACAGACGCAAGAGGAACCTCAAAGGAATGTACGGTAAGGTCGAGGGCAAGTACCTTGGATTTGGTCCAAAGGCATCAAGTGAGAAATGGACATTGAAGGAGGTGCCGCAGAGCGAAGCGGTCA
>JANLYZ010000492.1:0-2532 GCA_031365905.1 Chloracidobacterium sp. | reverse complement strand
GCCGGCACGCGGCCGCTCTGCACGCTGAAGAGCACGACGCGACCGCCGCCGCTGCGGGCGAAAGCCGCGGCATATTTCAGGGCCGCGCGGGCGTGTGGCGTAAAGTCAGTTGGGAAGAGAATGTTTCTAAACGGATACATGGGAATGGAATGTTATACGGGGAAAAGGAAGGGGTAAAGGGGAAATAAAAGTGGGAATTTTCTTTCCCGTGCCACTTCCCCTTTACCCATTCCCCTTTCCCCAGTTAACCTGTTTCCCCAAGTTAGCCGGTCCTGCATTCCCGAGCAGCAATCTTCTTTTTTCCGCGGAGTGGAAATGATTGAAGTAACCGATCTCGTAAAAAGCTACGGCCAGAACACCGTACTCAACCAGGCAACGTTTCAAATCGAGGACGGTCAACTAACGACCATTCTCGGTCCTTCCGGTTGCGGCAAGTCAACCATGCTGCGTTGCATGAATCGGCTCGAGCGTTTCGATCGTGGCCGCTTGCGCATCGGTGACGTCGAAGTGGTCGGCACTGAAGAGAAACAACTGAGCGCGGCTGAAGAAAAACAGTTAACGAAACGATTGCGCGAACGCGTAGGCATCGTTTTTCAAAACTTCAATCTCTTTCCCCACCTGACAGTACTGGGAAACTGCATTCAAGCTCCAACTATCGTGAAGCGAATGGATCGCACCGCAGCAGCGGAAGTCGCCCGCCACTATCTCGACAAAGTCGGGCTCAATGACAAGGTCGATTTCTATCCGGCGCAATTATCCGGTGGACAACAGCAGCGCGTGGCAATCGCGCGCGCGCTGGCGATGGAACCGGAAGTGATGCTTTTTGACGAACCCACTTCGGCGCTCGATCCGCAACTCATTCAAGGCGTAGCGCGCATGCTGCGCGCGCTCGACGATCTCGGCAAGACGCTCGTCGTAGTTTCCCACGACATGAATTTCGCCCGGCGCATTTCTGATCAGGTCATTTATTTCGAAGGTGGCCACGCAGTTGAAGCCGGCACGCAGGAGGAAGTTTTCGGCAATCCGCAGCAACCGGAAACGCGCGCCTTCATGCAAAGCTTTCGTGATGAGGAAACGCCGGAAACTACGGCGACACCGAACGGACAAGATCCCAAGTTGAACGTTACAACGGGAACGCGCGGCAATCTTGGACAGGAAGAATAACAACGAAATGACAAAACTTTCGCGAAAACTCGCACTGCTTTTTGTTCTTCTTCTGTTTGTTCAGTTACCTGCTTTCGCGCAGTCGGCGCTGGAGCGCGTGCGCAAGAGTGGCGAACTTCGGCTCGGTACGGACGCTACCTATCCACCGCTGGAGTACATCGAAGGCGGACAATTCGCCGGCTTCGAGATTGATCTTGGCAACGCCATCGGACGCGAACTGGGCGTGCGCGTCACCTGGATCAATTCCGGCTTCGACGGCATTTTCCCAGCGCTTCAAAATGGCTCTTTCGACGCTGTGGTTTCCTCCGTCACCATTACACCGGAGCGAGGAGCGTCAATGCTCTTCTCCGATCCTTACTACGACTCCGGACAGTTGATCGCGGTGCATCAGGGAACGACGGGCATCAGTGCGCCTGAAAATCTGGTGGGCAAGAAAGTAGGTGTGCAGATCAATACGACGGCGCAACTCGATCTCGAGAAACGTCAGGGAGTCAGCGTGGCAATCTACAACACGATCGATTTGGCGCTGCTCGATTTGAAGAATGGACGAATTGACGCGGTAGTCGGTGACGCGCCGGTGTTGCGTTACATGATCCGGCAAAGCTTTCGTGAGCTTCAGACCGTTGGCCGCCGCTTCACTGACGAGAAGTTTGGGATTGCATTTGGCAAGTCGAGTGAAGACTTGCGGCGCGCGGTCAACGCGGCGTTGTGGCGGATTGAGGACAGCGGCGAATACGATCGCATTCATGAGAAGTGGTTTGGCGAAGTTGCGGAACGGACTGCCGATCAAGCGGCCAGCAGCGTGAAGCCGAAGACGTTTGACTTCAGCATCGTAAGACGCACCTGGCAATTTTTCCTTAAGGGCGTTTGGCTCACGGCACGCCTGGCACTGTTGAGCCTCGGGCTTGGCTTACCGATTGGCCTGCTGCTGGCTTTGGCGCGAGTGCAGTCGTCGCGTTTGCTGGCCGCCCCGGCGGCAGTTTACGTCGAGGTGATGCGCGGCACGCCGCTGCTCGTCCAGATTCTGTTCATATATTTTGTGCTGCCGATTTTCGGGATTCACTTGCCCGCGTTTACGAGCGGCATCATCGCGCTGACGTTGAACTGTGCCGCCTACATTTCTGAGATCATTCGCGCGGGGATCATTTCAATCGACGCCGGCCAGATGGAGGCGGCGCGTTCGCTCGGCATGAGCTATGCGCAAGCCATGCGCAACATCATCCTGCCGCAAACTTTTCGCCGCGTAGTGCCGCCGTTAACCAACGAAGCCATTGCGCTCTTGAAAGATTCGTCCCTGGTGTCAGTCATCGGCTTAACTGAACTCGCGCGCACCGGACAAGAACTCGCGAGCCGTTACGCGGCGCCGCT
>JANLYZ010000490.1:0-4200 GCA_031365905.1 Chloracidobacterium sp. | reverse complement strand
CATGCGAAAGAAGCCGACCTCATTTGCGAATCAAATAGTCTCGCTCTGGATAAGGTGTTAACTGAGTTCGAATCTCCCAACGAAGAGATCACGTTAGAGGCCAAATTGGGAAGGAGTGAGCGGTCCTCTGATCTAAATCGCGTTCGTTTGGCCGCGATTCGAGACTATTTCATAAACTGCGCGGGTGTTCCCGGCGAAAAGATAATGGTTCGTGAAGGTGAGCCTAGCCGCTTTGAGGGGCGCGTAAACGTTTATCGCGCCGGCAAGCTGAGCAAGATACTGCTGGCAGGTACGGATATGAAACTTTGCTTGAAGCCCTGCGCGTCGCCGCCGAACAAAGCCTTGCAGCTGACGGCGCGATAGAATGCTTCTCAAGTAACCTTTTTCATTCAGCTTGAATGCTGATCGCGCGCCGCAGCTGAAGGCGAACGTTCGACGGTTCTAGTGAATTGCAATGCGACCTCAGTGGAGATTCTTTATCCCGTGGCAAAGACATGAGGGGATAATTTTGCGGTCATCAACGTCTCTGGTCTTGTTTCTTCCAGTAGTCTCGAAAGGCGCGTAGCCGCGGGAGCGATTCGCGATCTTTCTCGCGATGAGCAGCCTCCTTGCTGGCGATAATGTCATCGAGGTGACAGACTGGAAACCCCTCAACGTCTATATGCCGACTCCAGGCGTCGGCAAATCTCTCGATACCATCAGGTGCGAAAACGAGATCTACATCGAAAGGGCCATTCTTGAGTTGCACAAAATCTTTGCCTCTTTCGATCTCTGCTGCTTCTTCAGAAGTGAGGCCAAACCCGAGTTCGAGCAGTGCCGCCACGAGAGCGCGTCCGTTCTCCTCGTCGCAGTCAGCAAAAATTTCGACGGCCTGGGTGGTGTCTGGAAAGCCAAGTAACATGGCGCCCGATTTACCAATAAACAAATACCGAACGCCATGGCGCTTGAGAGCGTCCTTGATCTCCTCGGCTTGTCGGTAATCAAACGCGCGCATAACCTAACCATCGCGGCAAGTTCTCTTCACACCAGCGCCGGTAATCTGCCATCGAATCGAATGATCGAAACCGCGCGTCGTCCATCACTGGCTTATAGGTCTTGATGAATGCGTAGCGCAAACGCACTTCGAGCGGCCGCCGCGCCGCCGCCTCAAACTCTTCAAGCCATACTTTGGGATTACTGTCAGCCATAAACGAATTTGCGCGCTGCGGAATCTTACCACTTCACAGCGGCCGCAGCGCCTTGCGAGCGAGTTTCTTCTTCAAACCTACGTATCCCTGATCGCCGGCAACAAGCTCGCCCAAAACTTTGCGTATGCCGCGATGACCGCGCGCGAATTCGATCATACGATCGGTAAACGGTGCGCCCCAAAAATTTCCATAGAAGCGCCGGCGCATTTGTGACGCGCGCCGCAGTTCACCGCCAAAGTCTTTGCGCCAGCGTTGCTCATATTCATTTGGTCGGCCTTCAAGAAACGCTTCGGCGAAGAGTTCCGCCGAACGCAGCGCGTAATAGATTCCTTCGCCAGTGACTGGATCGGCAAAACCAGCGGCGTCGCCGAGCAAGGCCCAGCCGTCGCCGCACGCGCATCGTTTGTCCCAGGTTTTGTCGCTCAACCCTGGAATGCGTGCCGCGTAACGCTCCGCGGTCGCGCGCAGATCTTTCTCGACGGCAACATCAGTGGGTGCTTCAGATTTTTTCCAGATGTTTGAATTGCTGCCACCGCGTTGCCGGTAGTAACCAACCATGAACTGCCACAGCAGTTCGTCAAGCGCTTTATGTTCAAACGCATCCTGCGTAGTGGCAATGCCAAACGAAATGTGATCGACACGAGGAAACGCCCACGCGTAGCCAACCCAGCCGGGCAGGAACGCAATCACGGTCGGCGCCGCGCCTTGCTCAGGCAGCGGCGCACGATAACCGAAAGCAACTTCCATATCGGAAGGCTGCAACGGCCCGGCAAGCTTCTTAGCGATCGCGCTGTTGGCGCCGTCTGCGCCCACCAACATTTTTCCCGACCACTCGCCGCCATTCGCGTCGCGGAGTGTCCAGCCGCTTTCAGTTCGGCCTATCCCCCGCGCGGAAATTTTTGCAGACACAACTTTGGCGCCCGCTTCGCGCGCGCGTTCGCGCAGGTAGGAATCAAACGCCACGCGCGAATAGATCGCGAAAGGCTCGTCGAGCTTCATGTGCAGATGTTTGCCGGACGGCGAATACATTTCCAACTCATCAACGGTGCGACCGACCGCGCCCAACAAGTGCGGCCAGGCCTTCAAGGCTTTTGCGGTTACACCCCCGCCACAAGCCTTCGGCTCGCCTTCGGGCCGGCCGTCAAACAGCGCGACGTTTACACCGTTACGCGCGAGGCGCTCGGCGGCAAAAGAGCCGGCGGGACCGGCACCAACAATCAATACATCAAAAGGATCTGCTTTCATTCCTGGCCCGTAGTTCAGAGTCCAACCTTTAGCTTGTGTTTCCCTGAACAATGCAAACTAAAGTTTGAACTCTGAACTGCTTGAATCATTCCTCAGAAGTCGTTACTGATGATAGTTGTCTTGTCATCGGAACAGCAATCAGTGTGATAAAATCCGGACGTTCCCTGACAATTAATTTCGGAGCCAGACGCTCCGGCCTCGCGCTGCGACGCAAGCTTCTAGTCTGCAACTTGGAACGATTGCCAACCTGGTTTTCACCCTGCCGGGGAAGAAGCGAAATGGGAATGGATAGCGCCATCGTTTTCAGCGGCATCACTCCGCACCCGCCGATTATGGTTCCCGAGGTAGGCGGCGCAGCTTGTGCCGAAGTGCGCGACTCGATAAACGCGATGGCGGAACTCATGCACCGCATCATCGCTAGCGGCGCTGAAACCGTGGTGCTTATCTCGCCTCACGCGCCGCTCGACGCGCGCGCTTTCGTCGCCTATAACACGCCTCTCCTGGTGGGAGACTTTGCAAACTTTCGCGCGCCCGCAGCAAGAGTTGAATTTCCACTCGACGAACAAATGCTCGCGGCGATTACGACGATCGCTAACAAAGAAGATTACGAAGTGCTGGAACTCGACAACTCTCCGCTTGATCACGGGAGTGCTGTGCCGCTCTACTTCCTCGATCACAGCGGCTGGCGCGGCCGTGTGGTCGCGCTCGGTTACAGCTTTCTTTCGAATGAGGATCACTTGAAGTTTGGCAGTTGCATCCGGTCGGCCGCTGATATCGTTGGACGGCCGGCGGCGTTTATCGCGAGTGGTGATTTGAGTCACCGGCTGAAACCGGAAGCGCCAGCCGGCTACAATCCAGCGGCGCACCGGTTTGACGATGAAGTAGTCAACGCAATTTACGATAATTCGCCGGAGCGAATCATCGACATCAACCAGGATCTGCGACGAAAGGCAGGCGAGTGTGGCTATCGCTCAATGCTGGTGGCCCTGGGTGTTACTCACGAACTGCCAACCGCCTGTGAAGTATTGAATTATGAGGCGCCGTTTGGCGTTGGTTACCTTGTGGCACAACTAACCAACGCTGCGTCCAGCAAAAAACATGAAACGGTTGGGCCTTCGACCACGCTGGCTGAAGACGCTTTTGGTCTACACACAGAATTACCCGCCCTCGCTCGACTGGCCATCGAGACTTACGTGCACACTGGAAAAAGGATCGCCGCACCAGACCAAGCCGCTGCACTGCTTTCCGCACGTGCTGCCTGTTTCGTTTCGATCAAAACCGACGCGGGCGAATTGCGCGGGTGCATCGGCACGATCGAACCCACCAAACAAAACCTGGCTGAAGAACTAATCGCGAACGCAATCAATGCCGCCACCCGCGATCCGCGATTCGATCCGGTTTCAGAAAGCGAACTCTCGAGCCTGCGCTATTCAGTGGATATCCTGTCGGCGCCGGAGCCGACTACTTTTGCCGATCTGAATCCGAAAATCTATGGCGTGATTGTTGAAGACGAATCAGAAACGCGCCGGGGTCTGTTGTTGCCGGACATCGCCGGCGTCGACACGGCCAAGCAACAGGTGGCAATCGCGACGCGCAAGGCCGGCATGCCTCCAGGAACGCCTTTAAAGTTTTTGCGCTTTCGGGTGGATCGCTTTCGTGAGAAGGAGTAGGAAAGCCGGGAGCGGGGGGGGGCAGGCCCCCGTGTGGGTGGTTTTGAAAAAAAGTTTGGGGTTGGGCCCCCCCCCCGCCGGTGTGTTGAACAATAAAA
>JANLYZ010000425.1:0-6634 GCA_031365905.1 Chloracidobacterium sp. | reverse complement strand
AGTTCTGAAGGCAGCCGCTTGCTTTGGCTGCCCGCGCCATCCGTGATGACGCCCAACTCATTCGTACAGCCTGAACACCACACAGTTTGTCCAGTGCTCCGGTCAGTCACACGCAACTCCAAAAACGCGCGGCGGAAACCTACACCGCTCGGCAGCCGGTGGCCGGCCTTGTTGGTCACCAAGACATCCGCAACAAGTTTCTGATTGCTGATCGTTACCGGCGAGACGGTCACGTCGGCCGTTGCGCTCTTAGCCTGCTCCGCAAAAGCGTCGACCGCATTTGAGAGGTCGTCGAGGCCGGCCATGTAATCGTTTTGGCGCACGCCAAGGATTTGATTCGCGAGCATCGGACTGCCGTTTGATTTGTAGTCGCTCATGAACTGGCGAAACAACTCCAGCAGCGAAACGTTCAGACCCTGAAGTTGATGACGGGCAAAACCCTTGTCACGAAAGCGCACGCGAATCTTATCCGAAGGCAAACGATTCCCTGTCTGCGGATACTGGTCGTCTTCAATGATCGCGATCGGCTGCTGAATCAGCGGCACGTTTAGCGTGCCTGCGGAGTTGGCATACTTCGTCTCCATGTGACAATTCTGGCAGGTGCGCGCTTTCGGATTGTTACCAACTTCGTTTTGATAACCGCTGTTGAGCCATTCCAGATAGGTCAACTGCTCGAGGTGCGGCTGGTTTGGCTCAAGCGTCGGATTGTCCATCAACGGCAGATTGATGGTGTGACAGTTGCCGCACATGCGCGAATCCTTAATGTAGGGATCGTGTTTTGGTTTAATGCCCAGAGCATTGTTCATCGGGTCGGTAACGATTTCCTGATCCGTGAACGGCCCAAAGATTTGATCGGCGTTTCCGGTGGTGAAGTCACCGGTAATATTGTGGTTCAGAAAACTCGTAATCTTGTCAGGCTCCCCCGGCACGAGTTTGTCTTCCACGATGCGATGACAAGCCATGCAACTAATGCCGTCGCGGGCTAGGGCGCCGTAAATGTAAGCGTTGGCGTTAGCCGGTTTCGGATCGTCGTAAGTGGCAAAGACGAAGTCCGGTTTGAAGTCGCCCTGGTTCGGTCCGCCGTGATCGTCGTCCAGCCGCCGCTTGCCCATTACGCCGTGACACTTGAAGCAGGTGTTGTTAATCCCCTTAATCTTTTCTGCTATCTTCGCGGGCTCGTTTTTGAAGAAGCTCTTGACGAAAGCAATTTCGCTATCGAGCTGCGCGTAAAAGATCGGATCGCGTCCCGCCAAACCCATTGGCGACCAGCGCCATTCGCCGAAAGGTGAAACATTCATCTTCGGAATCGAGCCGTCTTTCTGCGGCTTGCCGGCATAGAGCATCACGTTGCCGTAGGTGCCGCCGCTATGGCAGCCCATGCAGGAATCGGAAGTCAGAAACTGATTCGGATTAGGCGATGGTGCGGGTTGCGCGCCGAGATTTTGCGCGAAGATGTGATCGAAAGTCTCGCCTGGTAATTTACTGACCTTGTCGACCGGCACCGGCGGAATTGATTTATAAAACGCGACGAACTGCGGGTCAGTGACCAAAGACGACGGCAGCGCCGCTTTTTCTTTGCGCAGCTCGAGGGCGAGTTGCTGCCGCACATCGAGCGGCAGTTGAGTGTGGCCGCCCATGGGTTCATCCACGTCGCTATCAGGGACTGTGCAAGGACCGGGTTTCGGAGGAGGTGGTGGCGTGGGTTCGGAGGCCCACGAAAGGTCAACGAAATAGGTGTCGTATTCGCCGGGGAAGCCTTTAATGTTTTTAGTATAACTAAAGGTCAACTCCTTCTCGGCCGACGCGTGGCAGCGCGTGCAATAGAGACCGAAGCCGCCGTAAGGAACCGCAAACGGCGGATTGTTATTGTCCACGCATTGCGCGGCCCAGCTCTCATCCCAGTACCAACCGTCCCTGGCGCCCTTCGCATCTTTGATCATTATGGTCCAACCACGAAGCAACGGCGGACCCTGAAGCTGATAGCGCGCAGCCGGCGCCGCGTATTGCTCCTTGACGATCATTGCGCCATCGGGAATTACGTCGTCGGGATTTTTGCGCAGCAACCAGTTGACTACCGCCGGCGAGTAATAAATTTTCACAGTCGGATGCACGCCATAACTCGTACTATTGACGTATGGCCCTGTATCGCGCAGTCCTTTATCTTCACACCAATTCAAGTGACGGTATGTGCCGTGAGCCAGAAAACTCTTCAGCTCCCCCTGGAAAGAAGGAAGCTTGTTGGGCAGAAATGAACTGGGCAGCGGCAGTCCACTCTCTTTGCCATTCGCGCACGGCGACGCTGGTACCGGAACGGGCCCAGTTGTCACGCCAGAAGATTTCTGTTGAGCGCTTAGATTACAAACTCCAAAAGAAGTCATCAGACCAAAAAAGAATAGCGCGAGAGTGAGACGTTTGCAGTATCCAGTCATCTCCAAACTCCTTTGTTGCATAGTCGAGGAAGAGTTGCGCGCGAAACAAGCGCAGACTCTCGCTCCAGAATTGAGATCCGCGAACGAAGCCAGTCGGCTACTACTCACTCTGGGCGGGAGCAGAACGAAGCGAACTATTGCGCCCGTTAGAAAGCGTGAAAAAGAAACTTATGAAGTCAAGGGAATCTAACCTCACGAGCGCGCAGCGTCAAGATATAATAGGCGCAGAACACTTTGCGTACTGGAATCTTGCCCTTGATACATTGCCTGCCCAAGTTTGAGAGCTTGCGGTCGACAGTGGATTGCCCCGCTAACCGGCTTGCGTCCGATGAGCACGGCGCGATATAAGAATTTCCCATGCTTTCTCGCCTACGCGTTCTTCTATTCAGTTTCGCTTTGGCTTACCCAGTAGCCGTGTTCGGCGCCGGCGCTCCAGTATTGATCAGCCATTCTGATTCCACTCGCGCGGTAGCCTTGGAGTCTCCGAATTTCCGGGCCGAGCCCATCGCGGTGACGCGTGAAACCAGACTAATAATGTTCGCTACCTTTCCATTTTCGCCCGAGAATGGTGTGGTCAACGGCATGGCCCAGGACGCGAACGCCCACAATTACAGTCTCGACGTTGAGAAGGTGACCCGGGTGCAAGGAGTTGTGACTCTATGGGAGATTCATCTCAAGTTTCGCGACCAAGTTCAACAGCAAGGCGATATGCTTTTCCAGGTTTGGCTTGATGGCATCCCTTCCAATCGAGTTCGAGTCGGCATCGGCATGATCGGCGGAGGACCAGCCGATGATGCGGGAGCCAACCCTACGCCGTTCAAGGCTCATGCCTGCGACCCAACACAGATCGTCTTCGATGGCGACTCCCTCACCAGAGGACAAGGCGCGAGTGTTGGCCTGGATGACTATCCGTCTCAGGTCATCCAAACCCTGGACTGCGGTTTCGCTTATCGTAACTTCGGGGTGGACGGGCAAACACTTGTTGACATGCAGCAAGACGCCGGATCGCAGATTGATTCGTTGATCAATCTTAACTCGCGAAACATTCTTATCGTCTGGGGCGGCACCAATGAGTTTTCTGCTGTTTGGAATTTTTCAACCGAGCAGGTGTATGCACACCTCGTTAACTACTGCGCTGCACGGCGTGCCGCCGGCTGGAAAGTAATTGTCTTAACCATGCTGCCTCGCTCAGATGATTTCATCAGTCATAACGTTGAACCGGAACGAACGGCATTCAATGCTTTGATTCGTCGTCATTGGCAGGAGTATGCAGTCGGCCTTGCCGACGTTGGCGCAGATCCAACTATCGGCCAATTTGGGGCGCAATTGAAGCCACAGTTTTTTGCGCCTGACCGCGTTCACCTCTTGCCAGCCGGCTATGGCATCGTCGCTGATTACGTGAAGACCCAGATCAACTTTTTGACTCCGCCTGGAGACGTTTTCTAAGATCGTGGCAGAACCCCCCGGTCTCTTCTGTCCGCTAACAGATCCGCTCTAAGCGCCGTTTTCCCACGGGTTTCTAACTTAATTCTTTACTTCGCCGGGCAGGCGACCGCATAATACGCCCCAACACCGGCCCAGAGCCGGTGAATCAGTCTTTACGGGCAACTTGCCCGGCGCCCAGGAGATAAACGTAATGAGATCCATCTGGAAAGGCCACATCAGGTTTCTGTTGGTAGCTATCCCGGTCCGCATCTATAACGCGATTGAGACGACTGAGAAGATTCAGTTTAACCAACTCCACCGCGAGGACTACGGCCCGATCGGCTACGACAAGCGTTGCAAGAAATGCGGCCAGGTCGTCACAAACGACCAGATAACCAAAGGCTACCAATACGAGCCCGACCGGTATGCGATCGTCGAGCCGGAAGATATTGCCAAAGTCAAAATAAAAACTACGAGAGCCGTGGACATCATCGGCTTTGTCGACAGCTCCGAAATTCCCAGGACGTTCTACGACTCGCCGTATTACGCCGGCCCGGATGGTCCCGTTTCGGAGAAGCCTTACGCGTTGTTGCGTGAGGTGATGAAACAAACCGGCAAGGTGGGAATCGGCAAGGTTGTGTTGAGAGATCGAGAAGATCTCGTCGCCGTGTTCCCTCACGAAGACGGTTTGGTAATGCAGAAGCTGCACTATCCAAACGAGATTCGCAGCATGGGCGATGTGCCGGAGCTCGATGCCACGACGAAGGTCGACAAGAACGAAATGAAGATGGCTACCATGCTGGTGGAGCAGATGGTCACGACGCTTTCGGAGATCGACACTGTTGACCAGTATCACGTCGCGCTCAGGAAACTGATCGACTCGAAGATCAAGGGCAAGAAGGTGGTTGAATTTGAGGTTGAAGAAGTACCCAGACTTGATATTATGAGTGCGCTCAAGCAGAGCTTGCAGGCGTCGAATCGTAAGCCGATGGTTAAGGCAGCGCCGGCCGCCGCGAAGAAGAAAGCGCTTACTTTGGTGAAAGCTGAAGCGAAACCAAAAGCAGTCAAGAGACGGAAAGCTTCCTAAGGACTACTGCCCCGACCACGTTATAGATGAAAGAAAACAGCAATAAGGTTTTGTCCTTCCCGTCCCGTGTACCCGCGAAGGCTGACTACCAGCGCGTTAAGTCAAGCTACTCTATTCGTGAAATCAAGCAGCTCTTCGGGTTGAGCGAGCGCACCATTCGCCGCTGGACCGAACAAGGCATTATTCAGGGCATGCCCGCGCCCGATACCAACGACTTCACTTATGACTTCCAGGCACTGACGCTGTTTAGACGCGTCCGCGAGCTGCGCGCACAGGGCCAGAGCATCCGCCAGATTGAGGCTGAGCTTCAGGGACAGCTGAGTCTTTTTCGCGGCCCGCACGCCGGGCGAGTGGCGCACCTTCGCACGTCTTTTGAAGAAGGGTTGCTGCTCGACGATCAAAACGACCCAAAGGCGATCGAGTCGTACCTGGAAGCGATCAATGATGGCGACAACGTTGCCGAGGCTTATTGCAACCTGGGGATAATCAACAAAGACCTGGGCAACGTCGGCAAAGCTCTGGACCATTTCACGCTGGCGTTGAAGCATGAGCCGCGGCACGTCGAAGCCCATTACAATCTCGGCAATCTTTATTTCGACGCCGGTCAACTTCCGCTTGCGCGCCTGCATTACGAAGCCGCCGCGCAGATCGAGCCGCGCTTTTCGCTGGTCTACTTCAATCTGGCTCTGGCCCACTTCAAGCTAAACGACTTACCCGCCGCCCTCGCAGCCATTGCCAGTTACAAGGAACTGCGCCAGCCGGACGACGAGGAAACAGAGGCAATTAATCAGTTGCTCAAGGCGATGCAGGATCCGTGGCGACCTGAAAAATAATTGGCCCATTTCCCTAGCCACATGGGCCAAATAAGTTTAGAATCCAACCCTCTCCTGCTAATGTGCTAATTTCAAGGAGGTCCCCCAATGTCGGAAAAGAAGTGCCGCGTCCTCATCATCGACGACCACGAAGACACATCCGAAATGCTCAGGCTGCTGCTGGGCGAGGAAGACTACGAAGTGAAAGTCGCGCTCACAGTTGAGGAGGCGCTGAGCCTGGCTGCGAGCGAGGAGTTCGATCTCTATGTGCTTGATAAGCATTTGCCGGATGGCAGTGGGCTCGATTTGTGCAAAAAGCTCACTCAGGTAACGCCGGGTGTGCCTTGCATCTTATACACCGGCGACGCCTACGACATTCATCGCGTTGAAGCAATGGCGGCCGGCGCTAATGCTTTTGTCGCCAAGCCCGACATCGAGGGCTTGATTGAAAACGTCAAGAAATTGTTGGCGCACAATGAGTGTGCGGCGGCAACCTAGCGTAAGCTGGTGAAGGGTGAAAGCCTGAAAACTCTCTGCGTTGCACTCTTCACGTTTCACTTTTCACATCGTGCCTAACTTGACACGCCAGTTTACGCACGTATAATTTTTTCCTCCGCTTAATGGGCCGATAGCTCAGTTGGTAGAGCAGCTGACTCTTAATCAGCGGGTCGCAGGTTCGAGCCCTGCTCGGCTCACCATTACTTTCAATCGTAGCAGTGATTTTAAGGGCGACCCTCCATGGGTCGCCCTTTCTGTTTCTTATCAGCAGGTCCTGAAACCGTTTCATTCCTCGATTTCTGCCGGCCGAAAGCCTAACTCAGCATTTGTCCTGGCAGATCTGTGCGCTAGCCACGTCGGTCGCCGGAGGCTGCTGTTGAAAG
>JANLYZ010000374.1:0-16791 GCA_031365905.1 Chloracidobacterium sp. | reverse complement strand
ACGCCGCGACTTCATGCGCACGAGCGCAGTCGCTGGACTCACGTTGGCCGGCACGAAAGCGTCGGTGCTTCAGTTTCCGAACATCATCGTACCGGCGGACGTGAAACCGATCGTTATTTCGTCGGCGAACGGCAACAAGTTTAAGAATGTCGGCGAGATGACAGCCGTGCAGAAGGCGTTCACGATGATCACGCAGGGCGCGGACGTGCTTGATGCGCTAGTCGCGGGCGTGAATATTGTCGAGCTCGATCCGCTGGACGACAGCGTTGGCTACGGCGGGTTGCCAAATGCGGAGGGCGTGGTGCAACTCGATTCATCGTGCATGCATGGGCCCAAAAAACGCGCCGGCGCAGTGGGCGCACTCGAGGGCGTGCGCACGCCGTCACTGGTGGCTAAGGCGGTGATGGAGAACACGGATCACCATCTCCTCGTTGGCAAGGGCGCGCAAAACTTTGCGCGCGACATGGGTTTCAAGATCGAAGACGATCTGAATACCGAACATTCGCGCCAGCTATGGCTTGAGTGGAAACGGCGCACCGATCCTTCCCACTACCTCGATCCGAAAACGCGGGCCGAGGTTTGGCATCGTGAAGGACTGAAGATGGTGCAGGAGGGCCTGATCGATCGTGAACACTATTACGGAACGATCAATTGCGACGGCATCAATGCCAAAGGTGAAATCTGCGGCGTCACGACCACCAGCGGGCTCGCCTGGAAAATTCCTGGACGCCTCGGCGATTCTCCGATTCTCGGCGCTGGACTTTACGTTGACGGCGCCGTCGGCGCGGCCGGCTCGACCGGACGCGGCGAGGCGAACCTTTATAACCTCTGCTCGTTTCTGATCGTCGAAGAAATGCGCCACGGCAAACATCCGAAAGACGCCGGCATGGAAGCGCTCAGTCGCATCAAGGCGAACACCGTCGAGAAGCGTTTGCTCAACAGCAAAGGCAATCCAAACTTCGGCATCAACTTTTATATCATTAATGCTAAAGGCGAGTTTGCCGGCGTAACGATGTATCCCGGCGCGCAATTCGCAATCTGCAACGACGCCGGCCCGCAGACGCTCGCGTGCGATGCGCTGTTGCCAGGAAAAGCGACTGACTAGCCAAGATCGCTAGATCAGTTTCGGAAGGCCCAGTATGCAGAGGTCCTCACTTTTGCAAGGATCGTTTTCCCCGCCGAACAGAGTCAGCTACTCCCCGCTGCTGCGGATCGTTATCTCTTTGTCGATCTTCATACTACTCGTTTGTGTCTCCGGTTGTGACAAGAACGTCCTCAATTCGTTTGGTGAAATGGCGCAGCTCAGAGATGACTTGAGAAAAGAGTTTCACGAGCAGGGCATCGGTGTAACTCTGCAAGACTCAACCAACCTGGCGGTTACGTTTCTTAATTCGCCGCTTAATGCACAGCCCAGAGAGCGATTCAAGCGTGCGCAGGAAACGGCGCTTTTCATCAAACGGCACTACGCTGGGATTGACCGGCTTGAAAGTATTTTGGTCAGGTTCTTGAAGGGCGAGAAACGAATGTATGTGATCGACTATGTGGGCGAGGTTGATAGCTTTGTGTTTGGCAAGGACGCGGTTCTGGTTGGCGCATCTCCGGGAGACAATAATCCGCAAGGATTCAAAGACGTCGGCGATGCGACTGTCAATTACAATCCGGCCCGCAATGAGAGCGAGGTGCGCATTACGCGGCTCCAACTTGAGGGCGATACAGATAAGGGAGTCATGGTGTCGCCGCGTTTCAAGGTGCGCGGAGACGCGAGCACCGCTGGTCACACGATTGGAATTCCGTCTGCAATAATATTCGACTTTGCATCGTTTGCTCCTGAGAAGATCTTCAAAGGCGATCCCGTCTTAAGAATCGTCGCTGACGGTAATACGATTTACAACGACAAGGCTCACAACTTGAGCACGACAACGGAGGGCGGAAACGAGTTTCTGGTTCAAGCTGTGCCGCTGGATCAATTTCTCAAACTGACGGAAGCGAAAACAGTCGTACTGGCGTTGGGAAACAAAGAGTATTTACTAACCGAGACTCAACTCCACGCGTTGCGCGATATGGCGAGTTATGCAAATGCGGGGCGGAAGCGGTGATCTAATGTGGAGTGTGGTGGCAAGCGTAGCGCGACACCGCTTTCGATTTCTCAGCGGGCGTGATCGGTGACAACTGAACCAAAGCGCCGTCGCCGCTTCGCTCCGCCGGTGCACTCCAAATGTGTTTGAAGGTCAGCGGGCGCCGCTGGCAGAGAGTGGTCGCGTTCCCGCTTGGCGCTTGACGATCACGAGCGTGATGTCGTCGGCGGCTTGCGTGCCTTGGGAGAATTTAGTTACAGCCGATTCGATGCGATCGCGAATTCCCGCCGCCGAAGAATCGACGTTGCGTGAGACCACTTCATAAAGTCTGGTTGGACCAAACTCTTCACCGCTTGGACTCACCGCTTCCGTTACGCCATCTGAATAAATGACCAGCACGTCGCCCGGCGCGAGGTTCGTCCGGCCTTCGCGGTAGTCGGCGTCAGCTTTGATTCCCAGCGGCAGTCCACCCGAGGCCAACTGCTCGACAGTGCCGGCCGCATGAACTATCAGCGGCGGATTGTGGCCCGCGTTGAGGAAGGAAAGCGCGCCTGATTCGGGATCTAGCTCCGCATAAAACAGCGTGACAAAGCGATTCGAAGGAATGTTGTCGGCGAGATAGCGATTGACAGCGGAAATCGTTTGCACCAGCGTATCGTGCGAGCCGGTCTGCGCATGAATCGAAGCGTGCAGCGACGACATCAAGAGCGCAGCCGCAGTTCCCTTGCCTGAAACGTCGCCGAGCGCGATCACCAAACGGCCATTGTCGCGCGGAATAAAATCGTAGTAGTCGCCGCCAATTTCGTAGCAGGGAAAACTAATGCCCTGAAATTCGTAACCGGAGACAACCGGCGGTGCCGTTGGCTGAAAACGCTGCTGAATCTCCATCGCAAGTTGCAGCTCACGCTCAAGGCGTTCCTGTTGGAAGCGCGCCTCGGTCAGTCGTGCATTCTCGACGCGGATCGCCGCGACCGATGCAAGCGTCGTCAACACTTTGAGATGGTCTTCAGTAAACCTTCCTTCGGCGATCGGCGAATCGGCGTAAATGATGCCGAAAACTTTCTCCGAAACTCCCAGGGGAACGGCCAGCACCGACCTCACGCCTTGCAGGACAACGGTGCCACTGGCAAAGCGCGGATCTTGTTGGGCGTCAGACGTGAGCACTGACTTGCCGCGAATAACAACTTCGTCCATCACGTTGCGGCTGACGCGAATCTCGCCGACGGCGCCAACGCGATCACGCAGACGCGCCACGGCCACGCGCATGTCTTCGCTGTGCTCATCACGCATCATGAGCAAACAGCGATCGGCGGGGACCGCCTCAAACACGAGCGAGACGATTTGTTCCAGCGTTTGTTCTAGCGTCGAGGAACTCAGCAACGTGATGCCCACTTTGCTGATCAAGGCAAGCAGATCACCTTCGCGACCGTCGCGCGCAACTCGTGCGACCTCGCTCAAATCGGGCTTGCTGCGCGCACCTGCGATCGCTTCGAGCAGACCTGAGGTGGTGCGATCGCCGGAAGCAAGGGCGATAGTTGCTTCCGGAAGCGAGGTCGAGGAATTGTCGGTAATCATCGTGGCGCCCATGCTCGAGTGATAGGTGCCGTCGTCAAAAACGATTTCAGTTTCACCGATTTGGATGCGCCCGCCTGCCGTCAAGGGCACGGTGCCTTCAACGGTGTTGCCGTTGTAAAGCGTGCCATTGGCGGAACCCAGATCCTGAAGGTAATATTCCTCACCCTCGCGGCGTACCTCTGCGTGCACTCGCGAGGCAAAGGGATCGGGAATGCACAGATCGTTGCGAGCAGACCGACCCAGCGTGATGCGCAATCGCCCCAGCGGGAACTTGTCGGGCGCACGGTCGGGATATTTAACTATTAGCTCAGGCATCGGTTTTTGATTTCAAAAAATGCGGATCTTTAGAATCAAGAAATCAGGGTAAACTTCCGCCCGCTTACGCAGGCGGTTCTGACAGATCAACTCCGGTTGGAAACGGCCATTGCCGGACCTTCGCGCACAACAATCGTGCCGGCGATCAAATCGTGCAGCCCGCGACCGCGGGCAGTGAAAGCGACAATCAAAAACCCGATGCCCAGGGTAATAAACGAAAGGGGATAGCCAAGGCAGTGGCGCAGCAAGGCACGTCCAATACCGATTGGCGATCCATTCGCACGCAGGATTCGCAGGCCCGCTGCCCACTTGCCTACGGTGAATCCCGTCAGACCGGGAAGCACTCCAAGATTCAATGCCGCTACCACGACCGTCAGAACAATGCCGACAGTTTCCGATGAATTGCCCGATGAGCGCGCGCCGCCGCCTAACATCCGGCTCACGAGCGTGCTAAAGGCGAGGATTGCAACGAGTGTGATGTAGTCGATCAGTAGAGCGCCACAACGCAGAGAAAACGGTGCGCGAAATCTGGCGAAACCCTGGACCGTTATGGGCGCCTTCACCCTGGCTCGTGGGACTGCTGCTTCAGTTGCGGTTGCGGTCATTAGTATCGTAGCACCTGGTTCGATCTTTCAGTTTCACTCAGCACTTATGATTTTCGATTTGCTCTTCGCCTAAGCGCGATGCTTGCGCCACCAGCGTCCTCAGCCTAACAAAAAATGCAGCGTTGTTTCGCCGAGGCGCAGCTTGTCTCCGCTATCCAAAACTCGCGGCTGGCGCGGCGCGAGTCTGACGGAATCGTTGATTACGGTTCCATTCACCGAGCCCAGGTCTTCGACAAGAAACGTTTCGCCCTCGCGCCAAATCCTGGCGTGACGGCGAGAAACCTTGGTTTCCGGATCGAACCGCGATAGATCGACTTCAGGAAAAACGTTTGAATGCGGATCCGTGCGACCGAGCAGGTTGTTATCTTTCTGCAGCACGAAAGACGCGTCGAGCTCGGTTGTTCCGGCCACTACCAACTTGGCGGTCGGTCGCGCGGCGCGTAACGTCGCGCTGGATCCCAGCCCGGCCATTGGCTGACGCGCGCCGCAGTGGGCGCAAAAGATATCGTCCGCGGCGATTCGCCCGCCGCAAAAGCCGCAATAGACCGTTTGCACCTGAACAGTTTCACCACCCACTTGCGGCGTAGCGGCGCCGAAGGTAACCTGACCGGCCCCCAGATTTTCCAGATGGGCTGCGAGAGCGTCGCGCATGGCGCCGGCGGAAGCAAAACGATCTTCCGGTTTATATTCAACCGAACGCATCAGAATCTGTTCCATCTCGTCCGATATCGCCGGCGCTATCTGGCGCGGCCGCGGATTCTTTTGGAAGTCAAAAATCAACAGCGGATTGTCCTGCGGATCCGAGCCAGTGACGAGGTGAAAAAGCGTAGCCCCCAAACTGTAAACATCGGAGCGCGGCTCAACTCGTCCGCCAAAGAGTTCCGGCGGCGCATAACCCATGGTGCCGACGGCGGTCACGCCCTTCTCTTCCTGCTTTACCCAGCGCGCGATGCCAAAGTCGATCATCATCACGCGGCCGCTGTTGCCATCGATCATCAAGTTTGCCGGTTTCAGGTCGCGATAGATGATGGGCTTGGGGCGGCTGTGAAGATATTCCAGCACGTCAGCGGCCTGCATGCCCCAATCGGCAACCGTCTTCTCGTCGACGCGTCCGCCCGGAGCGGTACGCAAGCGCGAGGCAAGATCGCCGCCGGAAATAAACTTCATCACCAGATAGAAACGCGACAGCGCTTCGTCGTAAAAATAATCGTAGATGGTGGGAATCGAAGGGTGCTCCAGCGAGGTGAGTAGCAACGACTCGCGCTTGAAGTCGCCAATGGCTTTTTCGTGCTGGGTCGGATCGAGATGCGCCTCTACCATTTCTTTAACTGCGCGCGGCGCGTCCCCGAGGTTCCGATCCTTGGCGAGATAGACGGCGCCCATGCCGCCGCCGCCGATACGTCTCACAATTTCGTAACGAGCGTTGAGCACGCTGCCCGGATCGAGCTGCTTGATGGTTGGCTGATGACCGCCGGTATTGCCCTTCTTGATTGTGTGTTTGACAGCAACCGGAGCATCCGTCACTTCACCCGTGGATACACCGCCCAACGACGCCGAGGAATCAAAATCACTAACGCTGACATTTCCTATGCCGGGTTGATCGCTCGCGGAAGCCGGCGGCTCGCTTGCTGCTGGCGCCGCAGCGCCGCTTTCGCCCTCGGCTTCAGCGGTGCGCGTCGTCTTTTCAGACTCCGGCGGCGAATCCGGGGCAGTCGGGTGCTTCGTCCCGCAGTTACTGCAAAACGCTTCGCCCGGCACTACGGCCGTTCCACATTGGAGACATTCAGCCATTTGTTCTAAGACCGCCAGTAGGACAGGCATTCTTGCCTGTCGCAATTCAGGGACAGACAAGAATGTCTGTCCTACTTGACCACATGAAAACGTAAAAAAGTTTTCCCGACAATAATCTCGTCACCATCGCTCAGCGGTTGCCGAGTTCCCTTTGGCAGCCGTTTTCCGCGATTGATAAATGTACCGTTGGTGGAGCCAAGATCTTCGAGAAGATGCTTGCCTTCATTGAAAGTGATCCGAGCGTGGCGGCGCGAAACCTTCGCTTCCGGATCGTCAGAATCGAGATCAACGTCGGGAAAGATACCACCGTCAGCATCCCAACGCCCGATGTAAGACTCGGCAGCGCTGAGCAGAAACTGTTTGCCGACAGATTTGCCGCGCTCGATCACAAGCTTCGAGTGAACCTTCTCGGCTGAGCCTGCCGCCGACGAAACATTTAACGACGCACTTGCCTTGCCGCCCGCTAATTCGGGTTGCGGAATCTCGGCCGGCGAATGGGAGCCGTTCTGTCCCTCCGGCTTGAACAGGTTTATACCAGAAGGATTGATACCGGAATTGGGCCGCAACTGCGCGCCGCATTCATCACAATACTGCCCGCCATCGAGATTTGAGGCTTTGCATCGTTCACAGGTAATCATGGTTTTTTCGGAAGTTTGCGACCCTCACCCAATCCGCGATAGATTCTCAAGTTGTACGAAATTGCTGAGCTTAGGAACGGTGGATCATTCTAGCGCGAAAGCATTCGAGTCGCCAACGGAAGCGATCAGAGCCTAGTCCAAAGTCCGATGTCCAAAGTCCAATGTCCCACGCCGCTGGTGCTGTTTACAGACTTTGGACTTTGGACATCGGACTTTGGACAACGTTGGGACCCGCGCCGTCCCTCCCGCCCTTTAAATGAAACTGTTTACAGTTTTTTGACGTAAGAGTTACTCGAATCAGTTTGGTTTCGAATTCCGCCGCGTTTTCGTGCAAAAACTGTTAGGTCAGTACCACCTGCGTTAGCGGGTGGGTAATAGCTTCGGACTACCAAGAACTTGAATCCCCCGAATTAAGGAAGAGGTTATGGCTTTAACGAAGAAGAAAAAGATCATTATCGCGGTCGCAGCCGTCGCCGTGCTGGCGCTTGTAATCATCATCAGCGTATTCGCCAGCCGCAAAGACGAAGCGGAAGTAACGACTGTAAAGCTGGAGGTCAAGCCCGAGCTGAGACAGACTGTTACTGCTTCCGGCGAAGTGAGACCGATTCGTTACATCAAGCTCACCAGCGAAGTGCCGGGACGCATCGAGGAAATTTATGTTAACGCCGGCGATCAAGTTACACAGGGCAAGCCGCTCGTGCGCGTAGATCCAACCCAACTGCAATCGAGCCAGGAAGCGCAATTTGCCGCGGCTCAGCAAGCCATCAACGATATTCAAAGCGCGCGCAATTCTGTCGCCACCGCTCAACAGGGCTTGGTCGTCGCGGAATCGTCCGTTGCCTCGGCGCGCCAGCAGTTGGTTTCGCTGCAGACTCAAGTCGATCGGGCGCAGGTTGATCTGAACGTCGCCTCGCGAGAACTCAAACGGTACAGCGATCTGATCGAGTCGGGAGTTGCTTCGCGCTCTGAATACGATGCCGCGCGTGACCGTTTCGATCAGGCAAAGATTGCCTTGCAGACGGCCCGGGCGAATCTGCAGTCTCAGCAAATCGGCGTGAAGGAAGCGATCGAGAGAGCCAACCAGCAGAAGCTCACCGTGCAGGAGGCGAGAACGGGGATTAAGTCGTCTGAGATGCGCGCCAACCAGCAGCAGGCCTTGCTGCGCGGGCAATCAAGTCAACGATCCAAAGCAACGCAGCTTTCGCCACTCAATGGCGTCGTGGCTGATATCCCGACTCGCGTTGGTGAATACGCCGTCGCCGGATTATCAACCACGCCGCTGATGACGATCGCCGACATGTCGGATATCAACGTGGAAGTTAACGTAGACGAAACCGAAATTTCCAACGTTGAAGTGGGCCAGCAGGCGAAAGTGAAAGTAGACGCGCTTGGCGACAAAGAGATCATCGGGGTCGTCGCGCAAAAGAATCCGCTGGCAGTTTCCAAGTCAGACACACAAGGCGGACTGTCAAACCGCGTGAATGTTCAAGAAGCCAAGGAGTTCAAAGTTACCGTTAAGCTGACCGGGATGGCCGACGAAGTTCGCAATGCGCTGAGGCCGGGGATGAGCGCGACCACAACAATTACTACGAAGACAAAGAACAATGTAATCGCCGTGCCGCTCGAGGCAATTGTTGAGAAGGCGCCGCCGACTCCGTCGCCGGGACCAACCATTGCCGGCAGTGTGCCCACGCCCACCAGCAGCGAGAAGCCAAAGAGTCTCAAGGGCGTTTACGTACTGACCGGCAACAAAGTGAAGTTTGCAGAAATAACTACCGGGATAACCGGGGAAGCTGATATCGAGGTCACCGCCGGCCTTAAGGCTGGCGATGAGATTGTGCGTGGACCAAGCCGCGTCTTGAAGACGCTGAAGGACGGCATGGCTGTCAAACGCACGGAGCGCAAGGCGGGCGCTAATGCCAACGCCAACGAGGGTAGCTAATGAGCGACGCGACACTCGCATCACCACCAACAGCCGCGGCCCTGCCGGCGGAGTTGCGACCAGTGCAGCCGCATGACGCGAACTCGCTGATTTCGATGCGCGAAATCTGGAAGACATACCAGATGGGATCGGAGCAGGTGCACGCGCTTCATGGTGTCTCATTTGATATTCCGAAGGGCGAGTACATTGCGATCATCGGCCCGTCCGGCTCCGGCAAGTCGACGCTCATGAATCTAATTGGCTGCCTCGACACGCCGAGCAAAGGCGAATACTGGCTCAACGCCAAGAACGTGTCCGAGATGGACGACGACGAACTGGCGCGCATCCGCAATCAGGAAGTTGGGTTCGTCTTTCAAACCTTCAATCTGTTGGCGCGCGCCACCGCGCTTCACAACGTGGAGCTGCCGCTGATTTATGGCGGCATCGGCTCCGCTCAGCGACACGAGATGGCGGTTAAGGCGCTTGAAGCCGTGGATCTCGCGGACCGCGTCACGCACCGTCCCAATGAACTGTCCGGCGGTCAACGCCAGCGCGTCGCCATTGCTCGCGCTTTGGTCAACCATCCTTCAATTCTGCTTGCCGACGAACCAACCGGCGCGCTCGACTCGCACACCAGCATGGAGATTATGGATCTCTTCGAGCGCCTGCACAGCGAGGGCAACACGATCATCGTCGTTACGCACGAACCCGATATCGCCGCGCGCGCGCATCGCGTAATTTCCATTCGCGACGGCTTGATCGAGAAGGACGAAAAGATCAGATAGACAGGACGCCTGGCGGAAGCCCGCGCGTCAGCAAAGGCTCTCGACAGGCATCCTCCTGAGAGCCCTTGTTAACGCGCTAGCTGCTGCCTATCTGTATTTCGCTTCATGTCTGACCCAACTACTAAAACGTGGTCGTTGCTTCGTGTGACCGCGATCTGGGAAGCCTTCTTCGTCGCGCTTGGCAGTCTCCGCCAAAACAAGCTGCGCACCGCGCTGACGCTGGTTGGCATCGTGGTCGGCGTCGCGGCGGTGATTGCGGTGGTCACCATCATCCAGGGTCTGGACAACAAAGTCGCCACCACCTTTTCTTCGCAAGGTTCGACCGTCTTCACGATTTCCAAGCGCCCGCAAATCATCAGGTCGCGCGAAGAGTTTATAAAATTTAATAAGCGCAAAGATGTTACGCATGAAGACGCCGAAGCTATTGGCCGGCTATGCACCGCTTGTTGGCGCGTGGGCGTGGCCGCCAACGCGCGTGAAACGCTCAAGCACGGCGATCAGAAATTCGAGAACGTAAACGTTCGCGGCGTTACGCCGACGACGATGTTTGATATCGACGGCCGCTCCATCGATGTTGGCCGCGTTTGGACTGACTCCGAAGGAACATCGGGACGCGAAATCTGCGTGGTCGGGCCTGACGTGCTGACTAATCTTTTCGGCGGCGCCTCCGCGGATCGCGTGATTGGGCAGGAAGTCAGAATTGCGGGTCGCCCGTTTCAGATCATCGGCGTGCTTGAGCCGCTCGGCTCAATCTTCGGCGCTTCGCGCGATAGTGTCGCCTATATTCCCTATTCGACGTACCAGAAAATCTATGGCGCGCGCGATTCCATCGTCGCCTTCATTCAGGTGCCCGCGGCCGAGCAACTTGAAGCGGCTGAAGATCAGGTGCGTACCGTAATGCGCAATCGTCGTGGCGGCATTTTCAAGCAGGAAGACGACGAAGGCTTTTCGATGGAAACGCAGGACGTGTTCCTCGATCTCTATGGCAAAGCTACGTCAAATATTTATCTAGTCACAATAGGCGTCGCCGCCATCTCGCTCGTGGTTGGCGGCATTGTGGTGATGAATATCATGCTGGTGTCGGTGACGGAGCGCACCAAAGAAATAGGCATTCGCAAAGCCATCGGCGCGCGGCGCAAAGATATTCTGACGCAGTTTCTGATCGAAGCGGTGATGGTCACTGCGCTCGGCGGCGCCATTGGAGTGGTTACCGGATTTGGCCTCGCCTACCTGATTGCGGCGTTGATAGGCTTTCCGCTACTGATGAGCATTGCCTCGGCCGTGCTGGGTGTTGGTGTTTCGTCGGTGGTGGGAATCATCAGCGGGCTCTGGCCGGCCTGGCGCGCCGCGCGACTCGATCCGATTGAAGCATTGCGATCGGAATAAGAGCATTGCCGATTGCCAATTGCCGATTGCCGATTGTGTGCGGCAAGCGGTTCTGGATATTAACCAGCGGCGCGCTATCAGACCAGAAACTAAATCGGAATCGGCAATCGGCAATCGGCAATGAGACTAGACGACATCAAAGAATCCGCCCTGATGGCTTTCGACACGTTGCGCGCTAACAAGCTGCGCTCGTCGCTGACCATCCTCGGCGTCAGTGTCGGCGTAATCACCGTGATCTTCATGGTCTCGATCATTCAGGGCCTGAACAAGGCCTTCGCGGATCAGGTTGAGTCGCTCGGTTCCAACACAATCTTCATTTCGAAGTTTGAGCCGAGTTTCGGTCGTCCGCCCGGTCCGGAAGAGATCCATCGTAAAGACCTGACAATGGACGATGCTGACGCATTGCGGCGCGAAGCGCCATCGGTTGCCGGTGTTTCACCAATCCATCGCATGATTGCGGTGACCGCGCATTATCAGGACAAGCAAACGGACACGCCTATTCTGCTTGGGGTCACGCCTTACTACGAATTTGTGCAAACCGCATACGCAGCGCGCGGTCGCTTCGTCAGGGATTTCGACATGGAGAGTCGCGAAAATGTTTGCGTCCTCGGCGTCGACGTTGTTCACGCGCTCTTCCCCTATGAGGATCCGATTGACAAGAACATCAGGATCAACGGCAATCCCTTTCGCGTTGTTGGCGTGATGGAGCCGCTGGGAAGTTTCTTTGGGCAATCGCGCGACAATTCGATCTTTATTCCGGTCAGCACTTTCGATAAGTACTATGCCGAAGGGCCGTTTCCTCAGGTGGTATTCTTCATCATCATTCGTCCGACCTCGCGCGCTTACGTGAAGTCGGCGGTAGACGAGATAACCGACATTCTGCGCCGCCGGCGGCGCGTCGCCTTGGGGGCGCCTAACGATTTTGGCATCACTTCGCAGGATTCGCTGCTCGATATTTACAATCAACTGACCGGCGCCACTGCCCTCGTGCTGACTGCGATTTCGTTTGTGGCTTTGATGATCGGGGGCATCGGCGTGATGAATATCATGCTGGTTTCGGTGACTGAACGCACGAAAGAGATCGGCGTGCGCAAGGCCGTGGGCGCAACGCGCTTGAATATTCTGTCGCAGTTTTTGATCGAGGCGGTGGTGTTAACTGCAATCGGTGGACTTGCTGGACTGGCCGTCGGCGAGTTGTTCGCGTTTCTGGTTAACAGGTATTCGCCGTTGCCGGCTTACGTACCTATCTGGGCGATCGCAGTCGGCATTGGGATTTCCGCCGGCGTGGGAATCGTATTTGGCTTGTGGCCGGCGTGGAAGGCCGCGCGACTCGATCCGATTGAAGCTCTCCGATGGGAATAATCCTAACCCGAGATTCAACCAGCTGAGCGTCCACATAGAGTTTTGGGATGTAGCCGCGGATGAACGCGGAAAAACGCGAATCAGAACAACTTCTAAAGTTTTATATCCGCGCGTATTCGCGTTAATCCGCGGCCAAACTCTTATCTACTTGACCTCCTGATGCAACCCAAATGACGCGCCTGCCGTAATATCTAAGCCGTGAAATTCATCGAAACTCTCAAGCTTGCGCTGGCTGCAATCTGGGCACACAAGCTGCGCTCGGCGTTGACGCTGCTCGGCATGATCATTGGCATTATGTCAGTCGTAGTTGTCTACTCACTGATTCAGGGCTTCAACACCTACGTGGATGAAAAAATTGCGGGTATTGGGGCCAAGTCTTTTACTGTGCAACGCTTCAACCCGCTCGAGGATTTTAAGGACACTGACACGATAGCCGCGGCCCAACGCCGTAACAAGGATCTTACCCTCGAAGACTACGAATATCTCAAGGAACGGACCACGCTGATCGGTAAGATTGGCGCCAAGGCCCGTGGTACTCCTTCTGAAGTCAAACGCAGCGGCCAGGTGATTGCAGACGTCTTTGTGTCGGGCGCTACGCCAAACATAGCGGACATAGAAAATCGAGATGTCGCCGACGGACGTTACATCAGCGATCCGGAAAACGATGCGGCCCAGCACGTGGCCTACATTGGGGCTGACGTCGCAAACAAACTCTTCCCTGCCGGTAGTCCGGTGGGCCAGGAGATCACCATCGCCGGCCTGCCGTATCGCGTTATTGGTGTCGAGGCCGTCAAAGGCACGGTCTTCGGAATACCGCAGGATAATTTCATTCAACTTCCGCTGAAAACGTATGCCAATAATTTCGGCGGTTTGATTCGCCAGCGCTCACTGTTTTTCGTCGCCACGTCCAAAGTAGATAATCAATTCAACGATGCGGTCGAAGAAACTCGGTTCCTGATGCGCACGCGCCGCAAGCTCAGCGCCGGTGAAAAAGACAATTTCGGAATGGTGACGCCCGACGCGATCACTGGGCTCCGCGATCGACTGTTCGGAACAATATTTATTGTCGCTATCGCGGTTCCCAGTATTGCATTGCTGGTAGGCGCGATAGTCATCATGAATATTATGCTCGTCTCCGTTACTGAAAGAACGAAAGAGATCGGCATCAGGAAATCACTCGGCGCTCGTCAGTTAGACATACTTAAGCAGTTTCTGGTTGAGGCTGTAACTCTGTCAGCGATTGGCGGAGCCGTGGGCGTTTCTCTCGCCTGGATCATTGGGCGTGTTATAACGGCTGTATTCTTTCCAACTTTTCTCTCACTTGGGGCGGTCCTTATTGCGGTCGGCGTCTCAATGGCCGTCGGCGTTGCCGCCGGAGTTTTTCCAGCCTGGAAAGCAGCCAGGCTCGATCCGATTGAGGCTTTAAGGGCGGAATAGGAATCAGGTAATGAAGCTTCTACGCAGCGACATCTACGAAAATCTGAGGATGGCGATCTCGACTCTGCTCGCTAACAAGCTGCGCTCGTTTCTAACTGTGTTCGGAGTCGTCATCGGTGTTATCACGGTGATGCTGATCGCCTCGATCATCAGTGGCATCGACGTTTCAGTTAAGAAGGAAGTCGAATCGTTCGGCACGCGCTCGATCTTTCTGAGTAAGTACAACCCGGGCATTCACATCGGCCGGCTGTCGCGCGAAGAACGAATGCGCAAAGAACTCACTTACGACGACGCGATCGCACTCGCGGGACTTCCCACCATTGAAGTCTCGGTTCCCTTCCTTGATGTCAGTAGCGATTTTTTCGGAAAGAAGATTAACGTCTCCGGCAACGGCAAAACATCCGCCGGCGTAAATCTCCAGGGCACTTTACCGGATTTTGAAAGGGCCGGAACTGAAGTGGTTTCGGAAGGGCGCTTTTTCTCAGCCTCTGAAAACGACACCAATCAGAATGTTTGTGTCGTAGGTTCTAAAGTGGCTGACGACTTCTTTCGCTTCGGCTCCCCGGTAGATCAACCGATCAAGATTGGTTCCGAGGAATTTCGCGTGGTCGGCGTGCTGCAAAAACGCGAGCAGTTTCTTTTCAGCGGCGGCAGTGACGATCAGAATAACGCCATCTATCTTCCCTACAATGTCGCCCGCAAGTTGAAGCCCAACTCCACCGATGTCTTCATCATGGCGGTGGCTAAACCTGGAATGATGGACGAAGCCAAGGACCAGGTGAGAGACATGTTGCGTGTGCGACGGCAGGTGCCGTTTGCAGCGCCGGACAATTTTGGTTTGGAGACGGCCGAGAGCGTGCTCGACAACTTTCGGTCGATTACTGCAGGCCTGGCGATCGCGATGGTAGTCATCTCATCTGTTGGGCTGATGGTGGGCGGCATCGGCGTGATGAACATCATGCTGGTTTCGGTTACCGAACGAACGCGCGAGATTGGTGTGCGCAAAGCCATTGGCGCGCGCCGTAGCGACATCATGTGGCAATTCCTCATCGAGGCTGCGACCTTGACCGGTATTGGCGGTCTGGTGGGGCTTTCAATTGGCTGGTTGATGACGCTGCTGCTGCGCCTGCTGCTGCCTTCCTATGTTCCGCTGTGGGCGCCGATTGGCGGCTTCGTCGCGAGCGTGGGTATTGGTCTGATCTTCGGCATCTGGCCGGCGTGGAAAGCAGCGCGGCTCGACCCAATTGAATCGCTCAGGTACGAGTAGGACGTAACGCAAACTGTTAGTTTGCGTCCGTACAAAAACGGGCGACTGCAAGATCGAAGGGCCGCAGACATTTCGCCTGCGGCCCTATATTGTTTATGACTCCTGATGTCAACGACCGGCCGCAAACTAACAGTTTGCGTTACAAGTCAGGACATGAAGCTGGAGAACAACGTTGCGAAGATCATCCCCAAAATTAACGCCAGCACAAACAACGTAATCGAAACACCCCAGCCAGTGCTGGAGCTCACCTTCTGCCCGGCGTTAGCCAGTCCCTTGGCTTTAAGCCACAAGCCATAAAAGGAAAGCACGCCGATTGTCGAACCGAGAACAAAGAGCGCGGGATGATCCGCGGGCTTGAATAGGATTCCGAGGTTATCCTGCAACAAAGTCTCCGCGTTCAGAATGGGATGAAGGTCCTCCGGCGCTTTTACGTAGAGAATGATCAAACTGATGAGCTTCGTGATCACTATGACTGGCAAGTAGCTGTAAATCACCGCTGCCTCGGCCTGCCAGAAATTGATTCGTCCGCCGAAGGCAAGCACCCCCACCAAACAAAGTGCGGCAACGAAAGTCACAAAGAGGAAAAGACCGAAGAAGCCTTTTAGTACTCCTTGCGCTCGCTGGATTGGCTGCTTTTCTGCCTGGAGAGCGTCTGCTTTCGCTTGCTCCATCTTGTCAGCCGGAGGCTTGATCGGGCTGTCAGCAAGTTTCTCAAATCTGAAGTCGACAATGCGTTCTGGAGTGAGCCGCTGAACGAAGGCTACGCTGTAAGCAGCGTTCGCTATGCCGATTACCAGGAACGCCGCGAGCCAGGTCGGATGCACCCGCAGGTTCTTGAATACTCGAGTGGGCTCATAAAAGATCCCCATCACTTTCTGTAAACCGGACATTGGCGGTTCGTCCGCTCCAGTACTTGCCGGCAGACGAATGAAGCTGAAGGCAAAGAGCATGATCCCCCATAATGCGAAGGCGGCTCCGGTGCCAAATCCGCCGGGAAGAATCTTCGCGATCCCGGCCACTAGCATGATTAGGCCGAGCACAAACAAGACAATCGCTGGGACGCGAAGTTTATTCGGTCGCGGCCCCTTCACTTCGGCCAAAGGCAGCGGGGGTGCGGGTGGGGGTTGAAATCCCTGATTCGGATCGCTCATTAGTTTTATCCTCCAGAGTTGATTAGAGGACGGGGAGACAGCTTGCCGTCCGGTACAGAAGCCCGCGCGTAAGCGAGGGCGATAAAGTTAGGTAGAATTCATACGGATTCAAACGCTGCGATGTTTCAAAGCTAGAGCCTTCCCTTACGGTCGGGCTTCTGCCGCTGGCGCTTGCTCCCAACCGGGCACGCGAATGCAGGCGGCGGCATGTCCCGGCGAAATTTCACGCAACTCCGGATCGACGCTCGCGCATTCTTCGACGGCTATCGGGCAACGCGTGCGAAAGCGACAACCTGACGGCGGATTGATTGGCGTCGGCACGTCGCCCTGCAAAACGATCCGGTCGCGTTTCTGTTTCGGATCCGGAATCGGAATCGCCGACAACAATGCTTGCGTATACGGATGCAAAGGGTTTGCGTAAAGCTCCGCCGCCGTTGCCACCTCCACAATCCTTCCCAGATACATCACTGCGACGCGCGTCGA
>JANLYZ010000356.1:0-2516 GCA_031365905.1 Chloracidobacterium sp. | reverse complement strand
ACGCCGTACCTCTGGATCGCACGGCGCGAGAATAGCTGCGTCATAGCGTCAGCATCACCTTTTTCCGCGCCGGACATAAACTTCTTCGCCGTTGCGGTCGGGCTCCAGAGCAAACTGCAGCCAGCCAAAAGGAGCACCGCCGTCAAAGATAAGTGTCTCGCTGTCATTTGTCCTCCTGAAAATTTTTTCGATTCATCGTCGATAGTCGCGCAGTTTTCACCTGTGACCTCTCATTCACACCGGGCTGAAGCCACGTGTGAATAACAGTCACAACTCTTAGAAACAAATCGGATGAATCATGGTCAAGCTGAGCCAGTAATCATTTGCTTCAGTTTCTTGACACTCTCTCGCACCGGGCTATAAACTCGCGGTCTTTCAAATCCTAGCATTCTTAACTAAAAATTGCGCAGGAGAGAGACTACAAAAGAGTCTGCTCCTGCCTTCGGAAAGGAATCAAAACAAATGGCTGCGCGAAACAAAATTACGGTAGTCGGCGCCGGCAACGTGGGCGCGACTGCTGCACACTGGCTGGCCGCGAAGGAACTCGGCGACGTGGTGCTGGTTGACATCGTTGAGGGCGTGCCGCAGGGCAAGGCGCTTGACCTGGCCCAGGCGGCGCCGATTGAAGGCTACGACGTGAAGCTCGTCGGTACTAATACTTACGATGGAACGGAGAACTCCGACGTGGTGATCATCACCGCCGGATTGCCGCGCAAGCCGGGAATGAGCCGCGACGACCTGTTGAAGACCAACGCTGAGATCGTTTCCAAGGTTGTTGACGAAGTCGTCAGCCGTTCGCCGGATTCGATTTTGATTATCGTTTCAAATCCGCTGGATGCGATGTGCCAGGTTGCGTTTCGCCGCTCCGGTTTTCCCAAGCATCGCGTGATTGGCATGGCCGGCGTACTCGATTCAGCGCGCATGCGCTGCTTCCTGGCGGAAGCGCTCGATGTTTCTGTAGAAAACGTGACGGCGTTTGTGCTAGGCGGCCACGGCGACACGATGGTGCCGTTGCCGCGCTTCTCAACCTGCGCCGGCATTCCAATTCCGGAACTGCTATCCAAAGATCAGATCGATGCGATCGTGAAACGCACTGCGGGCGGCGGCGCCGAGATCGTCTCACTGTTGAAAACGGGTTCGGCCTATTATGCCCCGTCAGCCGCGGCCGTCGAGATGACAGAATCGATCTTGAAGGACAAGAAGAAGATTCTGCCGTGCGCCGCTTTTCTCGAAGGCGAGTATGGCATTAACGGACTTTACGTCGGCGTGCCCTGCAAACTCGGCGCGCGCGGCCTCGAACAAATCATCGAGATCAACTTGCTCGCCGACGAACGCATCGCGCTACAGAAGAGCGCTGCGGCGGTGCAGGAACTGATCGACGTGCTGGGGATCTAATGGTCCCGGAGGCCGAGGATGGGCGGACGCAATTCTTTGGCAGCCTTTTTTTGTTTGCCGCTGGCGGTGTTGTTGCTCTGGCAAGACTCCTCGTGTAAGTCGTCAAAATCCAACTTGAATAACGACTCCGCTCGTGGTGAGAAGATAACCCTTACTTCAAAGCCTTTGGGATGGTGCTGGTAATTCAAGTAGTGGAATTTTGGTAGGGGTGATAGTCGCCGTGATCACCGCACCGGTAGCGCTGCCGTTTTTCGGAAACCTGCCGGCCATGTTCATCGATGGCTCAGTGACTTTCTACTTTAATCTGGTGATTGCCTGCGTGCTCGGGCTATCGCTCTACAAATGCGCCGACCGGCTGGGAATCAGTACGAGCCGAGCCTGTCCATTTGATGAAAAGGGGGACAGACAGGAATGTCTGTCCTATTTCTTCAGCCGGCCAAACAGGCCATGAACGATCCAATTGTCCAAGTCTGGCTTAAGCCGCGAGGGTGAACTCGATTACGGGTACGGAAACCGTAGAAGCGTGTGAAGGCTGCTCCAGCATCAGTCGCTCCATTTCCTTGACAACCTTGGCCCTAAAGTATTTCTCGCCGCATCGAGAGCACACTTGAGCGGGCACATGCTCAAAAATGAAATGAGAGGAACGGTGATGGCGATATACAGTGACGAGTTTCTCCGTTCCATCCAAAAACGCGTCGCAGTATTCGCAGGGATCCAGCTTCTTAGTTTTAGTTTTCGATGGCATACGCAGTGATTATACGCAGAATTCCCGACGGGAGGAATCGGCAAACAACCTCGATTTCAATTTCCTCTTCAACCAGTAGTTCCTCGAACGACGAAACGCAGCCCTCTAGGATCGCCCGTTAGCTTTGCAACTATCTTGCCTCTCATGATCGCCTCGATCACATCCGATTCAAGCAAGTCATCGTCGTCTATCTCCTCGAGAGCATGATCGGAATAAGCGTAACGGCCCGCTCTTATGGCTAATCGTATGCGACGAATGCTCATGGGCGCATAGTGGGAAGTCGAGTCGCAGTTTACTTTTTCAGCCAGCCAAACAATCCGTGGACTACAGTCTCGCGGTTCTCTTCGTAGATTGCGCGGGTGAGGGGAATGCCCAT
>JANLYZ010000348.1:0-23530 GCA_031365905.1 Chloracidobacterium sp. | reverse complement strand
TCCACCGCCTTCGTCCCATTGCGCGATCATTTCGTAGGCGCGTCCGAGCACCGGACGCGGGCGAGAGCCGTCAGCCTGCCCGATCAATCCTTCGCGTTCCATAGTGTCGAGAATTCCAGCCGCGCGGCCGTAGCCAATGCGTAGGCGGCGTTGCAACACCGACGTCGACGCTCGTTTCATCTCGACGCAGATGCGCAGCGCCTCTTCGAAAAGTTCGTCATGCTCGCCGCTGCCTTCCTCAAGGCCGAGCGCTTCTTCTTCTGACTGAGTGATCGTTTCGTTGTACTCCGGCTTGGCTTGCGCCTTGGCGTGGGCAACAATTTTGCCAATCTCCGTTTCGTCAACGTAAGCCCCGTGGACACGAATCAGGCGCGAAGTGCCAGGCGGCAGAAACAACATATCGCCGCGGCCAAGCAGATGTTCGGCGCCATTAGTGTCGATGATCGTGCGCGAGTCCACTTTGGATGAGACGCGGAACGAGATACGCGATGGAAAGTTTGCCTTAATCAGTCCGGTGATCACGTCAACCGAAGGACGTTGCGTCGCCAGCACCAGGTGGATACCGACAGCGCGCGCCATTTGCGCGAGTCTTGTGATTGATTCCTCAACTTCACGTCCGGAAGTCATCATCAGGTCGGCGAGTTCGTCGATGATGATTACGATGTAGGGAAGTGGTTTATGCGGCTCGCCGCGCTCGTCGTATTCCTTGACGAGATTCCGCCGCATGATTTCGTTGTTGTAACCATCGATGTTGCGCACGCCCCAGCCGGCCAGGTCGCGGTAGCGCTTTTCCATTTCACCAACCGCCCATTTCAGCGAGCGCGAGGCCAGCTTGGGATCGGTGATGATGGGCGCGGCGAGATGGGGAATATCTTGGTAGAGTCCCAGCTCGAGCCGCTTGGGATCGATCAGGATGAACTTAACCTCGTCAGGTCGTGCGCGATAAAGGATTGAAACGATCAGTGAATTGACCCCGACTGACTTGCCGGCGCCGGTCGTGCCCGCGATCAGAAGGTGCGGCATCTTCGCCAGATCGGCGACGTAGTTGAGTCCGTCGATGGTCTTGCCGAGCGCAATCGTCAGTTTAGATGATGACTCGCGAAAGGCGCGCGACTCGATCACTTCGCGCAAAAAGATCGTTTCGCGACGGGGATTTGGCACTTCAATACCGACGTGCGGTTTGCCGGGCATGCGGTCGATGCGAATCGACTCCGCTTTTAAGGCGAGGCATAGATCGTCAACGAGAGAAACTACGCGCGAGTACTTAACTCCGGGATCGGGTTTGAACTCGTAAGTCGTTACCACCGGACCGGGGCAGATATGTTTGATCTGGCCGGTGACGTTGAACTCTTTGCATTTCTCGGCCAGCCGCGTTGCCAGGCCAAGCAGTTCCGCATCTGCCTGCTCGCTCGGCGGGGGCGCCTCGTTCAAGAATCCCAGCGGCGGCATGGAATATTCGGTGTACGCGACACGTCGCGCGCGGTCGGCGTCGAAAGGAAGTTTGCCCGTGGCGGGCGCTTCACCTTTCAGACGCAGCACTGACGCCCCCTTGACCATCTCTTCAGCTTCGTCGTCGTCATCGGCTACAGCGGTGGCACCTTTGGAGCCGGGAAAGATCGAGCGGCGACCGGCAGAAGTGTTGACAGCTGTTGCACCGGGGATACCGGCGCCGGCTGCGGCCGCGCGCGCAGGTTCGGCCGAGCCCTGAATCGTTGCCAATTGAGCGCCGGCGGGTTCACCCCGACTGATCGCCTCAGCGTTGAGCGCGGGTGTCGCGCCGTCTTTCATGAATTGAGCGATGCGCTCTTCGGGACTCAAATCAGGCGAGCCTTTTAACGCGTCCAGCGCCGCCAACTTCTGCGCTTTGATCAGGTCGCGCTGTTCCTTGCGCAGTCGCTTTTGTTCAGCGCGAGCTTCACGCCACGAACGAAATCTTGCCGGTAAGTTACCAATCACTGCGAAGCGTTCAGCAATCAAGCTGGCCAGTTTCTCGTACAGGCCTACGAAGGAGAAACTCGTCGCCAGCAACAGCCCGGTTGCAGCGACGGCTATAAGCAGCACCGTTGCGCCGACGGTGTTGAGTCCGCTTGCCAGGCCGCGCGAAATCAACGTTCCTACTACTCCGCCGGGTTGAACGCTGGAATCAAAAATCGGATGAATGTTGGCGATTGAGAGCAGCGACGCAGCGGACAGAGTCAGCAGAACGAGCCCAAACAAACGGGAGAAAGGTGCGCGGAAGCTGCGCGTCTTGAAGCGCCTCCAGGCGGCTGCCAGAAACAAGCAAGGAAGCAGGTAAGCCGCCAGGCCAATAGACTGAAAAAGAAAAGCGGCAACATTCGATCCGATTGCGCCCGCCCAATTGTGCGTTTCTGCTTGCCCGATCGAATTCCAGGATGGGTCGTTAGGATAAAAAGCGGCAGAGACCAGACACAGCGCGAGGAGCAGACCAATCGCCACCAGCAGGATCGCCACAATCTCATCCCCGCGAGTGCGCGGAGTAATTATTCTGGGTTCCTCAAACTCGGTAGTTGCCATCTCGACTCCGAATTGTCGCTGCCCTGCGGTACCCCGTACCACGTAACGCAAACTGTTAGTTTGCATCGACCTCGCCAAAGTAATCCGCAAACTAACAGTTTGCGTTACGGTTTACGCAGCCTTCTTCGCCAGCAAGAAAGCTTTGATGAAATCGTCGATGTCGCCGCCAAGCACTGCATCGACGTTGCCGCGCTCGAGTTTTGTGCGCGTGTCCTTAACTAGTTGGTAAGGCGCGAGCACGTAACTTCTGATTTGCGATCCGAAAGAAATATCAGACTTGTTGGCTTCGAGCTGAGCGGTTTCGGCTTTGCGCTTTTCCAGTTCCAACTCATAAAGCCTCGATCTCAAGACTTGCATTGCTACCGCACGGTTCTGATGTTGCGAACGCTGGTTCTGACACTGCACTACGATTCCCGTCGGCGCGTGCGTGATGCGGACCGCCGAGTCGGTAGTGTTGATATGCTGTCCGCCGGCGCCCGTGGCGCGATACGTGTCCACGCGCAAGTCCTTATCATTGATTTCCACTTCGATATTTTCGTCGACCTCCGGGTAAACAAAAAGCGAGGCAAAGGAGGTGTGACGACGTGCTGCCTGATCAAAAGGAGAGATGCGCACCAACCGGTGCACGCCGGCTTCAGCAGCCAACAGTCCGTAGGCGTATTCACCTTCCACTCGGAACGTTACTCCCTTGATGCCCGCTTCTTCCGCGGGCTGATAGTCGATGATCTCGGTTTTGAATCCGCGTTGCTCTGCCCACTTCAGATACATGCGCAGCAGCATCTCGGCCCAGTCCTGCGATTCTGTCCCGCCCGCGCCCGGATGAATAGTGCAGATGGCATTTAACTGATCATTCTCGCCCGCGAGTAGCATTTCAGTTTCGGCGATGCCAACGTCGTGGCCGAGCTTTTCCAGGAGTGCGCCAAGTTCTTTCAAAGACTCTTCGTCTTCCTCGGCAAACTCAAAAAGGACGCCGGCATCCGCAACTTGCGATTCAAAGAGCTCTTGACGTTGAAGCTTCTTTTCCAGGGCCGTGCGCTTCTGCAAAAGTTTCTGCGCGGCCTCCTGGTCGTTCCAAAAGTCCGGCGAGGAGGCCTGGTTCTCAATACGTTTCAACTCTTCGCGGCCAGCCGCAACATCAAAGAAACCTCCCGAGTTGCTCGACGTGAGTGCGCACCTCTTCATAAGCGTTTCTTAATTCCTGAATTGATAAAGTCTCGGTCATTAACCCCTCCAAATACTGACAAATGAATTAGGCGACAGCGCGACTTCTGCGAAACGTAAGTAAAAAAATCAACAGACTCAAAACAGCGCAAGTGATAACGAATACGTCGCCGTGCTTTGTATAAAAGGTCCGGCTCGCTGCGCCTTGCGTGACCGTCCAGATTCTTACGTCCGGCTTAAATCCCGCGGTCGCGTCCTGCACTTCGCCGGATTCTGTGATGAAGGCCGTGATGCCGGTGTTCGTAACCCGCAGCACCGGCCGGCCATTCTCAACTGCGCGAAACACGGCATTCGCCAGGTGCTGTCGCATCACCGCGGTCGGGCCGAGATAGCCGTCGTTCGAAATATTGATCAGCACATCCGCGCCCTCGCTCGTGAACCGACGCGCGATCGCTGGATAAGCTGACTCGATGCAGATGAACACGCCAGCGTGCATTTTACCCACAGGCATCAGCGGGTAGTTCGTGCCCGGCGTGAAGTCTCCGACTATCGACCTTATCAAACCCGCTCCCGGCAACCACGCGGGCAGCGGAACATATTCGCCAAACGGCAGCAGGCGAATCTTATCATATTGAGCGACGAGCTTACCCTCTTCATTTATTAGCAGCGCCGAGTTGTAAATCCCGTCGTTCGGCGCGAGCTCCTGAGAATTCAAAAGCACGGAGGTCTTATTTGCCTTTGCGAAGGCCGCGAGCCGCTCGCGCAGTGGGCTGTCGGTTCCGTAGCTGAAGTTCATTGGCGACTCGGGCCAGATCACGAGACGAGGAATTGCGCGGCGGTTTGCAAGAGAATCATCTTTGGCCCAGTCGCTGTTCTCCGACATGTCGCCCTCATTGTCAGATCGATCGTCGCGTTCCCATTGCGGCAGTGCAGTCGTACTCAGGGAGAGATGCCGACTGATCAGCGCTTCTGTTACCGACGGGTCAGTGATGGGTTCCATCGGAACGTTAGGTTGAACTGCAATTGCTACTAAATCAGGCCTTGAGCGAAGGGTTGCGGACAAGTTGATCAGCACGGGTAACGCGGAGAGAATCAGCACGCCGAAGACTGCTATGAGAATAGTGGTGGAACCGAGCACAGCGCGTGCGGTTCTTTGAACGAGCAAGTACGAAAGAACGGCGTTAACGGAAACGACTAGAAATCCCACCGCGTAAACTCCGCCCCAACGCGCCGCTTGAATCAGGAACGGATGATAAGCCTGGGAGTAGCCGATGGCATTCCAGAGTTGGCCTGTGATTTCAAGTCGTGCCCATTCGAGCGCCGGCCAAAGCAACGGAGCGACCAATAGTGCGGCCGTGCTCCACCTGCGAATTGCGCGCGCGAGCAGGAGAAAGAAAATCGCGGGAAAGACCGCAACCACGACCGCACCGGGGAGTAACAAAGGGAACGCCAACCAAGGTGAAATGCCACCCGTGTGGATCATCGAGTAGGTGAGCCAATAACAAGAACCATAAAAGAATGTGGTGCCAAAAACCCAACCCAGGTAGAAATAGCGTAGCGGGCGCGGTCGGCGGGCCACAACGACGAGGAGGGGAACTAGCGCGACCCAGGCAAGCGGCCAGAGATTGAAATCTGGAAACGAAATAATGAGGAGAGCAGCGGAGGCTAAAGCAATTCCGCATTCAGCTAATGAAGGAAGTTCGGAGCGCGCGCCGGCTAAGAACGATGATAGCCATCCGGGGTTTTTGGAGGCTTCCTGAGACGGTGTAACAACGGCTTCCGGCATTGAGGCGGAGTTTATCAAAAGGCCGATCTCGCCGGTAGAGTTTCAGCAGATCTTCTTGCGAAGCCTCGCAGGATGCTCTCAGGCAAATAAGCGAAAATATTTTTTCCGGGGCGACAATAAAACAGTATGACCCCCCTCAAATCAGGCAGAAAGGGAGTCAAAAAGACAGAAAGCGTCACCGTCAAAGTGACAAAATCCGTCGCAGTCTGACTGACAGCAAGCCGCAGTATATCTCTGCATCCATTTATGATTCGCAGGTCGACGACAGTTGAAAAAGTGCAATAGAACGAGGCAAAGAGAAATAATGGATTCTAAATGCGGGAGAACCCAGCCATTTCTGACTGGGTTCCAATTTTGGAAGGAAGCACTGAAGGGTTGCTCGGTAGGTGGCTGGCGCAGCGGCAGGCGGCGCTCAGAGAAGTGATGGCGGCGGGGGCACTTTCAACCTTTACATTGGGTCTTCCGTGCGTGCCGGTTATCTCTAGAGCAGCTTGCGTGCCACGGGAAGAATTTTCTGGAAACTGGTGACGATTGTTTATCAGGAGGAGGCCACATTCGTTGTTCGCGAATTACAGAAGTCCATAGAGGGAGAGCCCAGTCATTTCTGACTGGGCTCGAGTTTCGGAAGGAAGCACTGAAGGGTTGCTCGGTAGGTGGCTGGCGCAGCGGCAGGCGGCGCTCAGAGAAGTGATGGCGGCGGGGGCACTTTCAACCTTTACATTGGGTCTTCCGTGCGTGCCGATTGTTTCTAGAGCAGCTTGCGTGCCACAAGAAAGTAATTTTGGAATTTGAAAAGGATTAGATCTGATGTGGAGTCTGGTAGGCAGCTCACCATTGGCAAGCAACCGAAACTAGTCGCAGGTTTCGACCACCGCAAGATGATCCTCAAACCCAACGACTCGAACGCGCGCACGCGTTGAAATGTGTTCACCGTTCTGCGACCGTGCCCGCCACAACTCTCCAGCTACGATCACGGTACCCTCGGGATCGACCTTCGTTTGAACCGCGCCAGTCTCGCCAATCAACTTGATGTCGCCAGTGCCCGCTTTCTTGTGAAGGTAGAGTGCGACAACAACTATCGTTGCCAGGAGGGCTACGATCAATAAGACTGCGACGAGGAGAATGAGCTTCATTTGGGTTTAGTTCTGATCAAACGAGTAGGCGCACTATGAAACGAAAATGAGGCAATCCCTCCGGTTTATTTCGCCACGAGAATTTGCCTCTACTTCGCAAATCGGACTTGAGATCTGGGATTTGAAATCTCAGCAGGCGTCAGTTCTTGCCCATCGTCACCTGTCGCTGCAGCGCGATCGCTTCCTGGTTATTTGAGTCGATCGTCATGGCGCTGGTAGCAAACTTTATGGCCTCGCCGCGATCGCCCCGGTCCAGGAAGATTCGGCCCAGCAGGATATGGGCGTCGATCAGCTTCGGATCCCAGAAGATGGCTGTTTTCAGCGCCGCAATTGCAGCCTCCTGATCCCCACGACGTTGATTGATTCTCCCGCTTAACAGGTAAGCCTCCGCGTTGGTAGGTTCCAGCATGACGACGCGATGCAATTCAGGCAGGGCTTCGTCATCACGTCCGGCCTGATAAAGATCACGCGCTTTCGCGAGCAGGTCTTCCGAACCCGAGCCGACGTTTTCCCGGAGCGTAGTTTCCCATCTTAGTCTGGCAACATCGTCGCGGTTCAGGACGTCGCGCATACGCAGGGAAACACCGCTAACACTCTGCGATTTCTGCCATTCAGTCTGCCACTTTGCGTAGGTTTGCAAATTGCGCCGCGCCTGATCGTCGGCAGCGCTGGCGGTTTCTGTTTTGCCTGTCTTCTCCAGCGACTTGGCATAAAGAAAATAAGCCTGCCCGTCTCGAGGATTCGCGGTTATTACCGGCTTGAGATGATCGGCCGCTTCTGTGTACTTGCCCGCAAGAAACAAGGCCACTGCAAAATTGAAATGAACCAGCGGATCGTCGGGCGACGACTCAGCCGCGCGCGATAGAAATGCGGTACCCTGCTCCAGCAATCTTGCGCGTTCGTCGTCTTTCTTCTCCTCGCGAGATGCTTGCACGGCAATCGCGCCGGCATTGTTATAGATTCCGATTAAAGGCACATCGGACGAGAGGGGCACAATAGCCGCCAGCGCATGACCAAGGTCGCCCAGCTTCGCGTAGCCGAGCGCAGCATAGAAGGCCGCCTCGGCGTAATGTGGATCCTTCTTTTGTAACTTGATGAAGTTCTCAGTCGCCTCTTTCCATTTACCCCCATTCATGTAAAAGCGCGCCAACTCAAACGCCGCCTGCGGGTAAATCGCGTCCCCATTGGCATCGGCATAAAACTTCAGCGCGTTCTTAAGATAGATTTCGCGCTTGGGGTGACGTTCGCTCAAAAGCACGCCCTTCACGTAGGCTTCAAACGCACGCTGCGGCACCTTCGTCGCTTCCTGCACCAACTGGTTTTGCGAATATGGAAGCGCTTTGTCGCGTTGGTAGAGAATCTGATATGCCAGTCGACCATGAATGCTCTGGAGCGTTGTCAGTGGGCCACCGAAATCAAACTGCCGCGTGGCCCAGCCGCCATCGAGCACTTCGCCGAGCGTGCGTCCTTCGTTAACCTTAATTACGCGCGCAGTAACCTGGACCAACGCCTCCGATGGCGCTTTCTCCGAGTCATCTTTTGATTTGTCCGGCTTGCGCTCGTCCTGAACCGGCGTTATCGAGTAACTGCCGATCACCACCATAGTGGCCCTCGCTTCGCGAGCGAGCTTTATGGCGGTGGCGCGCGACGGAATAACGGTCTCAGGCAGCCGCAGACGCTGGTAGGCAAGCTCGCGCTCGTCGCTGGACACCACGAGCAGACCAGGTTTGTTGAGCAACTCCGAGAGTGAATCGGCAAAGCTCTCGCCTACCCAATTATACTCAGGGCGATTGGAGGTGTTCTCAAACGCCAGGACCATGACCACGTCTGCGCTGTTGGCGCTTTGCGTGCTTTGAGCGAGGCCGTTTGCCGTGTAGAGCGTCAGCAGAATAGCTATGATAAGCAGGCTGAATAGTTTGGTAAATCGCATGAATTCTAATTTCCCATCCATATGTCTTGTGCCGGGTTCGATGCCCTCAGCACTGCAGTGGTTGGTCAGAAGGAGGCTCCCACAGCACATCCATGACCTCAGAGTGTGCATCACAACTGGCGAAATCCGGAAAAATAGTCGAACAAAGACTCTATCAGAAAAGGATTTGATACCAAAAACCGCTAAACCTCCGAGGTTTGCGTCTAAGGGTGCAGATGGATTGAGCCTCAGGAAACGGGTTAACCACGTTCATCGTTTCTACCGCGCAGCTGCGGGCGCGTTCGGCAGGGAGCGAACCAAAAAGCCGAGAGGCCGGCGTGGGAGCCGGCCTCATATCGGGGCGTGAGACGTTCAGCCTCATTGGGTCACTGTCCTCACCCCAGCAACCACTCGCCAATTGTTCGGCATTCTACAAATCCTTATCAATTCGTCAATACAAATTTACTTGCAAGTGGATCGGAGACAATGCGTTTTGTCGGAGCTACATTTTCAGGCTTTCAAACCCTCGCTTATCCAAAGCGGCGGCGCGTTACACTTGCGGTCACACGCCGAATTCCTTAAGCAGCCTGTCAGTGCATACTGGAGGTGGCGTCGCCGGCGGTTGAGTCAGTGATCATGATGCCGTCCGTGATCATGATGCCGTCGGTAATCATGATTCCATCTGTGATCATGATGCCGTCGCCTAGCACGACGCCGTCGGTAATCATGATTCCGTCAGTAATCATGATGCCGTCGCCGAGTATCAGGCTGGTGGGGCAGAAAATTCCGCCTCCGCCCATGGCCGTGCCGTTGCTCGTCATCAAGTAATTCCCGAGCGCGAGGTTGCTGGTCCACATGGTCGAGCTAAGGCTTTGAGTCGTGCTCAATTCGATCACGCCATCGCCCAGCACGTATCCCTTGCCATAACTTTTCTGGTACTTGTTGATTAAGTTGGCGCCGGTTACCGTCGCATGATTCAAGACGAGTCCCTGCGCCCAGGGAAATGCATAGTTAGAGATTGTGGACTGCGCACTGGGCGCCGACTGCGTAAGCAAAGCTGAACCAACAGACGGGGTGGTGCCGAGCAATCCGCCGAGCAAGTCAGTGCGCACCAATTTTGCAACTGCCACTGCGCCGGCTACATTCAGTTGTCCCGCGCCTTGTTCGAAAGTATTGAAGCCGTTAAGCGGTTGCGCCGTGTACATCAGAATCATCTTTACGATATTTGGCGTCAGGTTTGGGTTCGCTTCCAGCAGCATTGCCGCAGCGCCTGACACCATCGGCGCAGACATGGAGGTCCCGCTCAGGTACATGAGCTTCATGTTCGTGGTCGGGTAAATGTTCGTTTCGAGGTCGGGGTGCATGGTGATGAGCTTATTACTTTTCGCTTCGGCGGAAATGATTTTGTTGCCGGGCGCGACGAGATCGGGTTTGATCAAATTGTCGTAGTGCTTTACTCCAGACGCGTCGGTTGCATAGCTTCGCGTTGGCCCATGCGAACTATAGGTTGTAACTGAATCTTCGTTGCGTGCATCGCTGCCGTAAGTGTTGCTGGCGCCCACGGTAATAGCGGAAGGCTCGTTACCCGGACAATGGATCTCGCCGTAAACCTTCTGACCCGCCGCAGTCTTGCCATTGTTGCCCGCCGCAGCCACTACCACTACTCCGGCATCCACCAACTTGCGGACGGCCGTGCAAATCGGATCGTATTTGTATGAACTAAAAGCCGGCGTGCCCAGACTCATGTTGACTACGCGAATGTTGTACGTCTGGCGATTCGACATGATCCAGTCGAGCGCTTTCAAAACACCCGAGACACTGCCGACGCCCTGCGAGTTAATAACGCGCAGGTTGACGAGGTTGGCGGCGGAAGCGATGCCTTCGTAAGCGCCGTTGGTTGGTGTACCAACTCCGGCAGCGATCGCGGCGACGGCGGTGCCGTGCCCATAGGGATCGTCAGTGCGATTCTCGCCGGTGAAGTCTTTGCTGAAAGTTACTTTGCCGGACTGGGTGGAGAAAGATTTATGGGTGACGTCGATTCCCGAGTCGATAATAGCAATGCTTACGTTGGAACCATCTAGCGTGTAGTTCAAGCCCACCGCGGTTCTTTGCGCGCGGCTTTGCTGCGTGCCGGTCGTGTTTGTGACGTGGCCAAAGGTGCGCACCTGCGTGTCCAGGGAGACGTAGGAAACACTGGAATCCGAAGCCAGCACGTCCGCCGAATTGGCGGGAGCCTCAATCAGAGCGATGTTGAGAAGCGATAACACGCCCTGGACCACTCCGCCGACGGTCTGCACCAGTCCGCCGAGGACACCACCCAATACACCACCGGATAAAGCCGACGACGAAGTCGACTGAACAACGAGCTTCACGCGTGTGCTGCCCTGGCCTGATTGGATTAGTTTGCGCAGTTCAGGCGAAACCTTGTCGGTTGTAACGGTCGTCGTGTTCGTGCTGGCTGCGTGCGCCTTGGTGTTGTCCAGGAACAATAGCGCTGAGCACAGCGAGACGAGTAATACGAGGGCCGTAAGTTTTTTCAAGAATCTTGGGGCGTTCATTCGAAGTTTTTCTCCGCTGGGTATTGGTTAAAACAATTTCATCACCGTCAACGACAAGAAAGCATCAGGTCTCGCACGGGAGCGCGAGGGTCCGGATGCAGAAAAGGCTTTCTTTGAAAGTCTTTCGGAAACTCCCACTGCCATATCGCTCTGAAGGGCGACTTAGGCTGGTAAGTGTTTGCCCGCTTCTGCTTTCGCGAAGAAGAAGGCCTTTGTCGTTGAGGGTGATGAAATGAAAAGAGCAAGCTCTCGCACTTGAGCGCAGATGCTAGTGCGAGCCGTGTGCCAATGCTTATGCACAGGAAATCGAGTGTTTCGCGGTAAGAGTAGGCTGATGAGTCAGTGAGCCGGTCGAAGTGGAAACGCAGGCTGACCGATGCTTTCAACCTGACGACTTTGTCCGCCAGGTTTTTTGGCTGCGGAATCTTTCGTCACGGGAACTTTCGATTTCCCGCCGGGAGACGAACAAGCCGCGCAACATGTCGAACGTAAGACCAATGTCGCTTGGTCCCTCAGATTCTCGGTCTCGAAGGTTGCGCCGTTATGCCCTTGGAAATAAGCCTCCAATAGCGGTTGGTATTGACCTGCCAGTAAGCCACCTTTTTCTGACAGTCTGGCATCGAAGTTTCACGAACAAGGGTAGGTTTGATGAGGAGAAAGAAAATGTTTTATCGCAGAATCATAACGTCTATCGCAATGCTGGCTTTGGCGCTGAGCGCAACCGCCGCGACCGTTGTGACAGGCCAGACCAGGAAATTCCCCACGGACAACAAGAGCACAACTAAAAAGAATGCACCGGTTTCGGAACCGCTTAATCTTGCGGTGCTGGTGCAGGACGATCTCATCTCGCAGGTGGGCAACGAGCTCGGCGTGACGCGCGATTTCATTCGCTCGCTTCCCAGCGGCTCGCGGGTGATGGTTGGCTACATCACCACCGGCACTCTTCAGGTGCGACAGTCGTTCACCACCGATTTGGACAAGGCAGCGGGTTCATTGCGCGTGCCGCGCGCCAGCACTTCCGCATCGCCTTTTAACCCTTACGTGGAAGTGATCGAAGCGCTGCGCAACTTCGATGCAAGCTGGAAAGGCAAGAACGCAGTGTTGCTCATCTCGGATGGACTCGACACTTCGCGCGGTTTCGACGTTTCGAGTTCAGCGCACACCATCGACCTCGAACGCGCGATCAAAAAAGCCAACGAGCGCAACGTTGCAGTCTATGCGTTCTACGCGCCTTCCGTTGGCTTAACGAGCCGCAGCCGTTTGGCCGCGAGCTACGGTCAAAACTCACTCAATCGCCTGGCTGACGACACGGGTGGAAAGGCCTACTTCCAGGGCACGACGGGCTTCGTTACCTTCGATGCCTATTTTGCTCGGCTGAGACGGACGCTCAACGAACAGTATGCGCGCGCTTCCTAAGCGCGAGACCATACGTGCACTAACCACAAGCACCGCCGCGGAAATAATCTGCGGCGGTGGTTTTTTGTAGGACAGGCATTCCTGCCTGTCCCGCTTGATTCATAAAAAGGACAGACAGGAATGTCTGTCCTACGCCCGTCATTATTTGCTTGGATTGTTAAGAACCACGGTGCTAAAGTTAACCCTACCTTAGCAGTGAGTTGACCGGAGAACGTGCGCGAATATTGTCTCATCGTCGGCGGCGCTTATCTTACGGAGTCAGAAGCCGAGCACGCCCTGCGCGATCCCTTCATTGAAGACTGGGTGGAACAAACCGGTCACTTCAAAATTCACAACATGAATGAAATCCAGGTGACTTCCGGAGTCACGCTGGGCTCGCTTGGTGTAGTAATGCTTGACGAGCGCCTGTTTGAAATCGCGAGCACCGACGCGCAACATCCGCTAACTGAACTGAAGGCAAAAGGCGTTGCCGAAGCCCTGAAGCGGCAGGACATGTTTGACGAGATCGAAGTGAAACCGCGCGACGAAGCTGAAGAATCCATCCAGACCGAATCCTTACCTGAATCCGACTCCAGTGACGAAAACTGAAGCAACTTTTCTCGACGGGCGCATCGCGGTTGTCGTTGCCGACATCACGCGCCTGAACGTCGATGCAATCGTTAACGCGGCGAACTCCTCACTACTCGGCGGTGGCGGTGTTGATGGCGCAATTCACGACGCCGGTGGTCCAGCGATTCTGGCCGCGTGCCGCGAAATCAGGCGCACGGAGTATCCCGACGGACTGCCCACCGGCGAGGCCGTGATCACGACGGCCGGTGATCTTCCGGCGCGACATGTGATCCACACAGTTGGCCCAATCTATGGCCGGCACGAGGGGCGAGAAGCAGAGCTGTTGGCGTCGTGCTATCTAAAATCGCTGCAACTCGCGGCTGAACATTCACTAACCTCGATAGCATTCCCCGCGATTTCAACCGGAGCGTTTGGATATCCTCAGGCAGAAGCGGCGCAAGTATCCTCAGAAACAATCAGGAGTTATTTACTCACGGACGATCAGATTAGAGAGGTACGCCTGGTGTTCTTTCAATCACGCCAAGCTGAGACATTTCTGAAGCACCAGAAGTTTGGGGCAGAAGCGCGGGCGTGAGCAAGGGCTCGCTTTGCTTCGATTGGAAAAGCCAGCCCTTGCTTGCGCGCGGGCTTCTGCCGTTCGGGTGTCGCATGTTATAAGAACCGCTTTGTTTTTGCCCGACAGTTGCAAGCCGTTTCTGTCTGGCCGCTCGAAATACTGAACAGCTTCCCGTTGGTCTATCCTGATGATTGGAACAATTGAACCGTTGAACCCCAAAACATTGACTGTGACCCAGACATTACCGACTCCGCTCGAAGCGCTCGAGCGACTCTCCTGGAACTACTGGTGGAGTTGGTCCGCCGATGGCGCCGGCGTCTACCGCGATCTCGATGCTGAGCTTTGGGATGATTGTGAACATAATCCGCGCGTCCTGTTCGCGAAGGTTTCGGAATATCGGCTGGCTGAGATGGCTACCGATCCGGTTTATGTTGCCCGCATACGCAAGCTGGCCGATCAGTTTGACGAGTATCTGGGATCGCAGAAATCAAATCTGCGATCGGAAATTTCTGATTCCAGATCTCAAATCTCAGAATCCGGCCCAACCATAACCGCTGAAAATCCAGTTGCATATTTTTGCGCCGAGTATGGCGTTCATAATTCGTTGCCGCTTTACTCGGGCGGGCTTGGCGTCCTCGCCGGCGATCATCTGAAGTCTGCGAGCGACCTGAATTTGCCGCTGGTGGCTGTCGGCTTGCTTTATCACTACGGCTACTTTCGCCAGCGCCTCAATCTCGTTGGCTGGCAGGAAGAGTTCTACGGGGAAACTGATCCCGCACAGTTGCCGCTCCATCATGTCAAAGCTCCGGACGGCACACTCTTATTCGTTGAAGTGTTAATTCGCGAACGCATCGTGCGCGCGCAAGTTTGGCGCGCCGACATCGGACGCGTGCCGCTCTATTTGCTGGACACAAATATTCCTGAAAACGAGGAAACCGATCGTTGGGTCACCGGCCACCTCTATGGCGGCGACCGCGAGACGCGCATCGTGCAGGAGATGCTGCTGGGCATCGGCGGTGTGCGATTGTTAAGCAAACTCAAAATTGCGCCGCAAGTGTTTCATTTGAATGAAGGCCACAGCGCTTTTCTCACGCTCGAGTTGGCGCGCGAGTTGGTTCAGGCGAAAGGTTTAAGATTTACAGAAGCGGCGGCGCAAGTGCGCGAGCGTTGTGTGTTCACCACCCACACGCCCGTCGCTGCCGGAAACGATGAGTTTGAAGTCGATCTCTTGACGCGTTCATTCGGTTCCAGCTTTGAAAAAGAACTCAACCTTAGTCACGACGAATTCATGGCGCTGGGGCGCATCGATCCTACGAATGTGCGCGAGGCTTTTGGTCTGACCCCGCTAGCGATTCGGATGTGTAGATCGACGAATGGCGTGAGCCGCAAGCATGGCGAGGTTTCGCGCGCGCTTTGGCAAAAGCTTTGGCCGCAAAGAGCTGTCGAGCAGATTCCGATTACACACGTTACCAACGGCGTACACGCGCCAACCTGGATCGCGCCGTTGCTGCGTTCGCTCTTCGATAAACACATCGGCGTTGACTGGCAGCAAAGGTTGCACGATCGCGCGGGGTGGGCGCTGGCCGTGGGGCAAATCCCTGACGAAGAATTGTGGGCCGCGCATTTACTCTTGAAGGATCGTTTGGTCGCCTTCATTCGCCAACGCTCGTTGCTGGCGCGCATCGGTCGCGGGGAGTCCACGTCGGCTGACGCTGCGCGCGATATGTTTGAACCGGAGGCGCTCACGATTGGCTTTGCCCGGCGGGTGGCGGGCTACAAACGCTGGAACCTCGTATTGAAAGATGCTGAGCGACTGCGACGAATTATTAGTAATCCGGATCGGCCGGTGCAGTTTGTGTTTGCCGGCAAGGCGCATCCCCAGGACCAGGAAGCGAAACTCATCTTGCAGGAAGTGGCGCAGTGGGAAAGTAATGCTGGAGTCGGCGACCGGTCAGTGTTTCTTCAGAATTACGATCATGAAATCGCGCGTCAGTTGGTGCAGTCAGTGGACGTTTGGCTCAACGTTCCGCGCCGGCCACTCGAAGCTTCCGGAACCAGCGGTGAAAAGGTGGCGATGAACGGCGGACTAAATCTATCGGTGCTCGACGGCTGGTGGCTCGAAGGCTACGACGGCACCAACGGCTTCGCGGTGGGCAACGAAGTGACCGCCACAGAGACCGCTGACATCGATGCGAGCGACGCCGAATCACTCTATCGCCTGCTCGAGCAACAGGTGGTGCCGCTTTACTATGATCGCGACGGCGACGGATTACCTCATAAGTGGATTGCGATGATGAAGAACTCAATCGCCACCCTGGTTCCCGCGTTTAATAGTAATCGGATGGTCGCGGAATACGCGCGCCGCATCTACACGTCAGGCTAGTCTGCCATCGCTGATCCAGCCTCGCGCCCGTGTGTTAGACTAACCATGCTTCGGAACCACACCCGCATGAAATACTGCACCGTTTGCAAAGCAAAGTACGAGGATAACGTGAGCTTCTGCGCCACGGACGGCGAGGTGCTGGAAGACGATCCGTCTTCCTTTGTCGGCTCGGTGCTCGATGGGCAATACCAAATCGAATCGCTGCTGGGCAAGGGCGGGATGGGGGCAGTTTACCTCGCTCGTCATATTCTCCTTGGCGATCGCGTAGCCATCAAAATCATGCCGCCGGAAGTACGCAACAACGCCGAATGGCTGCGACGTTTTCGTCGCGAAGGCCAGGCGGCGCGCCGCTTTCGTCATCCAAACTCCGTTACGGTTTACGATCTCCGCACCTCAAGCGACGGCACCATCTACATGGTCATGGAGTATGTAGAAGGCCACACGTTGGATGCTGAACTGAAGGAGCGCGGACGATTCACGGCCGGGGAAGCCTTCGAGGTTCTCGAGCCCATCATGAGCGTCTTGAACACGGCTCATGCAATGGGTGTCATTCACCGCGATCTCAAACCGGAAAACATAATGATCGGCAAGGCGCAGACTAACGAGGAAACGTCGATCAAGTTGCTCGATCTTGGTATCGCCAAAATGCGCGAAATCGCAGGCGTCGAAAGCAGCGGCACGACAGAATTGACGATGGCCGGGCAAGTGCTCGGCACTCCTTATTACATGTCGCCGGAGCAGTGGGGTGAAATAGCGCGCGACGGCAATCCGGAGATTGATAACCGCGCTGATATCTACAGTCTCGGCTTGGTTGCGTATGAAATGATCACTGGCCGGCGTCCCTATTCAGCCGGGACGCTGCACGAACTGAGACGTGAACACATTGCGGTGACGCCGCCGCCATTGAGTGAAAAGGTTCCCGACGTGCCGCGCGCATTCAGCGAGGCGATCAGTCGCGCGATATCCAAAGACCGCAGCGACCGGCAATCGACGGCGGGTGAATTAGCAACGCAGTTGCGCGCCGGACTTGGTGATGCTGCTGCCCACGCGCCTTCAGGTAGAACCTTTCCCGACATTCCTCGCGCCGCGGATTCACATTCCCACACGCAAGGATCGCCGGGCGGGATAACTACAAAATCAGATGTGAACGCGGCGACGATTGTTACGGTTGATGCTGTTCCGACGAGTCCGCCAAGTGTGCCAGCGGCAGGCAAGCACATTGCGTTTATGGGACCTCCTATCAAGGATGACGGGCAGGCGCTCGCTGCCGCGATTGACTCAACGTCGGACATAACCGTTGTGCGGAGTTCCCAACCTCAAGCGGTGCAAAAAAAATCTGGCGGGAAGTCGCTGGTTTTCATCGGCGCCGGCGTTCTTATTCTGGTTCTGGCTATCGTGGGCGTGGGCGGATTCTTTGTAGCCAAGTGGCTGCGGACCAAGCCCGACGATGGCGGAGCGGTTGGTGGGAAAGGTAAGACCGGGACGGGGGGCACTGATGGTTCGGGTGCAGCCGCCGCGACCGAGTTTGGTCGCTACTGGCTTGAGGTATCGCGAAACCCCCTCGACATCAATACCGAGCGAGTTGCTGGCGCTGTGCCGCTGATTTCCGGACAGGCTTTCAAGTTTCATTTTCAATTCGGCGGTAGCGGGTATCTTTACATTGTTGGACCGGGCGACAAGAGTCAGCCAACCGCGTTCCTGACAGACAAGCCGGCAGAAATTTCGGGTGTTGAATCGAACCAGATTGCTAAGGGGAGCGACTTCAGTTTCCCGAGCGGCATCGAACACTGGCTGGAGTTAGACAAGAAGCCGGGAACGGAGGAGTACACCATTGTCTTCGCGCCCGAACCGATTTCGGTGCCGGCCTTTTTCAGTTCGCAGGCAACGGGAAAACCGCTGGGCGAAACTGAACAGGCGGAATTGACCGGCTTCCTGGGAAAGTACAAAACGAGTGAACCGGTGACTGAGATCAATGATAAGGATGCGGCAGCGCCTTTCGTGAGGGTAAAGGTGCCGCAGTCGGCGAGCTCGGCGCCGGTTGTGTTTACCGTCCGGATCCAGCATAAGTAAAATCCCGTCGCTGATCGGGATTCGTTTTAGTCTGAAGGAGAAGTCTTTTACATGAGAACTAAAGCTATTTTTCTTGGGTTCCTAATTAGCCTGGCGGGCACAACTCCCGTTCTGGCTTCTGCCCCCCAGGACGAAGACGTCCGCGGGTCGTTTATGACAACCCGGCCCAAAGCAACAGGCAAGGTGACTGGCAGTAAATCGACCCCAACCACCAGACCAAGTCACCGCCGTCCGAAAGCTGCGACGCCATCGGCCTCGACGCCCGTTGTCGCGAAGGGTCCGAACAATCCCGCAACCGTTAACACCGCGCGCATCGGTCTCGGCTTGACGCTGTTCATGCGTGATTCAAATGGCCTCGCGGTACGAACGGATCCGTCCCATGAATTTCGCAAAGGCGATCACGTGCGCGTTTTGATCGAAACCAGCGCCGACGGTTACCTTTACGTTTTCAATACGACGGACAATGGCCAGGCGAAAATGATCTACCCCGATCAGGAGTTGGACGACGCCGGCAATTACTTTCAAGCGCACGTGCCCTTTGAAATTCCTTCGGGCGTGGCCCCTGAAGAAAGACTGCGCTGGTTAACTTTTGACGAACATCCCGGCGCCGAAAAACTCTATTTTGTTTTCACGCGTGAGCCGTTGGCGGCCGTTCCCATCGAAGACGATCTCATCAGTTATTGTCGCGATAATGATGGCAAGTGTCCCTGGAGTCCCGGCGCAGAAGTGTGGGCCCAGATTCAGAGAGAGATGAATGAACCTGTAAAAACAGCACGGGTTTCGGGTGTGGGAAGGGCGCAGACTTCAAGCGAGCACCGAGCGGCCACTCGCGGCATAGGTCTAAACCGCGATGATCCGGAACCGTCGCTGATAACGTTGACAGGATCGACAGCCCGGAACATGCTCGTCGTGACGATGGATTTGGTTCACAAGTCTATCAGCATGCTTGGCGGTCCCGATGAAGAAATGCAGTAAGGAGTAATAAAAGTGAACGCGACATCAAGAACACTCATCGCGCTTGTCGTTAGTTCAAGTCTATTGTCGGGAGTCGCCGGCGCAGCATTCTCGCGGGGCAGCTTTGCGCCACCAGCCACCACCGCGCCGCAAACAGATCAGGCGGGAACCGCACTGCAGGAGGGCAGACGACTGCTCAAACGCGGGAAAGCGGACCAGGCGTTGGGCCAACTGCAAACCGCACTCGACTTTTACACCGCCGCCAAAAATCGGAAGGGCATGGCGGCTGCGCACAATGAGCTGGGCGATCTTTACCTGCGGCAGGGACAAAACAAGACAGCGCTCGATCACTACCAGCAGGCTTACAACGCTTTGACCGGCGTGCTCGTTCAGGAACAAAAAGAAACCGCCGCTGCCGGCGCTGCCGCCCGCATGATCCCGAGTTCGAAGGCCGGTACTGCGGTCGATACAGCCGCGAGCGCCAGCGATACCGGGTTCAACTCCCAACTGCTCCTCGCCAAGATTGGCGACACCAACTTTCAACTCGGAGAACTGTCGGGTGCCGCCGCGGCGTATGGGCGAATGAATCCCAAGAAGCCCGAGAGCGCAGCCAAGAAAGCCGGCGGCATGTTCGGCAAGATGGCGCCTTCCATCATTCTCGGTAACGCCACTAACAGCGCTGCGATCGGATCGGCAGCCGGCGCAGTTGGGGGTGCGCTAGTCGCAAAGAATGAGCTGGAGCAATATCGCATCTCCATCGTTTACATGACCTATGAACTGGGAATGGGTCGCATCGCATTTGCCGGGAACGACCTTGAGACAGCGCGAACACATTTTCAGAATGCGGCCGACGCCGGCAAGAGCGCGTTGCCAGGAATTGCGAATCTCGGTCAGACGCGCCGCTTTCGCACGGCCGCGCGCACCAGTCTCGCCGATGTCGCCTTCCGTCAACTGGATTACAAAAACTCGGTCAAGCTCTACGAACAAGCCGCGAAGGGCGCCAAGGACGACAAGCGTTTGGATCTGATGTGGCCGGCCCAACTGGGAATGGGCCGCAGTCAATGGGCCCTCGCCGGACAGGATAAGGATCCCAAGAAGTCGGCTAAGTTGAGGGAGTCGGCGCTCGCTAACTATCAGGATGCGATAACGACCGTGGAAACGCTGCGCGCCGGTAGTTTGCGCGCCGACGAGTCGCGAACCATTTTTCTTAGTACGACGAAGGATGTGTTTGAGGATGCCGCAAGCGCTTTCGCGGAGATGGCTTTGTTGAGCGCGCCTGCTGCCGGCAATAGTGCCGAGTCGCTTACCGGACAGGCCCTGCAATACGCTGCCGATGGGTTCAAGATTACCGAGCAGTCGCGCGCCCGCTCGCTTTTGGATCTGCTGAGTGAAACGAATGCGTCGGTTACTGAAGGCATTCCGGCCGATCTGCTCAAGCGCAAACAGGACAACCTCGATAAGCAGCAACAGATTGCTGAAGAGCTCACCGGAATTAGTTTGGCTGCCGATAGCGGCAAGAAGAAACCGTCTGATCTGGAATCCGATCTGGAGAAGTTGCAGACCGAGTTTGAGGAAATCGAAAATCAAATACGAACGGACAGCCCGCGCTATGCCAGTCTCACCGGCGGCAAGCCGTTGTCACTCGCTGAAGTCCAGAGCGGCGTGCTTGACGATCAAACGGTGCTGCTCGAATACAGCTTGGGCCGCGAGGCTTCGTATCTTTGGACTGTTACAAAATCTGGCGTCTCGCTTTACAAGTTGCCCGAACGTCCAGTGCTCGACAAGCTGGCCATCGAACTGCGTGCGCAGTTGATTCCTTCGAAACTTCAGCGACGCATCGTTGGCATTGATGTGATGGCAGACAGCCAACGAGGGCTGGGCGTGAGCGCCACGCCTTTTGCAGAAGACGCGGCTTCTTTTGTTACCGCTTCGAGCGCGCTTTACAAGGCAGCCGTCGAACCGGCCGCAGGGAGTTTGGGAGAGAAGCGACTATTAATCGTTGCCGACGGCGCGCTGAATTATGTTCCGTTTGAAGCGCTAGTGAAGTCGCCTGCAAGCGCAGACTATGCTTCGCTGCTTTACCTGATCAAGTCGAACGAAATTGTCTATGCGCCGTCGGCATCCGTAATTGGAGTTATCAGGCAGCAGAATAACAAGAGTAGCGGTCGCTCAATGTTGATCCTGGCCGACCCGGTTTTCAATTCCAACGACACACGGGCGAAAGGCGCGGGCTCGGCTACAAGCGGCGCGGAAACGCGCGGGCTGGGAATCGCGAGCGCTATAACCGACGTCACCGGAGAAAGCGCTGCGGCGACTTCCGGTTCCGCGAAGATGCAGGGGTTGCCGTTGGCGCGGCTGATGGGCACGCGCACGGAAGCTGAACAAATCGTCAAACTGGCCAAGACTTCCGGCACGCAGGCAGACATGTGGCTCGACCTCGACGCCAGCGAAGATAATGTTGATGCCCGCGACATCACCAAGTATCGCGTCGTACACATCGCCACCCACGGTTTGTTGAATGCAGAACGGCCGCAGTTTACCGGCCTGGTGCTCTCTCTGGTCGGCAACAAGAGCGAAGACGGATTCCTGCGCACTGACGAAGTGTTTAATTTGCGGCTCGGCTCTCCGCTCGTAATGCTTTCGGCTTGTGAGACCGGCTTGGGAAAAGAGAAACGCGGCGAAGGCGTGATGGGACTGACGCGCGCGTTCATGTATGCGGGCGCGCCTACGGTTGGCGTCAGCCTTTGGTCAGTGGCAGACAAGTCAACCGCCGAATTAATGACTGACTTCTACAAACGCCTGCTCGGATCTTCGCCGAGTTCGAGTGGTGTCCCCGCCTCTTCCGCCATGCGCGACGCTCAACTCGCGATGATTGCCGGCAAGAAATACAGCGCACCGTTTTACTGGGCGCCGTTTGTGCTCGTTGGCGACTGGCGCTAGCCCTTTTGTCAGTAAGCAGTAAGCAGTAAGCAGTAGGCAGTAGGCAGTGGTTGCTTACTGCCTTCTGCTTTTTCTGCCGTCTTCCTACTGCCCGCTCACAGTTCGCACGCCCAACTTCGAGGTTACACAGAGAAGTCACCTAACTACTAACCGCCGGTTTGCCGGTTTGTCGGAACGAGACCGATACGCTACTATCAAATCGCATTTGAATTGCCTCGTGCCAGGGTAGGATTGATGGAAAATCACTTCGTAAAAGTTACGGATAGTGCCTCGCTCGAAGAGCTTTCCGACCGTTCAAAAGAGCAGCCGGTAGTCATCTTCAAGCACAGCCTGACTTGTCCAATTAGCGCCGGCGCTTACGAGCAGATGGCTGAATTCGACGGCGAGGTAGCCCTGGTCGAAGTGCAGAGGGCGCGCGAACTTTCGGCTGAGATTGAGAACAGCCTCGGCGTGGCTCACGAATCGCCGCAAGTAATCGTCCTCAGTAATGGTCAGGTAGTTTGGAACGCCTCGCACTTCGATATCACTGCGGACGCGGTAAGCGAGGCGGTGCGGAAAGCAGGCAGCAGTCGGCAGGAGCAGTCGGCAGGCAAATGATGGAAGCGACTGAAAGACGAGGGCCGGCGATTGAGCCACGAGAGATTCAGCAGGAGGGTGACTCAGGCTTGCGCATCACCTGGGCCGACGACTGCGTCTGCCGCTACACCGCTGCGGAACTCCGGCGCGCTTGCCCCTGCGCGCAATGCGTTAATGAGTGGACAGGCCAGCGAGTGCTGAACCCGGAAGCGGTGTCCGATGAACTGACGATAACTGACCTCAGCGTCGTGGGACGTTACGCGCTGAACTTTCGCTGGAGCGACGCACACGAAACAGGCATCTACAGTTTTCGCTATCTGCGGGAACTAGGTGAACGATAGGCGTAACGCAAACTGTTAGTTTGCGAGAGTACTGGTTTCGAGGATCCGCAAACTAACAGTTTGCGTTACACTGTTGGGTAACTATGAACGAACAAGATTTCTTCAACGAAAAGCAGGAATCCAAGAAGGCGACTTACAGTTGCCCCCATTGTCGCCAACGCGATGAATATGAGGTCCGTTGGTTGAAGCGTACGAAGAAACAAGCTCCGCCGCGCGGCGGGAACGAACAGGATCGCATGCGCTATCAGAAGTCGCGCGACTACATGGTGCGCATTGACGATATGCTGGCGTGCAAGAGCTGTCGCCGCCGCTTTGACATTCCGAGTTCGCAGTCAGTTGTGTTCCTTTAGTCCGCCCTCACCAATCGCAAGTTGCGAAGCTCGCATAGTCGCAAAAATCGGTAATTATCTACTTGACACGGGGTACGGTAGTGTGGTACTCTCTTACCATGCTAGTGAAGTTTAACGGATTTAACAGTCGGCGGGTTGGTCGGAGTCTTCGTCTTGAGGCTTTGCCATCCGCTTCACTTCTTGCGCCACTTCAGGCGCGAGCGAATAATCCAAAAGCTCGTCGCTGGTCATATCAATCGGATGTTTTTGTTGCGTCCGTTCGTCGTCATTTTCTTGCATAGGAGTCTCCAAT
>JANLYZ010000390.1:0-3030 GCA_031365905.1 Chloracidobacterium sp. | reverse complement strand
TAGCACTTCGTCCATCAACGCCTGCGCCGCCGGCAGCAACGCGAGTTTGCCGCTAAGCGCACTCTTCATCAGGCGGCCCGGAATCAACATACGATTGATTTCGTTGGTGCCTTCAAAGATGCGATTGATGCGCGAGTCGCGGTAGGCGCGCTCGGCCGGATAGTCAGCGGAATAACCGTAGCCGCCGAAGATCTGCACCATCTCGTCAGCGAGATAATCGCAGTATTCAGAAAGTGCGACTTTAATGATCGAACACTCCGCCGAGTATTCCTCGATCGCGCGCATCTTGGCTTCCAGATCAGTCGGGTCCTGGCCGATCGCGTCCTCAATCATTCCGAGCGTGCGCCAAATCATCGACTCGCCGACATAGGTACGAATCGCCATCTCCGCAAGCTTCGACTTGATCGCGCCAAACGAAGAGATCGACTTCCCAAACTGCTGCCGCTCGTTCGCGTAACGAATTGACTCGTGCAACATCAGCTTCATACCACCAATGCACATCGCGCCAAGCTTGAAGCGGCCGATGTTGAGCGTGTTGAAGGCGATCTTGTGTCCTTTGCCTACTTCTCCCAATAGATTTTCCACCGGCGCCGTCGCGTCGGCGAGCACGAGCGGCGTTGTGCTCGAACCCTTGATGCCCATCTTGTGTTCTTCAGCGCCCGGCGTCAGTCCTTCCTGTCGTTCCACGATGAACGCGGAAAACTTGTCGCCGTCGACTTTCGCAAACACGATGAAGATGTCGGCGAAACCGCCGTTGGTAATAAACATCTTCTCGCCATTGAGAATGTAATGTGTGCCGTCTTCGCTCAGGCGCGCCGTCGCCTTGGCGGCCATCGCATCCGAACCGGAACCCGCTTCAGTCAACGCGTAAGCGGTGATGATTTCACCAGAAGCAATCCGGGGCAGGTAGTTTTTCTTTGCTGCTTCGGTACCGAAGTAAATGATCGGCAACAGCCCAATGCCGCTCTCAGCGCCAAGCGTGGTGGCAAACGAAGCACAGCGTCCGATGTTCTCACCGACCAGCGCGCCGCTGGTTTGGTCGAGGCCGAGCCCGCCGTACTCTTCAGGAATATTCGCACCGATCAACCCAAGGTCGGCAGCTTTCTTAACGAGTTCGCGCGCGAGTTTCCAGTCGTGTTTTTCGAGTTCGTCAATGTGCGGGATGACTTCGCCGTCGATAAACTGGCGCGTCGTTTCCGCAATCATGCGATGCTCCTCAGTGAAATCTTCGGGGGTGAAAATTTCGGCGGTGGTGCGGTCCTCGATCATGAACGCGCCGCCCTGGACTACCTGCTTCTGTTCGACTACGGCTGACATACTCGATTCCTTTCTTGTAGGGGCAAATCAATCAATATCCAATTGGTCACGAATTTCCGACGGCATCAGGTTCCGAAGTTCGGGGTAGCCTTCCGCAATTCTAATTAAGTCAAGCTCATCCTTCTTACGTTTACTCAGCCTGCGCTTCTCATCGCCCCAAGCCCAGATCTTTCCGCGAACAACGTTTGCCAACGATGCGACAGGCACTTGCTGGCCGAGAACATCACGCACGGTTGTGTCGTCAACGAACGCTTGGTAACGAGGATCGAGAGTGAACTGGATTCGCAGATCGCTCTTTGGCATCTTGGCATTTAGCGAATGCGGAAACGGCTCAACTGAGAATCCCGCACTGATCAAGTCATCCCGGATCGCCGGTAATTCCGCTGCGATCACTACAATATCCGCGTCCAGAGTGTAAACCGGTTCGACATAGCAATTGACCGCGAGGCCGCCGATCAAACACCACGACCCGCGCCGGTTCAAGATGGCGACAAGCGTAGCGAAATCGCTACTGCCGCTGCCAGTTACTGCTTCAAATACTTCGGAGGCTGTCATAACGAATGTAGGGGCAGGGACGAGCCCTGCCCCTACAAATCAGATCCTTTCAAAAATTCCCGCGGCGCCCATGCCGCCGCCCACGCACATCGTCACCATTCCATAGCGACCGTTGCGCCGTTCGAGCTCGCGTAGAATGCTGGCAGTCAATTTCGCGCCAGTACAACCGAGTGGATGCCCGAGCGCGATCGCGCCGCCGTTAACGTTTACTTTGTCGATGTCGAGGCCGAGCGTCTTAATAACCGCCAACGACTGTGCGGCGAACGCTTCGTTAAGTTCGATCACGTCGATCTGGTCGAGCGTCAAACCAGCCAACTTCAAAACTTTCGGAATGGCGTAGACAGGCCCGATGCCCATCTCTTCCGGCGGACATCCCGCAGTCGCATAGGCAACGAAACGCGCCAGCGGTTTCACGCCGAGGCTTGCAGCTTTCTCAGCCGACATCACAACCGCCGCAGCGGCGCCGTCTGACATTTGCGAAGCGTTGCCCGCGGTTATTGTTCCCTGCACATTGAACGCAGGCTTTAGTTTCGCGAGCCCTTCGATGGTGCTGTCGCGTCGCACGCCCTCATCCTGATCAAACACAACGGTCCGCGTCTGCTTCCGGCCCTTCTCATCCAGCTCTTCAAATGCCACCGTCAGCGCGACGGTCTCATCCTTGAACTTATCAGCATCGAGGGCCGCGGCGGCTCGCTGGTGCGAACGCAATGCAAACTCATCTTGCTCTTCCCGAGTCACGTTATATTTGCGCGCGACGTTTTCCGTCGCCAGGCCCATGTTTAAATAAAAGTCGGGATAATGGTCGACGAGATAAGGATTGGGACGAATGATGTGGCCGCCCATCGGAATCATCGACATCGTCTCCAGCCCGCCGCCGATTGCAACTTCCGCGCTTCCCGTCCGGATGCGATCGGCAGCGATAGCAATCGACTGCAAGCCCGATGAGCAGAAACGATTGATCGTCATCGCGCTCGTCTCCACCGGCAATCCAGCGCGAATCGCCGCCGCGCGCGCTACGTTCATTCCCTGCTCCGCCTCCGGCATTGCGCAGCCCATGATCACATCTTCGATCTCGGCTGCATCCAGACCCGGCACACGGGCCAGCGCTTCCTTGATTACTGCTCCGCCCATTTCGTCGGGGCGCGTGTTTCGCAAAGT
>JANLYZ010000262.1:0-2332 GCA_031365905.1 Chloracidobacterium sp. | reverse complement strand
GCCCAAAGCGCGCCAAAGTCGTAATCGTAATCTGAAAGCGTGGCAAACTTTTCGCGCAACTCGCAGGCGCGCACATCGCCGTTGTAATCAATCACGGCCGTGGTTTCGCCCGCCGTGCAGGGGAAAGGCCAGGCCGTCGGGGTGCCAAAGTTTGCGTGCTGCGTGCGGTAGTGAGTGGTGATTGCGCCGACATAGGCTACGTTTTTTACGAAGCGCTTGCTGGCATCATCATCCGCAAACATGCGATCGCCGTAACGCTTTGTCAGCCGTGAAATGTACGCATACATTTCCGGCAAGACTTCAGCAGGCACCTGCTTGATTTCATCGCCCACCAGCGTTTCGCCGCGAATGATATTGAAATACTGGCCGTCGAGTTCGAAGTTATTCCACATGAACTCGCCGAGTTTCTCCATCTCGTTGTAATTGTCGGCACAAACAACGGTATTGACATTGAGCCGAAAGCGATCGGTATATTTCGCTTTCAGCGGATAAAGCGCGCGGATGCACTCGAGCGCCTTCTCCCAATTTCCCGGCACGCCGCGTATCTCGTCGTGCGTCTTGCCGTAGCCATCGAGCGCGATGTTCAGGTAGAGATCAAGCTTCGGATGAGAACCCAGGGCGCGATCAACTATTTCGTAAACGCGTGTTTTGATCAGCCCGTTGGTTGGGATGATTACGCGGTCAACGCCATTATTATCGACGAATGTATCGATGATTTCAGAGACGTCGCGTCGCAGTGTGGGTTCGCCTCCGGAGAGCCAAAGGTCGGTAATCGCAGGCATCGTGCGCGAGAGACGCTCAATCTGAGCGAACGTCAGATCACCGGGCTGGTTCAACTCTTCGTGATAGAAGCACGTTTTACAAAAGGCGTTGCAGCGCGACGTGACAAAGAGAATGACGGTGTTAAGACGCTTCTCGCGTTTAGTGGAACTGAGGAGTTGAACTAGTTGTACTGCTTTGTTTGGCATTGGTAGGACAGACATTCTTGTCTGTCGCGCTTTCATATCGATCAACAATGGACAGGCAAGAATGCCTGTCCTACTCGTCGCGAGCGATGATGACAGCTTCAGTAGCTGATTTCAATTCGTAGGTAATGCCGCGCCACTTGATTCTACGCGAGAACGCCGCGGCTAGCGCATTGCCGAGGTATAACGCCGAGGCCAACGGCCAAAGGAGCAGGTGTGCCAGCAAGCTCCGCGACAGTTGCTTTTGGTAATTCGCCAGTGGAATCGCTACCGCTTTGAGACGAACGTAAGCCTTCGCCGCTCCCAATAAATAGATCATCAACAGCGCGACAAGCGGGAGTACAAAGGGAAGATGGAAAAGAGCGCGAGCGATGACGAGGACAATACCGCAGAAGAACACGGAACAGAAAAAAAGGCTGCCAATTAGCACCGGCTTCCAAAGATGCGCGGCATAGACGCGCGTTATCTTCAGTTGCCGATTGGAAAACTCAATGAGTTCCTTGTAGGAACAGTCGCCGATGGAAGCAACCAGACAAGCAGGCACGAAATGTATCGGCAGCTTTGCTTCCCGCAACACGCGAGTCAAAGTGAAATCGTCGGAGACTGTTCCCTGCCAACGATCGACGATTTGAAGCCTTTCAAAAGTCGAACGGCGAATTGCTGTCGAACCTCCCCAACAGAAATTCTTGTCTTCACGTTCACCCAGCGCTGAAGCTATCGATGCATTCCACACGGAACGAAGCTGCGAAGCGAAACCACCCTGGTCAGCAATGAACCAGCGATAGCCGCTCGCTGCGCCAATGGTTTCATCAGCGAGCGGCGCCACCAGTGATCGCAACCAATTGGATTGCGGCCGTGCATCGGTATCGACAAAGACAAAAATCTCGCTAAGCTGATCGATTTGCAAAACGGCTGTTCGCAGGTTGTGAACCTTCTGCCCGCAATCAAGCGCGGCTCCGGCGATTACGATGCGTGAAGAAACTCCTTCGGCCGCGTCGTTGGCCTTGCGAAGTTCCTCGATCAGGTTGAGCGACGAATCATCCGCTCGATCCGTGACAAAGACGATCTCGTACGCCGGATAGGCTTGTTGGAAAAGCGCGCTGATATTTTCTTTGAGCCCATCTTCCAGGCTGCGACAAGGCGCAATTAAAGAAACGAAAGGCGTGAAGTCAGGCAGAGTAGGTGCGGTTTCATCTCGCACGTAAGCCGCGAAGCTCAGTCCGCTTCGCAGCGAGAGGATGCCAAGCCAAATAACGATCCCGGCGAAGAAGTAAAATAAGAACATCACGCTCTCGACGCGAATGAAGCGTGAACTCTGTTTGGATCGTTTGTTGGGCCTAACCAGTTACTTTCCATTGGGGATATTT
>JANLYZ010000162.1:0-7866 GCA_031365905.1 Chloracidobacterium sp. | reverse complement strand
CTGGTGGCTCCTTGGCACCGATGTCCAACTTGGTTCCGACATTGACAAGCCGCAGATGAAATATTTTGAGAGCCTCGTTGAGGAAATGGATAAGCAGGCCCAGGCGAGCAACGAACCCGCTCGCATTATTCTCTGTCATGCTGAGCCACACTGGATTCGGGCGGCTCAATGGGGTGGCGACGATCCCAACTATAACGAGAGTAACCTGAAGCTGCTCGAAAAACGATTGGGTCAAAACGTAGCCGTCTTCGTTGCCGGCGACTTACACCACTACCGCCGCCATGAGTCAGAAGACAAGTCAACGCAAAAGATTACCGCTGGGGGTGGCGGCGCCTTCATGCACCCAACTCATGTAGGTAGGCTGGGGCAAAGCCTGGACGAACTAGTGGAAAAGGGACTCAGGGAAAACGAAGAACGAAAGTTTCACCTTCAGGGCTGTTTTCCTGCAACAAAAGAATCAGCAAAGGCTTGCTGGCGCAATCTGCTGTTTCCCATCTTTTCTTTGCAGGGAAACCAGAGTTGGTCATTCGGATTGGTGATCGCCGCGCTTTACCTGTTGCTGACGCTGCCACTTATTTCGATTATTGATGATCTGACATCACCGCAACAGCAGCAATTGGGGTACGTCACCTACACCACACTCGAGACCTTGTTGCACAGTCCGATGTCGCTGCTTCTAATATTGGCTACTGTTGTCGGGTTCGTGTTTTTTACCGACACGCATTCCACCGCTTACAAGTGGATCATGGGAGGCTTGCATGGCATCGCGCATTGCGTGGCGGCGGTCGCTATAGCATTGCTTAGCGTATTTTTTGTTGCCGGTTTTACGGACCAGGAAACCTGGACGGTACACATTCCCTGGCCGGGAGGTTTTTCCTTCCCCGCGGATTTGCGGTTCTTACTGGTCGCAGCGATTATTTTTGTTCTCGGCTTCATTGTCGGCTCATTCATCATGGGCGCTTACCTGCTGCTATCGATGAACTTTTTCGGACGTCACGGCAATGAAGCCTTCTCTTCTTTAGGCATCGAAGACTGGAAAAATTTTCTGCGCCTGCACATCGATGAGCATGGCGACCTCACTATCTACCCGGTTGGCATTCGCAGGGTGCCGCGGAAATGGAAGGCACGCACGGGCTTGGAAGGACCAGAGCTGGTTCCCGACCCTGCCGATCGTCGCGCAACCCCACCCGAACTTATCGAGATGCCCATTGTCATGAAACGCGCTGCAACTGAGACCGGTGTGAAAACTACTTCTCCAAGTCCGGTGCCGGCTGGTGCGTCGGCTGGCGGCTAAACGCTGGAGGTACGAAGATGAGCGACGAACATTTTGATGCGGTAATTGTTGGCTCCGGCTTCGGTGGTTCGGTGATGGCTTTTAGATTAGCCGAGGCCGGGTTGCGCGTTTGTTTGCTGGAACGCGGCAAAGCTTATCCGCCGTTTTCATTTCCGCGCGCGCCCTTCAAGTTGAGAAATAATTTCTGGGATCCGAGCGATGGTTTGTATGGAATGTACAACGTCTGGTCGTTCAAAGGTTCCGGCGCGCTGGTTTCGGCAGGACTCGGTGGCGGCTCGCTAATCTACGCCAACATCATCATTCGCAAAGACGCGAAGTGGTTCGTCAGGGAAGACCTGCAAAAGGGTGGCTATGAATACTGGCCCATCACGCGCGCGGATCTCGATCCACACTACGACCGCGTCGATCAGATGATGAATGTCCAGAAGTATCCGATTCAGATCGAGCCATACAACAAGACGCCAAAAACGCTGGCCATGATGGAAGCCGCTGCAAAGCTGAAGCAGGAGAATCCAGCTTTGGATCTGCATTACATCCCGCTCAATCTGGCGGTAAGCTTCCGGACCAAACATGTGGACCATCCAGAACTCCCGGATGTGCCTGATCCTGATCATCCTGGGAGGGTTCTAAACCATCCAGTTGTCGGTGAGCCCATCCAGGAGGACCGTCCCAACTATCACGGCAAGACTCGTTACACTTGCGTGCTCTGCGGCGAATGCGATCTGGGCTGCAACACCGGCAGCAAGAACACGCTCGATTACACTTACATTACCGCCGCGAAACATCAGCATGCCGACATCAGAACCCTCTGCGAGGTTAAGTCGTTTGCGCCTTCGGCAACCGGTAAGGGCTACACCGTAACTTACCTCAAACATGATCCCGAACGTTTTGAAGGACGCAAGGCAGATACGAGTGACACCAATCTGTTTCCGCCACAAACTATCACTTGCGACCGCCTGATCCTTTCCGCCGGAACTTACGGCACGCCGCATCTCCTCTTCAAGAACCGCTCGGCCTTCCCGGGAATCAGCGACCAACTGGGCGCGCGCTTCTGTGTCAACGGCGATTTGCTTTCCTTCATCGTCAACGCTTCTGAGCAGAAGAAGGGCAAGTGTGTGCCGCGCATTCTCGATCCCAGTTTTGGGCCGGTCATCACCGGCGCCCTTCGTCTCGGAGACACGGCCGACGGTCTCGGTGATCAGGGCCGCGGGTTCTACGTCGAAGACGGCGGCAACCCTTATCTCTTGAGTTGGGCCGTTGAGTTAACCGGCTTCGTCGGTTTACTCCGTCGTTCCGCACACTTCCTCAAGATGTTCCTCGACTATCGCATCGGTCTCAATAAGGACGCGGACTTTAGCGACGCGATCGCCAATGTGCTCGGCGACTGTGCAACGTCGAAAAGTTCCATGCCGGTGCTAACCATGGGACGCGACATTCCCAACGGCAAGTTGTCGTACGACGGGCGCTACCTCGAATGCGACTGGGAATATAAGAAGTCGCGCGACTACTACGACCGCGTGCGCCGCATCGTCAGAGATATCGCCCATGCGATCAATGCCGAGTACATGGACAATCCTGCCTACGACACGTTCCGCCAGGTGTTGACCGCGCATCCGCTCGGCGGCGCGTCGATGGGTCGCGATGAAAAGGAAGGCGTGGCAAATTCTTACGGCGAGGTCTTTGGTTATCCCGGTCTTTACATCGCCGACGGATCGCTGATGCCCGGCCCCGTCGGTCCCAATCCTTCCATGACTATCGCCGCCGTCTCCGATCGCGCGGCTGACCACATCATCGATCAGCACAAAGGAGTGACTCAATGAGCAACGGCAACAAGAAGCGCTCTCTAATTCTGGCGGGCGGCGGGATCAAGGTCGCCTTCCAGGCCGGCGCGTTACAAGTTTGGCTTGACGAAGCGGGTTTGACCTTCGATCACGTCGATGGCGCGAGCGGCGGCGTGTTCAATTTGATCATGATGTGTCAGGGCATGACGGGACTCGAGATTGCCAACAACTGGCGCAATCTGAATCCACGCGCCGGCGTCAGCTTCAATCCGGCCGCGTTCGTCAATCTGCTTTACGCCGAGTCGCTGTTTACGCTCGACAACTATCGCAAGCACGTCTTCCGCGATTGGGGTCTGGACTGGGACAAGATTCGCGCCAGCCCGCTCAACAACAGTTTCAATGTTTTCAATTTCAGCGATAAGACGCTGGACATAATTGAAGCGAAGGACATGAGCGAAGACATGCTTTGCGCCTGCGTCAGTTTGCCGATGTGGTTTCCGCCGGTGCATATCAATGGGAAAACTTACATCGATCCGGTTTACATAACCGACGCCAATATCGATGAAGCGATCCGGCGCGGCGCCGATGAGCTCTGGGTGATCTGGACGGTCAGCGACAAAGACGAGTGGCACCCGGGATTTGTGGCCACCTATTTTCAAATCATTGAAACCACCGCCGACGGACATTACAAAGCAGCATTGAAACGAGTGGCCGACAACAACGCCGCGATTGCCGCCGGAGAACGCGGTCAATACGGACGGCACATCGAAGTGAAAGAATTGAAGGGCGACGTGGCGCTGCATTACTTGATCGACTTCAGCCAGGACCGCATGGCTGAGGCTGTTAATCTCGGGGTCGAACGCGCCCGCGAGTGGTGCAAAGCCAATGGCATTCCGTTGCAGGCCCATACCGGCGATTTTCCCACCGAGGTCCATACCGCCCAAACCAAGTTGAGCTTCACTGAAGAGATGAAAGGCTATGCCACCTTCGGCGGTGAACTTGATTACGAGAAAGGCGCTAAGGCCGGCAAGAAGAGCGGCAATAAGATTATGTTTCACCTGACGATCACCGTTGACGGGGTGAATCGCTTTGTCACTAATCCGGAGCACGACACGGACGACGTCAAGGGTTACATCGAATGCGAATCTCTGGGCGGTCAACTGCCGGTAGAGTCGGGCAAATTCAATTTGTTCGTAGACGATCTCGATCCGGCAGTCAAACGAATGTTCTACCGCTTGTTCTTCAAAGACGAGCAGGGGAATCCGCTGACGCTGAGCGGCTTCAAGCTAATCAAAGACGATCCGGGTTTCGACGTGTGGCACGACACCACCACCTTGTTCACCCGTATTCTCAATGGGCATGTGAGCAAGGAAGAGGAGGCCGAAGCTGCGAAGGATCCTGAGAAACTCAAGCAGATGGTGAAGGGTTCGGGAATAATAATCATTCACTTTTTCGATTTTCTGAAACAACTGACGACGTTTCGCACCGAGGGACCAACGATTTCAGATCGAGCTTCGGCGATGGCCCGTTTCGGCGCACTCTTCATGGGCAAGCTTTGGGATGTTTACGCGCGCAACGTGCTTACGTCGGGACCGATTTAGATCGCGACGCGGAGCGTCGCACTGAGTTTAGCCCGGCGTTTCAACGCCGGGAAAATGATCAACGAGAGCAGCTACGTCGCGTAGCGACGAAAAGAATTTAATCATGAATAAATCCCTCAAGTGGTTTGGCAGAATCGTCTGGATCGGCATCCTGATAAATCTGACTTTGGCGATTCCGGCGATTCTTTCGCCGCGACTGGTCAGCATCACGCTGGGGCTTGGCGGCGAAGCGTCAGACGTTTGGCTGCGCAACGTCGGCGCGCTGCTCCTTTCGTTGTCCATGTTCTACGCCGGCGCCGCCCGCGATCCGTTGCGCTATCCCGGCTACTCCTGGCTGGTCGCAATCTCGCGTTTGATCGCCGCGGTCTTCTGGCTCTACATGATGCGCGTCACCGTATACCCCGCTCAGATGCGCCAGTTTCTCTTCGCCGACCTGGCGTTCGGCGTGGTTGAAGGTTTGCTGCTGCAACTGGGCCTGCCCGCGGATAGCAAGATCAGTCTGCCGAATCTGAAACGGCTCTGGCTTGGTTTCATCGCACTGCTCAAAACGAAGTGGAGACTAAAGACCGTACGCGTCGGCCTGGTTGTAGTAATAATTTTGGTGGGAGTGGCCGGCTACGTTTTATGGGATCGACTGCTACGCAAACGTCCCGACATCGTCTACGCCTCGCAGCAGGATCATTGGAAGCACGGCGCGATTGGCTTGAGCAACGAGAGCCGCGTTCCTTACTACATCTGGAAAGTGCTGCCACAAATGTTTGCCGACAAACTGCCCGGGCCCGGCGGCTGGTCTTCCTTCGGTTTCATAATGGAACCAGGCAATGAGCTGCCGGTAGGCTTTGCCTTACGCGACATTGGTTATCCGGCAGTCGAAGCAAATTGCGCCCTTTGTCATACCGGCTCATTTCGCAAAACGCCGGCAGACCAACCCACTTTGATTTATGGTGGGCCGGCGCACGAAATAGACTTACAAGGCTTTCAGCGTTTTCTTTCTGCGTGCGCCAGTGATCCCCGCTTCACTCCCGATAACGTTCTCAGCGAAATCAAGAAGACCCAGAACCTTTCCTGGATCGACGCGCTCGTCTATCGTTATCTGATCATCCCCGCAACGATCCAGGGCCTGCAACAACAAAAGTTGGACTACGCGTGGGAGAATTCGCGTCCAACGCAGGGCCGCGGTCGCGTGGACACTTTTAATCCCACCAAGTTTATCGTCTACAAACTTCCCGACGACCACAGCATCGGCACCACTGATTTGCCGCAGGTCTGGAACCAGGCGCCGCGACAGCATCTTTGGCTGCATTGGGACGGCAACAACAACGAGATCGAACAGCGCAACTATGCCGCCGCCATGGCCGTCGGCGCGAAGCCCGATACGGTCATTCCCGAAAGCTTCAAACGCGACACGGATTTCCTGTTGGCGTTGCCGCCGCCAAAGTATCCGTTCGACATCAATCAAAATCTTGCCAATCAGGGCGCCGACGTTTTCAAGACCAACTGCGCCGCTTGTCACACGCCGGATGGCAAGGATTTTGGAAAAGTGATGCCGGACGTCGGCACCGATCGTCAACGCGTCGATTCGTTTACGCAGCAGTTGGTCGACAAATTCCACACCGTCAAGTTTGGCAACATTCTCTTCACGGCTTATCGCAAAACTGACGGCTATGTGGCGACGTTCGTTGACGGCTGCTGGGCTCGCGCTCCTTATCTTCATCACGGCTCGGTGCCGTCGCTCTGGGACCTGCTGCAACCTGTCGACGCCCGGCCGAAAATCTTCTATCGCGGTTACAACGTCTACGATCCGAAGAACCTGGGCTACATCTCGAGTGGCTCGGAAGCGGAGAAATACGGCTTTCGCTACGACACTAGTCTTCCGGGCAACACTAACGCCGGTCACGAGTATGGAACCAAGCTCAGCGACGCCGACAAGTGGGCGCTGATTGAATATCTGAAGACGCTTTGAAATTCCCTGCCCAGTGGGACAGACATTCTTGTCTGTCCTTCTGGCTCTGATCGACGACGAGAAAGCATTCGAGTCTGATCTCGAAGGAGCAACTCACATGACTGCCGACATTATTTTTGAGCCGCTCAAGTTTCGGAATCTAACCGTCAAGAACCGCATTTTTCGATCAAACATTTCCGGCCGGTTCGACTACTACAACGGTGTCGGCACCCAGGCCCGCATTAACTGGGAAGAAAAGTTTGCGCGCGGCGGCGTCGGCGCGATCATCTCTTCCCATGTGCCCATCGCCATTCGCGGACGCATTCTTCCCAACTACGCAATCATCGATGACGACGACAAGATTCCTTTCTGGCGCCGGCTCGGAGAGAAGATGCACGAGTATGAATGCAAATACATCATGCAGCTTAGCCACGGCGGTCGTCAGCGCGACATCGCCGGCGTCGAGAACTCATTTAATAAAGGACTGAGTTCGACCAACAGTACCGACTCTTTTCACGGCCTGCTATGTCAGGCAATGACCCGCGACGAAATCAAGATGGTCGTCCAGCAGTTTGCCGATGGCGCGCGACGCGCGCGCGAGGCTGGGTTGGACGGCGTCGAATTGCACGCGTGCAATGGCTATTTGATAAATCAGTTCTTGAGTTCAGGTATCAACGATCGCAAAGATGAATACGGTGGCTCACTGGAAAACCGCGCGCGCTTTCTCCTCGAAATCATGAAAGCAGTACGCACCGCGGTCGGCGACGACTTCCACTTCCAGGTGAAAATCAGCGCGGTCGATCACAACAACGCGCTCATCTTCTGGGAGAAGAAGGGCAACACGCTCGCTGAGTCAGTTCAGATTTGCAAATGGGTTGAAGCTGCCGGAGCAGACGCCCTCCACGTCTCTTACGGCAGCACGTTTCCGCATCCTTGGAATCCGCCAGGCGCCTTTCCCATTGCGCACGCCGCGCGAACTTACGGCGGCATGGTGGCCGGCGGCGTCTACGCCTATCGCAACTTCCTGCTGTTTCGTTACCGGCTGCTTCGGCCCATCTTCAATTTTCTTTGGAACCGCACCGTGCCTGAACAGATCGAAGGCATCAATGCTGACGAGTCGCAGGAGATCAAGAAGAACGTCAACATTCCGGTGCTGGTGACGGGCGGTTTCCAAACAGCCTCGTACATTCGCAAGTGCATCAGTGAAGGCTACTGCGACGGAGTGGCGATCGCGCGGCCGCTGGTTGC
>JANLYZ010000151.1:0-8841 GCA_031365905.1 Chloracidobacterium sp. | reverse complement strand
AATTGCTGACTACCAGTTCAGCCGCACTCCAAGCTGAATCTGGCGCGAACTGGTTTGCGTGGATGTGATTCGGCCCGCAGCTCCAATTGCGGCGCCCGACTCGCCAAATACCGCGTTATTGCTTAACGGCGGCGCGAAGTTTGTGTGATTCAGAATGTTGAAGAACTCAGCGCGGAGCTGAACGCGGAAGCCTTCCGAGACAGTTTTAAGAGGTATGTTCTTGTAGACAGCCATGTCCAGATTAAACAAGCGCGGCCCGGTAGCAATGTTTCGGCCGGCGTTGCCCAATCGCGTGATCGGGTTTGGCAAAGTGAAGCATTGCGTATTGATGTAATGAAGGGGATCGCTCGGGTTCTCTATTTTGCATCCCGGCACGTAGTCGGGCCAGCCGTTAACGTCTGTACCTTTGAGGCCCAGGGGATCGCCGCTGATGATCACGGAAAAGGGCACGCCAGAGCTGGCGCTGAGTATGCCGCCGAGCTGCCAATTGCCGAGTAGCGCGGACGCCGCACCTTTCTTTGGACCAGGTATGTTCCAGAGCGCGTTGCCGACAAACACGTGATGGAGATCGTATGAGCACCGTCCCCTGCGGTGCGCCTTTTCGATAAATAGCGGCGACGTAATGCCGTTCAGAAACTGATCGCCGCGGGAAGCTTCTGAGCCCTCGTCGATGCACCTGCTCATGGTATAGGAACCTTGTGCCTGGAAATTGTGGCTCAATGGCTTGAGTATCTGAAGTTGGAGTCCGTTGTAGTGACTGTTGCCGTCCCAGAACGTACCCCGAATCTGAGACGCATTAGGGTTGATGCGAGTGCCGCTACCGCCGGGCGTGGGCCAAACTAACCCGGCCGGCGTTTGGGCGATAGGCAGAACGATATTGATCTCGTCAGTACCGAAAGCCATGTGAACACCGCGCGATCCCACGTAAGCTGCGGTCAAAGTCCAGTCGCGAACCAGCCGGTGTTGCAACGTCAGATTCCAATTCATGATGTAGTTGCGCGAGGGATTTAGTTCAGTGAAGGGTACGTCGAGCGGCGCAGTGGCAAAGTTGATAGTGGGAAAGATCGCGTTGGGAAACGAGCCCTGAGCGAGGACGCTTACGGTGGTCCCTGTGTTGAATGGAGTTCCCTGCGCTTCCTTGGGCGTGAATATCCACGGCAGGGGCAACGCGTCATAAATACCAAAGCCGCCGCGAATTGCAGTGTTGCCGTTCCCGAACAGGTCATAGGCAAAGCCAACACGTGGTTCAAAGTTCAGCCGTGTGGGATTGCTGTTGAAAAGTTTCTTGACGTTGACGAGCGGGCCGCCCGGAGTCAGCACCGCGAGAAATTGATCGTGTGCCTCGGTCGGTATGGTGCTCATCTCATACCGGAGTCCCAGGTTTAGATTGAGCTTTGAACTATAGCGCCAGCTATCGTTGAAGTAACCAGCCCAAATGTTTGTGCGTACTCCGGCCTCCCGCGTGCGGCTCGGGTCGAGAGCGAAAAAGTCTCTTGGCTTGTCCTGCAGGAAGTCTGAAAGCGACCGAAACCTGACGCGACCGTTCGGTCTCCTCAGGCTGTTTTCGTTGTACTCGATTTTTTCGAAAGCGAAACCAAATTTGAGCGAATGGTTGCCTCTCGTGACGAAAGCATCGTCATAGATCTGATACGAGTTTTGCACGTGACGAAAGAAGGAATTGCCACCTACACCCACGGCGTCGTTTAGTCCCGGGACCGTGATAATTGCCGCTGCGCGACGAGGCGCACTCCCTAGGGCAAGGTCGGCGGCTACAGGATTAAGAGCGGGTCCCTGGACATTAACCGCGCCCTTGGTCCGGTTATAGCCCAGCCTGAAGGAGTTGATGAAATTTTGATTGAACGTGTGGGTTTCTTCGATCGCGATCATTTGCCGTCGCGTGCGATTAGGAAAGACGACATTATTCAAAGCGTCGGGAATACTTAAGCTTCCCGTGTCAAACATGTACGTCCCAAACAGGCTGTCTTTGCTGGAAATCCGGTGGTCGATACGGGTTGTAAAAAAGTCCTCATTGAATCTTTGACTCAGCGAGGTTGTGAAAATACCGGTATCACCGTTTCCTACCAGTCCTCCATTCGGCAGCGGATACAATCCGAGGAACGGGACAATGTTCGGGTGTACGGCGACAGCGCCGCCCGCAAGTTGTCCACTTCTGGCAGCCAGAGACGGCACAGTAACCACGCTTGGGACACCCTGCAACCGGCGGATGCGTTCATAGTCAGCAAAGAAGAAAGTCTTGTTCTTTATGATTGGCCCGCCGAGTGAACCGCCGAATTGGTTGCGGCGCAGCGGTGGCTTTGTACCGTTGAAGAAGTTCCGCGCATCAAGTGCATCATTACGGAAGAACTCGTAGGCGGAGCCATGAATGGAGTTTGAGCCAGAGCGCGTAATCGCGTTAATGACTCCTCCCGATGTCCTTCCGTATTCCGCGGTGTAATTGCTCGCCAGCACGGAGAATTCCTTGACCGCATCGGCGCCAAGGTTTACGCCGCCCGCGCTTCCGGGCGCGCCATTCGTATAATCGTTAATGCTAACCCCATCGATGCGATAGTTATTCTCCTGTGGACGGTGTCCGGTTATCGTCAACTCATCACCATAGCCGCGGTTGCCACGAGAGGCCGTTCCTCCGCTGGCATATTGGGTTCGAATGCTCGAAATCCCCGGCTGCAATGTCGCGAGGCTCGTCCAGTCGCGGCCGTTGAGTGGAAGCTCAACGATGGTTCGCTCACTGACGACCGCGCTTAGTGTGGGAGTCGTCGTATCGACGGTGAGCGCCTCATCAGAAACCATGATTGATGCTGTGACGGCGCCGGCTGTCAGTTTAAGGTCAACCGTTAAGTCCGCACCGACGGTGAGCGTGATGCCCTTTTGCATGAACGAAGTGAAATTCGGCGCTGAGGCCGTGATTTCGTAATCGCCGGGCAGCAGATTCGCGCCGCGGTAAAGGCCATCTTCATTCGCGACAAGATTTGTTGTTACTCCAGTCGCGGTGTTTCGAATTGCAACTTGGGCGCCTGGAATCAACGCACCGGTGCTGTCTGTTACTTTGCCTGAAACTGTTCCACCGGAAACCTGGGCGTTAACGGTAAGAGGCATTAGCAGAATGACGAGAAGTCCCAGGACGTGGGCCAATTTGTGAAAGTTGATAGACATGTCGATCCACCTCTCTGCGTTGAAGTCGAAGATTTGTTTAGAGCAACGGTTGCAAGAACTCATTGACCAAACACCGCGCGGTGATAGTCAATCCGAGCCGACGATTGTTGTGGCAGCTGTCTCTAAGTCTTTCGAAGCGTACATTTTTCGGTAACTTGCGCCGGCTTGGGTCCGGTTATATGATTCGCCGTTGGCTGGGCGATGAAGTCAAGACATTCCGCAAAAGTGGTAACGATATTTGTATGAGATGCCGACTTTCCCTTGTCTGGTAACGATTGCAGAAGCCAAGACGATGACGCATTTAATAGCCGTACCTGCCACCGGAAGTCTTTAGAGAAGCTTTGTAAAAGCATTAAAGCAACCTTAATAAGTCTTAAAAATTTCTTACAGCCTTATGGTTTCGCAGGTTCACGAGAAATACGAATTCGGGCCTTTCCGTCTTGATCCAACGGAACACACCCTCCTGCGCGGAAATCAAGCAGTGGCGCTGACGCCAAAAGCATTTGAGACTCTCGCATTTCTGGTTCGAAGCAGCGGACATCTGGTCAGAAAAGAAGAACTGATCGAGAGCGTTTGGCACGACACGATAGTTGAAGAGGGCAATCTGAATGTCATCATCCATACTCTGCGGAAGGCTTTGGGTGATGACCCGCGCAAAAGTAAATATATCGAAACGGTCGCAAAGTGTGGTTATCGCTTTGTGGCAGAAGTACGGAAGGCACGGGATCAGAAAGAGGCAGAACAGTTAACCGATGAGATGATCCGCACGTCCCTGCCGCTCAACGGAGAGAAGCAGTCTTTACAGGAGCCAGAGTTCACAGAGCCTGGTTCGGTTTCCTTCGCTCCTCCGTTGTCTCGCCATGCACTCGATCGACGTCGCCTGGTATTTGCTGGCGCGAGTGTTCTCGCTGTCGCGCTCGCGGTCACATTTTTCTTCGTTTGGCGTGCTAATCGTTTACCCAAAACCACAGCAGCGGCGTCTCCGGCGCCGGTGAGATCGATCGCCGTGCTGCCCTTTAGAGTTTTGAGTAGTGAGAAGGGTGACGAGTATTTAAGCCTGGGTCTGGCGGATGCCTTGATCACTACCCTTAGTCAAACCAGACAGGTAATCGTGCGCCAGACAGATGCCGTGGCGAAGTATCAGAATACTGGCAAGGACCCGCTAGAGGCCGGGCATGAGCAGGGAGTAGACGCAGTCCTCGAAGGACAGGTGCAGCGCATTGGGGATCGAGTGCGGGTGACCGCGCGGCTGGTGCGCACCAGCGATGGAGCCTCGCTCTGGGCCGATCGCTTCGACGAGAAGTTCACCAACATCTTCGCGGTTGAGGACGCCGTCGCCGAGAAGGTGGCTCGGACCACGCTGATGGCGATGAAGGGGGCGGACGACCCGGCAGCAGAGCGGCTTACCAAGCGTTACACCGAGAATCACGAAGCGTATGAGGCTTATCTCAAAGGTCGCTACATGTGGAATAAGCGAACCGTTGACAGCCTGCAAAAGGCTCTCGTGTATTTCCAGGAGGCCATCCGACTCGACCCAAATTATTCACTGGCTTACGTCGGTCTGGCCGATACGTACACACTGCAATGTTTCTTCACCCTGGCTGCTCCCAATGACGCTTTCCCTAAAGCAAAGGTGGCGGCCGAAAAGGCGCTGGCCATCGACGGCACCCTGGCCGAAGCATACACGGCACTGGGCCAGTTCAAAGCCTACTACGAGTGGGATTGGCACGGTGCGGAAGACGAGTTTCAAAAAGGAATTGCTCTTAATCCTAATTATCCCTTGTTACACCATTGGCGCAGCCTCAACCTAATAGCAATGGGACGAATGGATGAGGCGCGTACGGCGATGCGGCGAGCGCTGGAGTTGGATCCGCTGCTGCTGGTCACTAACGTAAACCTGGGCCGGATAGATTACTACGAAGGGCGTTACGATCAGGCGATCAAACAATATGAGCGGGCGCTGGAGTTGGATCAAAACTTTATGCGCACGCATCTCCGCCTGGGCCTTGCTTACGTGCAAGAGGGTCACTACCGCGAGGCGCTCACCGAGTACAACAAAGCGTTGGAGATAGCCGGCGACACGCCCCAGATCAGGGCCCACATCGCCCACGTCATGGCCGTCTCCGGGAAAAAGTCCGAGGCGCTTGCCGCGCTCGCTGAGTTGCAGGAGCGAGCGAAGAAACAGTATGTGCCTCCCTACGACATCGCCCTGGTCTATATTGGTCTGGGCGACAAGGACAAGGCCTTTGCCTGGCTGGAGAAAGCTTTTAACGATCACTCGACCGAGATGATCTATTTTAAGGTAGAACCCATGCTCGCCCCTTTGCGCTCTGACGCGCGTTACCAGGATCTTCTGCGGCGCATGAATCTTGGTTGAATTGATCAAACGGCGAAACTAAAAACTCCACGCGAGCATACCACCGTAGACACGAGCGCGTGGGTTATACAGAGGGACGATCGTGGGAAACAACTTCGAGCGCACGACGTTGCCATTCTGCTTTTCATTCTGCGCGTCGAGCATCGTGTCGTGATGTTTGTGGTAAACGTAACGGCCAATGCCATAACCCAGCGCGCTGCCCACCAGCACGTCAGAAAGGAAATGGTTGCGGCCCGTGTAGCGAGACAAGCTGACTGCCGTGGCCAGACCGTACGCGCCCACCTGCACCAGCGGGCGGTGATGTCCATACTCTTTGGCGATCACTGTCGCGAGCGACCAGGCGCTGATCGCGTGACCAGACGGGAAAGCAGCGCCGCCATCAAAGAATTCCCCACTAGAATGATCTGTCGTCGGTCGTTGGCGCTGCGATGCAGTTTTCAGGGCAGTCACGACGAGGCCACTATCGAACAGCGCCTCGGCGCCGAGTAAACCAGTCTCACGCAAATGATTATTGTGCGTGGCTCGTCCAACCAAATAGAGAATTCCGGCCGTCCCTACGGTGGCGTAAGTCGAACCAAACCAACTAATGTCCTTGCTGATCCGCAGACGATTCGGATTGTTCCCCAAACCGCCGGCGGTGCGCCGGTCAGTTGCGATCAAGGCCACTGTTGACAAGCCCAGCGGCGCTAACCACTTCGCGTCTGTCCCGTGCAAATGAAAAGGCGAAGTCCAGATCGCGCGCTGGTCCTTAAGAATGTTGACGAAGAATTTCTTTTCCAGGCTGGGCGTTGATTTAGGAGTTGGTTTAGGCGGAGTTTGCGCCAGACCATTGCCGGAAAAAACCAGAACGAGAACAAACAGCAAAGCCGACAGCGACGCTGTCCGCGCTGCCAGATATTTAGTAAGCATAGCTAGTCCTCTGAGACTGATATGTTGGGGGTGGAACAAACTAATTATCTGCCTTCTGGGAGCGATAGACAATACGGACGAAGGCGTCTTGATAGGGGGGCAGGGGCACGGCTTGCCGTGCCCCTACCTTCGTTGGGGGAGATCCACGAAGGATTTGTAAGACCCAGGCAGTTCTACTTTTGATCGGCTTTCTCCCAATCTTCGCGCGTGAGCGGCTTGATAGTTTCCAGTTGCTTACTTGCTAAGGCGGAGTTCATGCCGGGCAGATCCTTTGCGAGCCAGGCGTCAAAGTCTTTCACCACGTCAGCCAATTCACGTGCGAGCGCGCCGGCCCTTTCCACTTGCGTTTGCGAGGGACGTCCTTCGTAGAACACGACGCTGCCGTAGAGGTCGGCAAGATTCTCGCGCAGCCGTTCCTCGCCGGTAATCGCACCGCCTTCCGTAGTCGCGACAATCTTCTTACGCAATACATCGACAGCCGCAACCGCATCCAGCAGACGCTTAGCCAACGGATCATTCGCCGGCAACTTCCCGGCACGATCCGCGAGCGCCAGCCGCACGCCATTGATGCGCGCTACCGCGAAAGTCATGTCGCCAAGTTGCGCGTATAGCTTCATGGAGAGGTTGAGTTGCGCGCGACGATCTTCCGCCGTGTGCTTCGAGCGTGGATCAGTGACGACCTGCAACTCGGTCGTGTAAACGTTCTTGTCTTTCGTCATCTTCACCGTGTAGGTGCCGGGCAAAAGCCGTGGGCCAACGGACGCGCCAAAAGCCGCGCTCGCCGCCTGCGGAACCTTGGGCGCTTTGAGTCGCATCGGCCAGGTCACGCGATTAAGTCCACGACGTTTGCTGCTCGGAATTATCCCGAGCAGCTTGCCGCTCGCATCGAAGACTTCGATCTTCAGGTCGCCAAAAATGTGGCGCTTCTTCTGGTAGTAAGTGATTACCGCTTCGTCAGTGGGATTTGGTCCTGAGAATTCCGCATCGCCATTGGCCCAACCGCCGCCGCCGGTAATGCTTTGCACGCTTGGCTTGGCGTTAATGAACACTGCTTCCTTCGCGAGATTCTCGGGAGTCAGGGCGCGCAGCGGCGTGATGTCGTCCACGATCCAGATGCCGCGTCCGTGCGTTGCAATTACCAGATCGTGATCGCGCGGATGAATCGCAAGATCGCGCACCGCCACGTTTGGCAGGTCACCGCCCTTGTACTGCGCCCACTGCTTGCCGCCGTCGAGCGAAATCCAAAGGCCCATTTCAGTGCCCACAAATAACAGATCTTTGTTTACGAGATCTTCTTTGACTACGTGCGCGTAGCCGTGAACGGATGAACCTTCGGGCATGACGATCGCGCTCCACGTCTTGCCGTAGTCAGTGGTCTTGTAAACATAAGGACGCAGGTCGCCGAAAGTGTGGCCATCAAACGTAGCGTAAGCCGTGCCCGCATCGAAATGCCCGGGTTCAACTGAAGACACCCAGGCATTCTTCCGGAGCCCCTGAATGTTACCGACGACGTTATTCCAATGCTTGCCGCCGTCGCGCGTGACCTGCACGTTTCCATCATCGGTGCCGACCCAGATCAAGTTTGAATCTTTCGGCGATTCAGCAATCGCATAGATCGTCGTATGCATTTCGGCAGCCGAGTTGTCTACCGTGACGCCACCGGACTGTTCCTGTTTCTGTTTCTCCGGATCATTGGTTGTTAAGTCAGGCGAGATGCGTTCCCACGTTTGTCCATGATCGCGCGATCGGAAAAGAAACTGCGCACCGATATAGACAGTGCCTGCTGCGGTAACATGAATCGGGGCGTTCCAGTTGTAGCGGAGCTTGCCGGCGTTGTATTCGGGCAACGGTTGAATCGAGCGCGACTCGTGAGTTTTGCGATTAATTCTTCCGATGTAGCCACCCTGCGATTCGGCGTAGATGTAATCCGGATCGGAAGGGTCGGCAAACATCCAGAAGCCGTCGCCGCCATACATGTTTTCCCAACGGCTGTTGGTGATGCCGCCCGGATACATCGAATCGCCCACCCACGAGCTGTTGTCCTGCAACCCGCCGTAGACGTGATAAGGCAAATCCATGTCAACGCTGACGTGATAAAACTGCGAAATCGGCAGGTTCCCGGCCTTCCACCAACGATTGCCGCCGTCGTAGGAATACCAAACGCCGCCATCGTCGCCGGTGATCAAGTTGTCAGTGTTGTTCGGATTGATCCAAACGTCGTGAAAGTCTCCGTGCGCGCCGCCGGAGATGTTACTGAAACTTTTGCCGCCGTCGTTGCTAACGATGAGTGGCCCGTCAGGTTTGTAAACTTTGTTCTCGTCTTTGGGATCGACGATGAGGTTGGCGAAATAAAACGGACGCCAGATCATGTTTGCACTGCGATC
>JANLYZ010000376.1:0-37060 GCA_031365905.1 Chloracidobacterium sp. | reverse complement strand
GCCCGCAGCCGGTTATGTGAGCACGCCCACCGCGATCTTGATCGGCGTGCTGGCAAGTGTGATCTGTTACTACGCGGTCTGGTTGAAGAACCGTCTGCAGTGGGACGACGCGCTGGATGTTTGGGGTGTGCACGGTGTCGGTGGTGTTGTCGGCGTAGTTTCGCTCGGACTGTTCGCGTATAAAGCGATGAATCCCGATGGGGGCGCAGATGGACTGGTGCATGGCAACGCGGCCTTCTTCGTTAAGGAAGTTGCCACCGTGGCCGGCGCCGCGCTTTACGCGTTTGTGTTTACTTACATCATGCTGGCAGTCATCAATAAGATCACGCCGGTGAAAGTCACCGCCGCGGAAGAAGAGATGGGCTTAGACGAGACGCTGCACGGCGAGCACGCGTACCTTTGAGTACCGTAAAATATCTTGAGTACTTTTGAGTTAGTGGGCAGAGGAATACGAAATTGAGATGTTCCGAGTAGTTGAACTTTTTTTGCCGCGACGTTGGACCCAAAGCTTTGTTAGTTTTACTTTCCTTGAATCGGACATTTGTCAAACGGCCACTCTCCCTCATTATCTTGGCACATCAACATACACATCCCGCAAGGATATTTGGATCTACGTTTACAACGTACAAACAAGAGAGCACATAAAGTTCTATCTGCCTCTCTAATTATCGCCTTAATAATTTCATAAATGAGCCAAATAACCAAGACGATGACTGCTATTATGATTACGATGGGTGCTTCCAATATCGCGGCTATGGCGGCAACGATTTCGCCGAGTATTTCTAAAACAAGCATCACGCCAACAGGCTCAGCCCCCGTGAATGATGCAACAGAGACCCTCTGTCCCTCTTTAGCAAGTCCAATTGGGATGGTGGGAAGAGCTAGTTTATTACCTAGTTCTGAAACTTTGGATTGTATATTCTGAGCACTTTGTTTAGGGATATTGAATGTTCCCATTCTGTTTACGACAGCATGCATTTTTCTGATTCCCCGAGAAAGCGTCTTAGCATCCGAAGGTACGCTCGACTTTGAACCTGATATTTTGAGATTTCTTAACTCCTTTAAGTCAGACAATATCGATTCATGGTTGAGTGATTTGTCGACCTTATCCTTGGATTCCGTCTCAATCGAGCCTTCTTTCGATGCGCCCGTCTTTGATTTTTCCGCTTGCTGTTTGATCGATTGGCGCATGACGTTTGCGCCTGTTTGACCAATAACAAGTGACGGAAGGCGGTGGGTAACCGCTAACGCTGAGCGATCAGGCGGCTGCTCATGCTGATCCCTATGCGGGCGGATCGGTAATGGCTGAAATCCATTTTCCTGCTGGATGCTGTGCGTAAGCTCGTGAGCCAGCAGTCTTCTCCCTGCAATCGTTTCCGGCTGATAGTGCCCGCCTCCAAACACCACATCGCGTCCGACTGTATAGGCCAACGCATTGACCGCTCGCGCCGATTCCGCGGCGTGCGCGTCGGTATGCACGCGCACTCGGCTGAAGTCATGTCCGAAGCGCGGCTCCATAAACGCACGCGTGGCTCTGTCGAGTGGCTGACCGGATGAACGCAGGACTTCGTGAACAATGGGCGGCGCCTCAGTCCTCCCAATGTCGTTTGCGTGGACACTCTTCATCTGCAAATGCTCGTGGGCAGCAGGTTGCTTCTGGCACTTCGGACATCCGCCGCCGCAGGCACAAGAACGCTGTAGTTGCCGCTCAGGCATGCTCGTCACCTGTGCGGCGACGCGATCGGCTTCCTGCTCATGTACGTCCCCCGGAGCACTGACGTTGAGTTTCGCCTGAAGCCTGACTGGCGCTTCGGAGGACACTGGTATCCGGGTGAAATCATGGGCGGAGCGAGTTGCCGCAGATGGATCAGAACCTGCTTCGAGACCTTTAGCGTTCGCACGGAGCAATCGCTGGACAGCTTGATTCCCAATCCTTTGCTGCAAGCGCATGATCGGATGAACCGGAGGGCTTGCCTCAACGGCCTTCGCACGCGACCTGATGTTAGGTGATACTTTCTGCTGCGGCTGATTCTTTTGCTGCCCGTATACTTTCATGAGCTGCTCCTTTGTGGAGGAAGCATGGAGGTTTGGAGCCTGAGTTCAAGAGTGCCTTATATCACTGCTCCGGTTCCATTTCAAGATAACTTCGGAGCACGAGACTTGGCTCCTAAACATCAAGCGGGCTGCGTACGGCGAAAGAGACTGAAAGTCGCGACGGCAAGTTCAGAGCGCATTCCTTAACTTGATTGTGGCTTCGACCTTGCCGATAATCACCGCGCCAAATCAACGAGCTACGGTCCATTAAGAACAACGTGATCTTCTGCAAGACCCTTTCGTATCGAGCGAACGATCCGGCCAGCATTCCCAGCAAGAAAGGGAAAGCTCGTTTCGTCTTGGTGAGACGCAGGCTCGAGGAGATCTAGAAATGAGGCCGGCTTGAAGCAGAAGACGAAGCTATCAACTGCGATAAGTGTTACCCAGTTCGAGAATGGCTATTGGTACGCAACTGAACTCAAGGAATTCGCGGAAAGCATTGGGGTCACTTTCGCGAAGAAGCTGCGAAAGGACGAACTCGAGCAAGCCATCAAACTTTTTCTCGAGACCGGCAAGATCAAGAGCCCAACCAGAAGAAGTCTCTCAACCTCAGGCAAAAAAGACGTCGAACGCGGGCTGAGCCTCGACCTCGCGGTGGTGGTTTACACAAACAACCAGGAGACCAAGGAGTTTCTCGAAAGAGAGTCTCGGAAACTCGCGCCGGGACTCAAGCGAAAATCCGGAGCTCGCTACCGGCTCAACCGCTGGCGCGAAGAGCAACTCGCGAAGGGCGTCAAGCTAACCTACGGCGCCCTCGTCAAAGAGTACGTTCGACTCAGTCAGACCGAGAAGCCCTTCGCGCATGTTCCAACTGGCAGATACATAAACTTCGTGGCTGACTTTCTCGCCGCGCAGAAAGGCGCAACGAGAGAACAAGCGATCAAAGCCTGGAAGAAACTGAAGACGCTTGACGTTCCCAAGGATTATCGTTCGTGGGCCAGATACAACTCATCTGAATCAAGCTAAGTACAATACAGAACCGAGCGCGGTAGCGCCCGATGCCAGAGTCAACCGGACTGGTGGCCGCAGCAGGATCTCGAAAGCTTCCTTGAGGACGCTCAGTCGTCCGCTTAACAGACTGAACGAACCGGGTTCTTGGGGAAAACGGGTTTCGAAGTTCAGCGGTATGAACTAACCGATTGCGTGCCGCTTTTGCCGAGGTGGATAACCCGGGTTGAGCCGTCAGAAAACTTCACAATCTGCGTGCCGTCTGCGGCGCGATAAAACTTCGGAGGCACATTGCCGGCTCGGTAATAGCGGGGCATTACGGTTGAAGGCGACACCCGCGACGAACTATCACTCCGCGGACGCGACTCAGGCGAAGGCGTTGGCGAGGTGTACCGTAATTCAGGTCTTGGGAAACGAATACTCGGCGCGCTTACGCGTTGCAAGTCATTACGAGGAATGCTGCGATGGCCATCCTGTCCACGCCCGGAAACGCTTTGAGACTTCACCTCAGCCTTAGGCTTCATAATCTTCTGAGAACCAGAGGCAGCCACGCCACCCGGTTTGTCGGCCAGGCGCTCCTTGCGTTCGTCGTTAGAACTTCTTGGTTTAGCGGAAGACGGCGTGACGCTATCGGATGTTCGAGCGCGATCGGATTTATACGCGCCGGCTGATGGACGCAACACAGCCGCGGTATCGCTTGCGGGATTTGCCCTTGCCATCTTGTCAGCAGCGGGAAACCAACGTTGAGCGCCGTAGAGAATTCCGCCAGCCAGGGTTACCAGCAGCGCTAACACTGCGGTTGCCCCTGCGGGCCCAAATCGTTTCGCTGATCCCACCAACGCGAGGTTCATCGCCGGAGATTCCGAAACATGCGGCGAACTCATATCGCTGATGTGTATCGTCTCACCAGCAGGCCAGACCCGCTCCTGGCTTTGCCGTTCGATCTTCTCTTCCCTAATTCTGGTGCGGCCCATTCGTCGCAACGCTCCACGAAACTCATTGGCGCTTTCGTAACGTTCGGCTGGGTTCTGTGCCATCGCCTTATTCAGAATCGCCGCGATTTGCGGACCGACCGCTTCGTGAATCTGATTCGCCGGCTGCAACGGATCCGCCCCGCCGTTTACCAGCGCGGCCGCCCGCACCATCGCGTCAGGCGGTTTGATCCCGGTCAATAAGTGATAGAGCGTGGCGCCGAGCGCGTAGATGTCGCTGCGCGGATCGGTGCGCTGATCCTGGATCTGTTCGAGCGGCGCGTAGTGCTTTGTGTAACCGAAAAAAGCCTGGGACGCAGTGACGGATTGATCTGCTGCCTGTGCCTTGGCCAGACCAAAGTCGAGCAGCGCGATCTGTCCGGTGGACGTAAGTTTCAAATTGTGCGGCTTGATGTCGCGATGAATCACCTGACGATCGCGCGAGTGCAGGTAGATCAAAGCATCGAGCAACTGATCGGCCCAGGCAATCACCTGGTCACGCGGAAACGGTCCCGGCTGTTGTGCAATGATCTTCGCGAGGTCAACGCCGCCGATAAACTGCATCACCAGAAACGCGCGGTTGCCCTCGACAAAATGATCGCTCACGCGCGGCAACGCTGGATGCTGCATGCCGGCCAACATTCGCGCTTCACGCTCGAATTGCTTGCGCATCGATTCTTCCGAAGAAAGCGTTTCCTTGAGCGCTACGATTATGTCGAGTCGGTCGTCATGCGCTTCGTAAACGGCGCCCATGCCGCCGCGACCAAGCAAACGGACAATGCGATAGCGGTCTTGCAGAACCGTATCCGCGGCTAGCGGAAGGTTAGGCGTGTCGGCGTTGAAATCGTGAGATTCGATCAAGGATGGCTCCATTTTGAGTAGGACAGGCATTCTTGCCTGTCTATTGAACCGGGAAGACTTCTGAAAACGAATCCACTCACTGGGGTGGTTAAAGTTGAAGCGTTGATTGAGAGGATGTACCGGGGCAGCGGCTGTTCTGTACGCCGCCAAGTTTGATTGGGTTGGTCGTGTTGTTAACCAACTTCCACAGTCAGAAGTATATACACTTAGGAACACGGAGCACAAGGAGAATGGTGTTGGACTCAGGCTCGGAGTGACTTCCAGGATGCGATGCTACCTGAACGCGTGAGCGCGGCACTACTTGAGTATCTAGAACAGGGCGTACGGAGTCCCGCGCATGCACTCTGAGTGGTTGTGGGAGGCCGATTTTATGCGGGACCGGATATCATAGTTAGGTTCTAGACTGTGAGTGTTTTTACTAAGATTAGAGTAACGGTATTCGGAGGAGGGCTAGCTTAAATGAAACGAATTCTAGGTACTCTTTTCTATGTGCTAGCTGTCGTAATTGGCTTATTCGTTACCCTGCTCCTAATTCTTCAAGTATTAACAACAACCGGCATCATGAAGGACGACGGGAAAGAACCGGGTCTCCTGGTGGCCTCCTTCTTCTGGTTGTTCGGCGCGATGCTGGCGCTGTTTCTTCTGAAGCTCGGGCACAATATCTTACAGAATAAGAATGGGCTTAGCGTCGGCGCTAAAATAAATCTGCTGTTGATCGGGCTAGTCGTTGATATCGTCATCTTCCTAAAGTCCGCCGTCGCGTTTTTTACACTGGGGCATGATGTCTGGTTCGGCAGTCTCGCCTTATTGTCTGTCATAGTATTTGCTGCTCTTTGTTGGATGTTCAGGAAGGTCTAGCTGTTTCTGATGTCGCGCCCAACGAAGGCATGCACCCGACCGTAAAGCGTTGCTCTCATCCACGAGAGGCCGTGCCTCATTCGTTGACTGCGCGGCGGGTGCTGCCGGGGCGTTGCCCTGCTAAGGTGGAGCAATCGATTGGAATTGGAGAATGCACCTGGAGCTAGTCAATCGCCGGTGAGCGCGGCGGGTGGGTGCTCGCCGTCTTCATGCACGTTGTGCGTTTCAGCCGGCGCTTCGGCCGAAGCGTCGCCAGACTGTTTTCGTTTTCGCGTGAGTCGTTCGCGGAAGCCAGATGTTGCGCTTGCCAATCGGCGCCAGTGCGCGGTGTGGCTTAAATCGTCCAACAACGAATACACAACCGGCGTCGCTATCAGAGTCAGCAACAACGAAAGCATCTGCCCGCCGATAACTACCACCGCGATTGAGCGTCGCTCTTCGGCGCCTGGCCCAGTCCCCAAAGCCAACGGCAACATGCCCGCGACCAACGCGAGCGTAGTCATCAGGATCGGACGCAGCCGATCGCGATTGCCCTGCATGATTGCGTCGTAACGCACCATGCCGCGCGAACGCAGGCTGTTCATGTGATCGATTTGCAGGATCGAGTTTTTCTTGACGACACCAAACAGCACCAGGATGCCGAGTGCCGAATAGAGATTGAGCGTGTCGCCGGTGAGCCAAAGCGAGAGCAGCGCAAAAGGAATTGACAGCGGCAAACTCAGCAGGATTGTTACGGGGTGGATCGTGCTCTCGAATTGCGACGCCAGAATCATGTACATGAAAATGATCGAGAGAATGAAGGCCCAGATAAATTCCGTAAAGGTTCGCTCCAGCTCGCGCGCGCGACCGGAAACCGTGGTGGTGTAAGCCGCCGGCAGATTCATCTGAGCCACCGCCCCGCGCAAGGCTTCGATGCGATCTGCCAGCGCGAAGCCGGGCGCGACGGAAGCACGCATCGAAACCAGCCGCTCGCGATTGAGGCGATCAATGCGCGAAGGACTCGTATCGCGTTTAATATTCACAAGATTATCTAAACGAACCAGCCCGCCGCGTGACGAGGGAACGTAAAGCCGTTGGATCGTGGCAACATCGCTGCGATCCTTCTCGTCGAGTCGCAGTTGCACATCGTAATCTTCATTGATCGACTCATCACGGAAGCGCGAAGCACGATCTTCGCCACCAACCATCAAACGCAAAGCGGTGGCAATGTCGGTGCTGTCGACGCCGAGGTCCGCCGCGCGTGCGCGATCAATTTCGACGCGCAGTTCCGGCTTGTTGAGTTTGAGCGAGGTGTCGGCATCAACAATCCCGCCGAGCGTCTGCGAGCGCTTCATCAGCTCGTCGGCGTAGCCGGCCAGCGCCACGATATCAGGCCCACGCAAATTAAAATCGATATCGAAGCGTCCGCCGGCGCCGAAGTTGAACGAAGGCGCATTGCGCACGCCGACGCGCATCGGCGCATACTTCTGCAAGCGACGGCGCACTTCCAGCATCACGTCTTGTTGCGAATAGTTTCCCTTGAAGGCGTTAAGCGGATGCCCGTTCCTGGTCTCAGTCCAGAGCCGTGCTAACGAAAATGTTCGTTCTTCATGTGGAGCGATGCGAACGTAGGCGCCGCCTTGATTTACGCCGCCAAGAAATGATCCGCCCGCATTTGAGAGAACCAAACGCACGCCCGGTGTCGAAAGAATATCTTTCTCAATCGCCGCCATCGTTTCGTTCATAACCGCGAGGTTGGTTCCTTCCGGACCGTTGACGCTTACTTCAAACTCCGCCTCGTCAACATTCGTGGGAATAAACTCCTGTTTCACTGCGCGATAGAGCGGCACGCTGGATAACACCACCAGAAGCGCCAACACCGAGACGGCCAGGCGATGACGCATCGCAAACGCCAGCATGACCGCGTAACCCCGGTCGAGCCATCGGTAAAACCCACCGCGTGAACCCGTTGAATTGTGGCCGCCGCCTGTCTCCGCATCCTGCACGCGAATCAGTCGCGAGCTCATCATCGGCGTTAACGTAAACGACACCAGCAAGCTGACGAGGATCGCGACTGCAGCCGTGATCCCAAACTGATAAAGGAAACGTCCGGAGATGGACGACATGAAAGAGACGGGCAGGAAGATCACAACCAACGAAAGCGTGGTGGCGAGCACAGCGAGACCAATATCCTTCGTCGCTTCTTTAGCAGCTTCCCTCGGCTCAATCCGTTTCTCCTCGATGAAGCGAAAGATGTTTTCGAGGACAACGATCGCGTCGTCGATAACAACGCCGACCATCAAGACGAGCGCCAGCATCGTCACGCTATTCAAAGTGAAGTTCAGCGCGCGCATCATCCCAAACGTAGAGATCAATGAGCACGGGATCGCGACGGCCGCAATCAAGGTCGAACGCCAGGAACGCATGAAGAGCAGCACGACGAGGCTGGCGAGGATGCTACCGAGAACCAGGTGCTTCTGAATTTCGTGCAGGGCTGCTTCGATGTAGCGCGACTGATCGCGAATCACTTCCATCTTCACGTCGTTCGGCAGTTGACCTGTAATTCGCGGCAACTCCTGCTTGATTCCATTGATGACGTCGATCGTGTTGGCACCTGACTGCCGGCGAATCTCGAGGGTGACCGTCGGCAGGCCGTTGAGCCGCGACAGCGATCGTTGTTCCTTCGTGCCATCTTCCACATGGCCGACATCGCGCAACCTGATTGGCGAGCCATTGACGTTGGCAATGACCAGATCTTCGAAAGCACGCGGATCCGTATAGCGCCCGATCGTGCGCAACACCAGTTCTTCTCGTCCGGTATTAACATTGCCGCCGGGCACGTCTGCATTCTGTCGCGTCAATGCCGATCGCACCGCGGTCACCGGAATCTGATAAGCGGCTAAACGCTCCGCGTCAATCCAGATATTAATGGCGCGCTCGAGACCGCCGACCACGCGCACTTCGCCGACGCCGCTGACGCGCTCGAGTTGAACGCGAACGGTCTTATCGGCAAGTTCGGTTAACTCCCTGAGCGATCGATCGGCAGAAAGCGAGATTGTGACAACCGGGGTACTGTCGTTATCAAATTTTTGCACTACCGGCGGCGTGGCGTCGCCGGGCAAATTCCGCCCGAGGCTGTTGACGCGGTCGCGCACGTCCTGCGCGGCGGACTCGAGATTACGGTCGAGCTTGAAAGTGGCGATGACAATCGAAGTGCCCTGCCCCGAGATCGAACGCAGTTCGTCGATGCCATCAACCGTGTTAACAACCTCTTCGATCTGCTGGGTGACGAGAGATTCAACTTCCTGCGGCGAAGCGCCGGGCAGGTTGGTGCGGATGCTAACTGTAGGCAGGTCAACTGAAGGAAAGCGATCGACTCCGAGCCGGAAAAAGCTGGCCGCGCCGACGACCACCAACGACAAAACAATCATCGAGGCGAAGACCGGACGGCGAATACAAATTTCGGCAAGCTTTTGCACGCGCGCTAAACCTTTGGCTTTTCGTCTTTGGGCTTGCGAGACTCAGTGTCGGGAGTCTTTACTGCGGGCTTGTCGTCGTCAAATAGGTTGAACGCGTATTCCAATTCCATGAACATCGAAACCGGATGGCCGTCCTTTGTGGCAGGAGTAAACTTGATCTGCTTCGCTGCCTCAATCGCTCGCTTCTTAAATTCTTTTACTATGCCCTTGGCCGCATCTTTGGGTGTGGCCTTCACAAAATGAACGTCTGTAACGGTGCCATCGGATCTGAATATCGCGCGCAGAGTTAGCGTGATTTGCGGTTCACCAGAACCTTCTTTTTGGCCTTCTGGGTTTGGCTTGGAGACGATAGTGACAGACTTGGATTGAGGTTCGATGGGAACCTTTGTTACATCGGAACGCTCTTGCCCTGAAGCAGGCGCAGCGTGGATGAGCGCAAGAAGAAACAAGATAAATAGTCTAAGCAGCTTGCCTGACATTTAACGCCTCACTGTACAACTTCCACCGCCATTCCCGATTGCAAATTCCCCGGGTCCACGATTACCTGATCGCCCACATTAACGCCGGATAGAATTTCAGTCGAGTCTGCACTGCGTCTGCCGGTAGTAATCGGTTTCTCGAGAGCCTTGCCGTTCTGTACGACGATCACTTTTTCAATGCCGGCGAAAGTGACAATAGCGTTGTTGGGAACGGTAACCGCCATCTTCGCATCGTTGGTAACGATCTCCGCTTTGGCAAATGCGCCCGGACGCAGGCCGCCGTCGTTCTGCACGTCAGCCTCCACCATCAGCATGCGGTTCTGCTGAGTTATCACCGGACTCAGCCGCTTTATCTGCCCGATGTAAACGCGCGCATCGCCTTCGACGCTAACCCGCACATTTTGTCCAAAGCGAACTGTGCCGGCGTCGCGCTCGGGAACCTGCGCCTGCAAACGGAGTGGATTCATGCGCACGATATCAACCACCGGCGCGCCCGCTGCCAGATACTCGCCCACGCTCGCGCGTTTCAATTGCACGATGCCGTCAATCGGCGCATAGACCCCAGTGTCGGCAAGCTGTTGGCGCGCGAGCGCGAGTTCGGAGCGGCGTTGTGCGAGCACTGCCTGGCGATTCCTGATTTCTTCGAGCCCATCCTGATAGCGACTCTGCGCAACCTTGAACGAGGCATCGGCAGCATCGAAGTCGGCCTTCGCGACAATTCCCTGCTCGACGAGTTTCACTGCGCGTTCGCGACTCAGCCGAGCTTGATCCAGTTCGGCCTTAGCTTGCCTGACGGTGCCCGTTTGTTCCGCGCTAACTTTATCGTCAGTGCCATCAGGCGAAAGACCGAGGCGCGCGCGCGCCTGGCCCAGAGCTGCCTCTGATTGTTGCACGCGAAGCTTGTAGTCGTTGGCTTCGATCTGCGCAATCATTTGTCCGCGGCGAACGACGCTGCCCAGGTCAACCGAAATTGCACTAAGACGTCCAGCAACCTTCACACCGGCAGTGGTTTGATCGAAAGCGGCGAGGGTGCCATTGGCAGTAACGGTTTCGCCGAAAGGAGTTTCTTCGACGCGTGCGGTTTTCACTTGTCGCGCGGCTTTGTTTTCACCGGGCCGGGCTTGTTGCGCCGAACCCTGGTAGCCACTCTTGCAGGCTGCGCCAACCAATACGAATACGCAAAACAATAGTCCGGCGCCAAACCGGATGGACTGCGGCACGCGAATGTGGAGCGAGGCGTTTTCCAACATGTTTCAGGTTCAGCATCTTAACCCAAGCATTCGCGTGAAGGTAGCAGTGACCCGGAGAATTAGCCACAGATTTGCGCGGATAAACGCGGATCAGATCTAGTTCAGAAATCAGGAATATGTTTTTCAGTGCCCGCCGCTGATCCCAACTTGTCTTATCTGATTCGCGTTCATCCGCCTAAATCTGTGGCTGATTCTTCCTGCAACTAGCCGCCGAAGCTCTTCCGGAAAAGGTAAGACATTTTGATGAAGAAGGTGCGGCCGTTGCGCCTGAAGCCAGGTTCCAACTGGCCCGTGAACGGGCTGAAGCCATTGCGATTGAGGTCGTCGTTATAGCCAACGTAAAGAGCGGTGCCGGGGTTTGGCGTCCAACCGAGGAGGAACTGCGCCTTGATGTTTGACTCGATCGTTTCGTAATCAACGCGCGCGCGCGCAAAAATGAAGCGCGAGAATTGATATGTTGAACGCAAAGTGTAGATGTTGTCGTCAAACGCAACCCGGCCCGTGTCGTTGCGTGTCTGCCGGTTCTTGACGTAGCTCAACGAGAGGCTCAGTTCATTCGTCGGCTGCAGCCCCGCGCTCAACTCAACATCCCAAAATCCGCCGGGGCCCGGATCGAGCGCCGCAAAAGGATTCGCCAATGCGGCCGGGCTGACGCGCGGGAACTTCGGACCGCCGCCAAAATCAAGGTCGAAGGAATTCGTGCTGTGCAACAGGAAGATATTGAAATTGTACTTCTTGCTGGGCCGGCTGCCGGCGAAAAAGTAAGGACTCGCCTGCTTTGTCGAACGCTCCGGATCGGGACCAAAGAATGAACCGGAATGCGTGACGGTGCGGGCGGCGCCAAACTCATCTTCAAACAGGCGCTCATACCCGCCCACAAAACCGAAGCCTAGATGAGTCGACTTTTGCAGGTTGAATTGGAGCTGCGCCTCGTCTTCGATGTTTTGAGTATGGCCCTGCCAATCGAAATTCATGCGACTTGAATTGAAGGCGCGCCAGTTGATTATCTTAGCCTTTGGTTTTTGTTCGGAGTTGTAACTGATTAAGACATCGTCGTAATTCGTATTGCGACGCCGCGTGAAACCGACGTCGGCGCGATAATCCCGGGTGCGTCCCTGGCCCTCAAGTTGATAGGTCCAGTGTCGATTGGATCGATTGAGGTTGTAGTAGTAGCCGAAGCCGTTGCCGGTTCGATAGAAGTTGCGGGTTAACCTTTCGGTCGGCGTCTGGGAGGGCGGCAAGGTGGTGAGATCTTCCTGAAAACCAGAAAAACATGGCTCCGTTATTTTCACTACACGCCGATCGCTCATAGGCTCGGCAAAACAACGCCGCGACGTGGTCCCCAGCAACTGAAAACTAAAAACCGTCTGCGGGTCGAGCTTGAAGCGTCCATCAATGCTCAGCAACTTATTATGCTTCTCGATAAAGTCGTAACTGGTCGCCAACAACCCAACACTTGATTCCTTACCCACGTCACGCTTCAGACGAAGCACAGCGACATAGGCGTTCTTGTCGAGAAAACGCCGTATGATCGGCAGCGCATTTACATCGACGCGCTCTTCTTCGGTGAAATTTCCCGGCGCGTTATCGCTGGCCAGCAAAATTCCAAACGTGTTGCGACCGCGCTTGCCAGTAAGTTTCAATGCCACATCGGGGTCGACTATCGCGCGCGTATGCACCGGCTGCAGCGGCGTCTGAAAAATGTCGATACCTTCAAGAAAAAACGGGCGCTTCTCCTGGAAGAAAATGGGAAAGCGCTGGTTTGTCGTAACCACGGTTTGATCCGCCTCGACCTGGGCGAAGTCGGGGTTGATCGCCATGTCGAGCGTAACCGTCGGCGTGAGTCCATATTTCAGGCTGAGGCCCGGATCAAATTTGATCGGCTTGTTCAACAGCCGCCCTGGATCGATGAGAATTGGACTGCCTGCCGGCAGCGCGCTGACTCGCTTGGCAGTTTTAGAAAGAGTCAGACTGGGAATTATTTCGAGCGTTCGTTCGGTAGATATTCCTTCCAGCCCGGTGAGATGTGCGGCCTGGGTCAGCAGGCCGGGGCGGTCTCTGCTTAGCGGCACCCAGGAATCGATCTCATCGTTCAAGCGATCAATGTTTCGCCAAATGTGGAACCCCCACAGCTTATCTTTGCCGGCTTCGTAGCGCAGCGACTTGAAGGGAATGGCAACCTCCAGAGTCCAGCCGTCGCTAGTGACTTCACCTTTCGACTCCATCACAATGTCGACACTGTAATCGGTGTTCCCACCCTCTGTCAGGATGCCGTCTTGTTGCACGCCGAGCGGATTCCAACCCAACACGTAGGCTTTGCGCTGGTCGTTGAAAGTGTCGAGAAAGATGCGCACATTGTCTTCGCCAAAAACGCCATCGCGGCGCGCGACGCTAGCCCGGACTTTAGAAGGATCGTCAAACGCGTGGACGCCGATATAAAGAAACCGCGAGTCGTAACCGATGAAGACGTCGGTGGGTTTTGACGGCTCGATGTTGTCGCCGGGATTGGTCTGGTAGAAATCCCTCAAGACCACCGCCTGCTTCCAAACGTCGTCGTTGAGTTTTCCGTCAATGACCGGCGGCTTGTCGAGGCGTGGAATGTGAAGTGGCTTTGCTTTCTCGGGTGGGACGTCGATGCGGTGTGGTGCGGCAGAACTGGGGACCGCTGCCGCCGCGTTTCCCGTACTGGTCGATTGCGCGACCGCGGCCGGCGCCGGAACCAGCAACGCGAAAATGATTAGGACTAACGTTTTCATAGACAAGTGTTGTTCTTCCGGAGCGGCGGCTTTACCAGATCAAAGAAGTTGCGACTAAATTGTTAAGCGCGAAATTGCTGCACGGGCGCTAATGTTTGTTACGTGTCAAGCAATGCAAAAGTTCTTCGACGCGTGGCGTCAGCGTGACTTTAGCCCGTTTCAACGCCGGGTGGGCGGCGACAAGAATCCGCGTCGCGGAGCGACGCTTGAAAGTACTCGGATCGTCGCCACGCGACGCGGAATCGTTCTCGACGATTTTGTCCCGGCGTTAAAACGCGCGGCTAAACTCAGTTTGCCGCTACGCGGCATTAAAAGCTCTTGCGAAACAGGTAAGACATCTTGATAAAGAAGGTGCGGCCGTTGCGGCGAAAGCCTGGCTCGAGCGCGCCGGAAAATCGATTAAAGCCATTACGATTAAGATCATCGTTATAACCTACATAGAAGGCTGTACCGGGGTTTGGTGTATAGCCCAGCAGAAACTGCCCTATCCAATTTGAAGCTATCGAATCAAAATCAATACGCCCGCGCGCGAAAAGAAACCGGCTGAACTGATAAGTGCTACGCAGCGAGATAATGTTTTCATCAAACGCCACCTGCCCGGTGTCATAGCGCGTCAGTCTCTCCTTTGTGAAATTGAGCGTAGCCTGCAATGCAGTGGTCGGCTGATAAGTGACTCCGCCGTCGAAGTGCCAAAAGTCGCCAGGCCCCGGATCTTGCGGCGCGTTGCAAACTGTCGGCAACGGGGGCTGTCCCGGCAGCGGCGGTTCGCAAAAGCCCCTGGCCTTGGCGCCAGCCGCAGCGAGTGCAGTCGGGCTGACGCGCGGAAATTTCGGTCCGGCGCCGAAATCAAAGTCCATCGCTCCCCAGCGACGATTTATGAAAAAGTTGAACCGGTACTTCTTGCTTGGCGATGATTCGGCATACGAATAGAGCCCGTGGTTCGACGTCGATCGCTCGTTGTCATTGCCGGCAAAAGTGCAGTTGTTAAGGACGACGCAGTTTGAGCCGGGCTGGCGCTTTGGTCCAAATTCACTTTCAAACACGCGCTCGTATCCCTTCTCGACACCGAATCCAATAACAGTTTCTCGCTTCATCCTAAGCTGGAGTTGTATTTCGTCATTGGCATTTTGCGAGCGTCCCTGCCAATCAAAGTTCGTGGACAAATCCGTAGAGACCCGCCACGAGATCAAACCGGCTTTGGGTTTGGGTTCGGAGTTGTAGCGCATAAACCAGTTGATGTTGTTGGTGTTGACGCGCCGATTGAACCCAACATCGGCGCGATAGTAGCGCGTGCGTCCGACCGCGGAGAGATCCTGGCCGAAGTGGCGTCCGTCTTCGTTGTACTCCACGGCGTAGATGAAGCCGTTCTCTCGGCGATCGAGGCTTGCGCCTTGCTCGGGAAAAAAGAATCGCCTTCGCGACCGTGTGCCCAGAGCTTGCCAGTTAAAAGTCTTCGTCTTGTCGATCCGGAAGCGGCCATCGAATCCGGCGAGTTGGTTGTAGGTATCGACGAAGCGGCGGTAGGTTCCCAGGAAGCCGATAAAGGAGTCAGCCTTTCCGAGGTCGCGTTTTAGACGAAGGATGCCAACGGTTGCATTCTTATCGAGCAATCTGGGATCGGCTTTGAGTCGATCTTCTTCGTTGAAGTTCCCCGGCCCGTTGTCAGAAGCGAGTAGCAAGCCGAAGGTGTTGCGACCAACTTTGCCGGTTAGTTTCGCCGCATAGTCGGGATCGATAATGGCTTTAGTATGAACCGCGGCGATTTGAGTTTGAAAAATATCAATGCCTTCAAGGAAGAATGGCCGCTTCTCCTGGAAGAATATCGGAAAGCGCTGGTTGGCGGTGACAACTAACTGATCTGCCTCGACCTGCGCGAAGTCGGGATTGACAGCGAAGTCGAGCGTGACCTGCGGCGTTAAGCTGTACTTCCCCGTCAAGCCTGGATCAAACTTGATTGGTTCGTTGACAAACCTGCCGACCGGCGGTTTGCGCTTGCCGGTTTCGGACAATGTCAGACTGGGAATTAATTCCAGCGTGCGTTCGGTTGAAATTCCCTCGAGTCCGGTGATATGACCCTCTTGACTCAGAAGACTCGACTGGCTGTTTGATATCGGCATCCAGGAATCCTGCTCGCCGTTAACGTGCTTTATCTGGCGCAGAATGTGGATGCCCCAAAGTTTGTCTTTGCCAGCGCTGTAACGCAGCGACTTAAACGGGATAGCCACCTCGACGGTATAGCCATCGCTGGTTAGCTGTCCTTTGGATTCCATCACGATATCGATGCTGAAGTCGTCGTTCCCGCCCTCAGTGAGGAATCCGTCTGCCTGGACACCCAGCGGATTAAATAACAATTCATAAGCGCGACGCTTATCGTTGAAAGTATCGAGTATCAGCCCAATTGAATCGTCGTCAAAAATCGAATCGCGCTTCGCTACAGACGCGCGCACCTTCGTTGGATCGTCATAAGCATGAAATGCGAAATAAAGAAAACGTGAATCATATCCTGCCAAAACCTCGGTACGTGCAGAAGCGGGTGAAGAATCGCTAGGCCGCCATTGATAAAAATCCTTGAAGACTGCCGCCGACTGCCAAACCTCATCATCAAGCTTGCCGTCGATCACCGGCGGCTTAGCGAACAACGTCAACTTAACCGGCTGGGCCTTTTCGGGAGGCACTGTCAATGGAGACTTCGGTACGTTTGGCTGTGTGGCTGAGTCTGATCCGGTAGTCGCGGAAGGCACCGCGCTGCTTTTGTCGGTAGTCGTCGAGGTTGCCGCGGGAGTTGCAGAAGTTGAAGCGCTCGACTGCGCCCACGCCGAAGGCACAAGAAGTAAAACTATCGCGACGGAAAGTACGAGGCGTTTCATCGTTTGGAAGAGTCTCCCTGGGGTCGTCGCAAGATCGAAATTCTATTTACATTGACAAGGACGCTACTGAAGTCTCAGGTGTTAACCCCTCGCTTTGAAATTGGCGTAACGTAAACTCTTAGTTTGCGACGACCGCGAAAAGGAATATCACCGGCCTGACGCAGCCTAACAGTTTGCGTTACTCCAGCTTTGCTCGCTACCAGCCGGTTGCTGGTTTGTTGTAGTCTGAATCCTGAACGCGCTCGACCGTTGCTTAGGTTTAGTAGAAGACCAATTGGCATTGCCTTTAACGCAATCAAAATTGGAAAGTTGCAGAAACTTTCCTTCCATGTTTTCGGAAAGAATTCCATGAATTCGGAGTCGAACATTTGTCTATTGAAGAATCGAATTTGACTGGGCTGCTGCACGAAAGTGTTTTCATGCGGGCATGTCGTCGCGAGCCTGTTCCTTACACGCCCGTATGGTTAATGCGTCAGGCGGGACGCTACATGCAAGAGTATCGCGAGGTGCGCGCGCGGATGAGTTTTCTTGAGTTGTGCAAGACGCCGTCGCTGGCAGCCGAAGTTACCGTGACTGCGGCGGAACGCCTCGGCGTAGACGCAGCAATCATTTTTGCGGACATCCTGCTGATCATCGAGCCGATGGGGCTTCAACTCGAATTCAGCAAAGGTGAAGGGCCCGTGATTCACAATCCGGTGCGCGTCGCTACAGACGTGGATCGCTTGCGTGAGGTTGAGGATGTGGGCGAGTTGAGTTTTGTCTTCGCTGCGATTCGCGAAACGCGGCGCGCGCTGCGAAACGATCTGCCGCTGATTGGATTTGCGGGTGCGCCCTTTACGCTTGCGTCATATATCGTCGAAGGTGGCGCTTCGAAAAATTATGTGAACACGAAATCGCTGATGTACAACCAGAGCGGCGCGTGGCATGCGATGATGTCGTTGATTTCTCGCGCGCTCGTCAAGTATCTCAACGCGCAGATTGAAGCCGGCGCCCAGGCGGTGCAGTTGTTCGACTCCTGGGTAGGCGCGCTCAGTCCCGACGACTATCGCGAATACGTGCTGCCGCACACGCGTAGTGTGATCAGAGGCGTGACTTCAGGAACGCCCGTTATTCATTTCGGCACCGGCACTTCGGCGCTTTTGGAGTTGATGTGCGAGGCTGGCGGCGACGTCATAGGTCTCGATTGGCGGGTGCGACTAGATGAAGGCTGGCAACGCATCGGCCATGACGTGGGCGTGATGGGCAATCTCGATCCGGTGGCGCTATTTGCGAATCAAGATCATTTGCGCGCCCAAGCCAAGCTAATACTCGATCAGGCAGGTGGTCGTTCGGGACACATCTTCAACCTGGGCCACGGCATCCTGCCCGAGACGCCGGTTGAGAATGTGATCGCGCTCGTTAACGCCGTGCACGAGATGAGCAACGTGGACTTCAGATCTTCCTCTGGCAGAGACTCACAGAGGTGACATAGAGAAATATGGCGAACGTTTATGACGCAATTTTGATCGTTTCCTTTGGCGGTCCCGAAGGGTTGGACGATGTAATGCCTTTTCTCGAAAACGTGCTGCGCGGTCGCAACGTGCCGCGCGAACGGATGCTCGGAGTTGCGAAACACTACGAATTGTTTGGCGGCGTCAGTCCCATCAATGAACAAAATCGCAAACTCATCGCCGCCCTGGAGCAGGAACTGGAAACTACAGGACCGCAACTCCCAATCTATTTCGGCAATCGTAACTGGCATCCGTTGCTTGCGGACACGATAGCCCGGATGCGTGATGATGGCGTGCAGAGTGCGCTGGCTTTCGTCACATCCGCCTACAGTTCGTATTCAAGTTGCCGCCAATATCTGGAAGACATCGAACGCGCGCGCGCGACGGTTGGCGTGGACGCGCCGCGCGTAGAAAAGCTGCGTGCCTTCTATAATCATCCCGGCTTTATAGAAGCGAACGTTGCGAACATCCAAATGGCGCTCGAACAGATTCCGGAAGAGCGACGCGCGACTACGCAGCTTGTTTTCACGGCGCACAGCATTCCGCAGTCGATGGCAGATAACTGCGCCTACGAATCACAGCTTCAGGAAGCCTCGCGGCTCGTTGCGGAAGGAGTTTTTGTAGGGGCGGGGCTTGTCCCCGCCCGCAATGTGAGATCGTCAATCGGTTCGGGCAAGGACAAGGGCTCCTACAAATTGGTCTATCAAAGTCGCAGCGGATCGCCCGCGCAGCCATGGCTTGGTCCTGATGTTTGTGACTACCTGCGCGAACTGCACGCAAACGGAATCAAGGACTTGGTTATAGCTCCTATTGGTTTCGTCTCAGATCACATGGAGATCATTTACGATCTCGATACCGAAGCCATGTCGCTTTGCCGTGAGCTGGGCTTGACTATGGTTCGCGCGGCTACAGCCGGCACTCATCCGGCCTTTATCGCAATGATTCGCGAGTTAATTCTGGAACGCATTGACCCCGAAACGCCGCGACGATCTCTCGGCGCTCACGGGACGCGCAGTGAGATCTGCGCGCCGGGTTGCTGCTCATTAGTTTGAGAATGCCTGCGGCTCTGCCGGAGCAAGTGGGACAGACATTCTTGTCTGTCCTGGTTCCTTTTGGCTCTTGAGGCAAAGACGACAGGCAGGAATGCCTGTCCTACTTAAGATGAAGCGCGTTGTAATCATTGGCGGCGGCATTACCGGGCTGGCCGCAGCGCACCGGCTGCTCGAGCGCAGCCACGCATCCGGCAAACAAGTTGATCTAGTAATACTCGAAGCCAGTGGTCGAACTGGCGGTATTGTGCAAACTCGCGAGCGCGATGGGTTTTTACTCGAGTGCGGTCCGGATTCCTTCATCTCAGAAAAACCAGCGGCGCTGGAACTCACAAAACGCCTCGGCCTCGAAGCTCGCCTGATCGAAACTAACGAGCGTCATCGCCGCAGCTTCATTGTCAGGCAGGGCCGACTATTGCCGGTGCCAGAAGGATTTCACTTGCTCGCGCCCTCACGCTTCTGGCCTTTTGTTAGAAGCGACATCTTTAGTTGGACGGGAAAAGCGCGCGTGGCACTCGACCTGCTGCTGCCGCGCCGCGAAGTAAACGGCAGCGACACTGACGAAAGCCTCGCGCAGTTTGTGCGCCGCCGCTTGGGGAACGAAGCACTTGAACGCATGGCGCAGCCGATGGTTGGTGGAATCTATACCGCCGATCCGGAGCGACTGAGTTTGCGCGCGACGATGCCTCGCTTTCTGGAAATGGAACGGGAACATCGCAGCCTGATTCGCGCGCTGCGGAAACAGAACAGAAGCCCGCGCGTCAGCAAGGGCTCCGTACCTACTAATGCAGGCTCCGAACCAAGCGGCGCTCGCTACAGCCTCTTTCTTTCTTTTGACCGTGGCATGCAGGTGCTCACTGACAAACTGGAAGAGCGAATCTCAAATTCCAAATCTCAAGTGTCAGCGGACCACGGGTCAAGTCAAACTTCAATTCGCCTAAACAGCCCGGTCGAATCAATCGCGTTGGAGACCGCCGCGCCGGGCGGCGAGAGTTGGCCAAAATGGAAACTGGAAATCAGCGGCGGCGAAACCTTGATCGCCGATGCAGTTTGCCTGGCGCTGCCTGCATTTGTCAGTGCACGTTTACTACAGGACATCGACCCGCGATTGGCTGCGGAGTTGGCTGGAATTCCATATGAGTCAAGCGCCACGATCAATCTTGCGTACAAGCGCGAGCATATTCCTCATCCACTCGACGGTTTCGGTTTCGTTGTTCCGTTTATTGAGAAGCGTTCGCTGATGGCCTGCACGTTCAGCAGCGTGAAGTTTGCCGGACGTGCTCCTCAGGGTCACGCGTTGTTGCGCGCATTTGTCGGCGGCGCGTTGCAACCCGAACTTTTTGAATTAAGTGAAGCTGAATTACTTTCGCGTGTGCGCGACGACCTGCGTGAGCTGTTGGGAATTGAGCAAGCACCGCTGTTTGCCGAGGTTTCGAAATGGGCGCAATCGATGCCGCAATATCATGTTGGGCATCTCGACCGAGTTAAGCGCATTGAAGAACGCCTCGCTTCCCTGCCCGGTCTGGTTCTCGCCGGCAATGCTTACACGGGTCTTGGCATTCCCGATTGCATTCGAAGTGGTGAAAGTGCCGCAGATCTAATTGAGGAATTATTAGCCGCGGATTCGCACGGATGAACTCGGATCAGATCAAAATATGAAAGACTTCGGAAATGGTCTTATGAGTTTGCTCGGGTTCTTGATCTGATCCGCGTTCATCAGCGTAAATCCGCGGCCCGTTTTGGTCTTGGCGATCCTAGCGGTTCACTTCCCTGCCAGCTTTTCAAGCCATGCTCCATTCGTCTCCAGCAGCGGTCGAAACGCCTCGCGCGGTACCGTCGTCTCAATATGCATGTTGTCGTCAGTATTGATTACGGAGCCAGCCACCGCCGGGGCCAATTGTTTTTCATCGCAAACGTACCACGCGCGCACGTCCGTCTCGCCCTTAATATTCACCCGCGCAAGCTCGACGGAGATTCGTGGATCAGCAACTCGTTCCTTGATGTGATCGAGCGTTAACGGCGTCTTGCTGCCGACCAGCAGCAGGTCCTTTCCCTTCCACGCTCCCTCGACGCGAAACACTTGCACGTAGGGAAACGTTCCGTGAAAAGTTGCCAGCACAGAACGCAGGCTGTCAGTTGAGAGCTGGTAGATCTGTAGCCACTGCACAAATATTCCATCGTCGTTCAGCCGCTCGCGGCCAAGCTGAAAAAACTCGCGCGTAAAAAGATTAGCGACGCCGGGCACCCAGGGATGGCTCGGTTCGCTGACAATGATGTCGTAGCGCGTGGGGTTAACCCGCAGGTAAGTTCTGGCGTCATCAATGATCAGATGCAGGCGAGGATCGTTTAGTGGATGCTGATTTACGTGTTCGAAGAAACGTGAGCCGTTGACTGTCGCCGGCTCAAGCTCAACGCATGCCACCGATTCAATCGGCGACTGCAAAATGGCGCCCGCGGTAACGCCGGTCGCGAAGCCAACCACCAGCGCGTTCCGGAGGTGCGGCGCCAGCAGCAGCGGCATCTGTCCCAACATTACTTGCGTGGCCATGTCTTCGCTGTCGGAAGCGTTCGTGCGCCCGTTGATGGCCATCGACGTTATGTCCCAGTCTTTGCGGACGGAAACAGTCGACGTAGGACCTTCGTCGTACATGAGCAATTGGTGAACGTCCAGACCACGCTGCTGCCCCGTTTCATCCTCGACTGCGCCGCGTGATTTCGCGAGCACGCGCACCAGGCTGTCGTATGCGCCCACTGAAAGATCCGCCAGGTTCATGCGCGGCGCTACCACGAAGAGCAACACGATCGCCGCGAACGTCAGCCCTGCAGCCACCGCACGTTGCAGGTCGCGATCACGAGCGTCAGCCTTCGGCTGATACGCCCCTGCGGCAACAATAATGCATAGCGCCGCCGCAAACAGAATTGTGGATCTCGTACTTAGTTTTGGAATCAAGAAAAAGCCCGCAAGAAACGCACCGGCAATCGCACCGATAGTGTTGATGGCGTAACTGCGGCCAATGAGTCGCACCGACTGATCCCTGGTTTTTGTTCCTGCCCAAACCAACACCAGCGGCATGATCATCCCCATCAGGAAGGCGGGTAGCAGAATCATCAGCGCCACTGAAAGAATCTGTAGCGTTAGCAGTCCGGCCCAACTATTTATATGCAAACGCACTCCCGTATTAACCAACAGCGCCGGAATCTTGTTGGCCATCACCAAGCTGAGAACGATACTGACTGCCGTAAACAGTTCCACTTTCAAAACCGTCTCGCGCAGGATTGTGGAAAGGTTCCGACGTGCGATCACAAACGCGCCTGCCGATAGACCCAGAAGGAAAAGCGCGACCACGATGCTAAAGGCATACGTGCTGGAGCCGATGATCATCGCGAGCATGCGCGTCCAGGCGACCTGAGTGCTGATAGTCACAAATCCAGAAACGAAAGCGCAGACCATCCAGAAGCCGGCGTCGTTAACATCTGTCGCGAAACTGGTTTCCTCAAGCTCGTCGCTGGCGTCTGTTTTGTCGTCGCTTCCGGCACTCGATTGCATTTCCATTCGCCGATCGGCGAGCACGGAGACAATGCCGATGATGATGTTAATAATGGCTGCAACGTAGATCGTTGTGCGCACGCCGAGCATCGGTAACAAAACAAATCCCGCCGCGATGCTGCCGCAGATCGCGCCGGCAAGATTGCGAGTGTAGAGCCTGGTTATCGAAGTAGAGCCTGGACCAGTGGAGCGCAACAGCGCGGCTGACAATAGCGGCAGCGTCGCTCCCATTAGTGTCGTCGGCACGAGCAGCATTACGCACGAGAGCAGAAAGCGCCAGAGACTAAACGCAAAGAAGCCGGGATGGAAGTGTTGCCAGATAACGGCGTAGAGATTGTCAACGAAGGTGAAAAGAAACGGAACAGCGAGCGCGTAGAGAGCAATGCCGATTTCCAGTAGGCCGTAGGCTCGCACCGGGCGTCTCACCGCTGCACCTCGTCGTCCTGCGATAGCGCTGCCGAGCGCCAGTCCACCCATGAAAGCAGCTAAAACCGTGCTCACCGCCAGCGTAGTCGCGCCGAAAACAAGACCCAGCATGCGCGCCCAAAGCACTTCATAGATCAGGCCTGTGGCTCCGGAAAGGAAAAAGCAGGCGGCTACGAGCTTGAAAATCCTGGGTGAATAGCTGTTGGTGGGAATTGATCCGGCGGCTGGAGCGAGCGTGGCCATCAAGTGGTTCTCCCGACCAAGAAATTGTTCGAGCGATTCGCTGAGGCGGGATGCAAGGTAATCACTATAGCATTATTTGATCGACGGAAGTCACGCACTATTTTTTGTCCCACCGGTTGAAAATATCTCCAGGCAGTTGCAAGTCCCAGGATGTACTATAACGTCGTCAGGATTCACCAAAGCCTCAGGTGTACTTCGGGAACGGCGCTGGCGTTACCTGTGTCCCTGCGAATCTCTGCTTTATGGATCAGTGACACAAGCCGCTTGCGAATCTTGGTTTGGATTGGAGTATGAAAAACTATGACGACTCGGCCCCTGCGTAAGTTGGTATTTGTCGTTATCGTCGTCCTCGGATTACTGGCTGCTGTACTAATCGTGTTGCGAGCCCGGCCGGGCCTGGCCACTATTATCATTGGTCCATGGAAGGACTGGGCTCAGATTTCCACGTATCACGAAGCGAACGCCGGCTTAGTTGCTTCACCCGAACCCGCGCGCGTTGTGTTTTTTGGCGATTCGCACATTCTGGGATGGGACCTCACCGCCAACTTTCCCGGAAAGCCTTATATCAATAGAGGAATTGGTGGACAAACCACGGCACAAATGCTTGTCCGCTTTCGACCCGACGTAATCGCACTGAAGCCTCGCACGGTAGTCATCCTGGGTGGAACGAACGATGTTCTGATTCACTTGCGAAAACTACCTTTCGAGCAAACCGTGGATAACTACGCGTCCATGGCAGACCTGGCTCGCATAAATAATATCAAGGTCATATTTCTTGCTGTGCCTCCCGTGAACGACTCTCAGACTGAAAGGTGGACAGCGCGCCTTGAGCAGCCGGATCGAATTAAGAAATTGAATGAGTGGCTCAAGAACTATTGCGACGCGAACGGATTCCTCTATCTTGATGACTACGACATGCTCGTTGATGATAAAGGAATGTTTAGAGTCGATCTCTCTTCAGACGGAGAACACCTGAATATAGCCGGTTACAAACTGGTGTCTCGCATGGCAGAACAAGAGATTGAGTCAACCGAACGGTAGGCCTGGTCGCTACGCTAGCTTTCGAAATATCACGTGACTACCTCACACGTGGATCACGTGAGACGCGCGCCAGATCTTTGCTGGAATGGAACCCAGGGGCGCGGTAGTCAGCACAATCGCATAGTCATCATCAAAGACGTTTTCATCTTTAACGGTAACCGGATCGCTAGTAGATCTCGGGAGTTCCACCTCGCCGTTCTGTGTTTTTGGGCTTACCAGCGCCAACCGGCGCAAACATTCATAGAGATGCTTTAGTCCACTGCCATAACGCCCCGGATCTTGTCCGAGCATCAACCTGACTTCCGCGCGTTCGTCGACAAAGTGTTTCAGAAGCGATGCCGCCTGAACTACGCCCGCTTCAAATCGCGCCGCAAAGTTTTCGCTATCGGTACCGGACAGGTCACGCGTATCGAAAACAATTGTGATGCGGCGCTCGTCTTCAGCCGTGAATTCACGGACCGTGAGATTGCGCGAGCGCGCAGTTGCTTTCCAATCGATGTGCCGCAAGTCGTCCTGCGGCTGGTAGTCGCGCAAAGAAAAAAGATCCTGGCCCACGCCGCGCCGCACCGACGCCATTCGGCCGGCATAAGTGGGCAGTAAGTGGAGTTCATCGCCAATCGGTTCGGGCATCGGATAAACGACAATGTCGACATCGCGCGCCCGCAGTCGCCGGCGAAAGCGGAAGAAGCCAAACGGGAAACGCGTTGACAACTCAAAGCCATTGATCAATACGTGACCACGATTCGGAAACAACTGCTCAACGCGTTGCTCGGCTGCGGCGCGCCGCGGAATGTAAGTGAAGTAAGCCAGCGGTCGCTTCAGGAATCGCGGACCGCGGCGCCGGTTCTTCTTATCCCTCGCTTCATTGGGCCCGCGAGCTTCAACGAGGATCGAAAAAGATGGCAATGCTCGTTTGGTGTTGCGGAGTGTAACAATCACTGGCGCGGCCTCGCCGGCAAAGATGTGATCGGGAAAACGCGCCGATACGATCAAATCACGTAGCGACGCGCGCGCCGCAACACCGCCAACAAACAGACTGGAGGCGAGCAGCGAGAAGATCATGAACAGGAGATTGTTTCCGGTGTTCCAGGCTGCAAACCCAACCACCACCAGAATGACGACGAATATCGCGCCGCCGCCCGTTACTTCAAGCGGCAGATCAAAGCGCCGCACTTCAAGGCGGGCGGAACGCGCCAGCGGCGGCACAACAAAGACCAGCATCAGGGCCGCGCTGACCAACGACAAAATCGCGGCGATCGCTGCCAACGCATAGTTATCGCTTTGGCGAGCAAGGAGTGTTACAGCGGCGGCGGAGAGTCCCCCGATTACGAGCAGCGTTCCGAGAATAGCGTTACGCCAACGAGTCAAGGCTGACGCGGGGACGGGGGGACGCGGAGACACGGCGATGTGCTTCGTCGCACTCTCCGCGTCTCCGTGTCTCAGTGTCACCGCGTCTCCTAAAGCGGCACGCTTACCGTTTTCATTATTTCAGTCAACACGGCTTCGGCCTCTTCGCTGCGACGCAGCGACGAAGCGTAACGCGTGCTCACGAGGATGCGGTGGGCCAAGACGGGGAGCACAAGTCGCTTGATGTCATCGGGGATGCAGTAGGCGCGTTCTTCAGTCAGCGCCAGCGCCTGCGCGGCACGGAAGAGCGACAAGGTGCCGCGCGGGCTGACGCCGAGATCCAACATTTCTGATTCGCGCGTCGCGGCCACGATCCGCATCAGGTATTCAATCAACGCATCATCCACGGAAACATCGGCGACGCTCTGTTGGAGTTCAACGATTTCTCCGGCAGTCATCACCGGCCGCAGATCGTCAAGCGGATCGCTGTACTCGCGATCGCGCAAGATCTGTCTTTCGTCATCGATTGCCGGATAGCCGATGCGCAGCCGTAACATGAAACGGTCGAGTTGCGACTCCGGCAACGGATAAGTGCCATGGTGCTCGATTGGATTTTGCGTGGCCACGACCATGAATGGCGCCGGTAATGGATGTGTCACACCTTCCGCAGTCACGTGCCGTTCGGCCATTGCCTCGAGCAACGCCGACTGCGTCTTCGGCGTAGTGCGATTGATTTCGTCAGCAAGAACTATATTCGCGAAGATTGGTCCAGGCTTCCACTCAAAGACGGCGGTATGCTGATTGTAAATTGACAGGCCAAGGACATCTGACGGCAGCAAGTCGGAAGTAAATTGTATCCGTTGAAAATTGCAGTGCAGCGCGCGAGCAAGCGCATGTGCCAGCGTGGTCTTGCCGACGCCGGGAACGTCTTCAACCAGCAGGTGGCCGCCGGCCAGCAGCGCCACGATCCCCAGCCGCACGGCTTCGCGCTTGCCTTTGATTACCGTCTCGATGGCCTGCTGGAGACGCTCGATCTTCTCGACCGCATCAGCGACGACCAGAGGCGATTTTCCTGTTACCGGTTCGAGACGTCTCATATACCCAGCTTCCTCAACGGCCCAGATTTCCTTCATTCTATCAGAACCGGCAGCGGACCGGGGTCCCCGCGTTGGCAGCCCGCTCCGCTCCGGTTCTGAATCGACATGACGTTTCCGAATCGGCTGTAGTAAACTAGGGCCAGCTAGATTACGCCAATGCTTTCCAGATACATCCGGGAACCAAATTCTATTTCATACGTGTAATGAGTCGCGAGGAGTTTCATGATCCCAAACCAAAGACAACGCAGTGCCGAACGCGGCTTCTCACTAATTGAGTTGATGATCGTGATTGCGATTATCGGAATCCTGATCGCCGTTGGCGTGACCGGCTGGAAAGCCGCGGTGAAGTCAGCCAACGAGGCAGCGGCTATCAAGACGCTTCGAACACTTGCTGAGAACGAGATGCTTTACTACAACCAACACCAACGCTCGACGTTTGGAACCTTCGACGAGATGCTGAAGGAACACACGCTTGACACCCGTTTCACCGGCACAACGCCCGTCGTTGAGGGTTACGTTTTCCAGTTGCGAACCATTCCGAAATCAACCACCAATCAGGCGGGCTATGTAATCAATGCGGATCCACAAGTCACCGAAGGCGTGGGCGCTACCGGAAAAAATCATTTTTATTTCGATTCAGACAGCAACACCATTCACGTCAATCCAACGCAGCCGGCGACCGCGACCGATCCACCAATTGGACAATAGCAGACAGTAAATAGCAGACCGTGAACAGCACCGGTTGCGTTCGGCTTTCAGCCAATGCTAAAGCCTTCAGTTCAACTTCGAACTGAAGGCTTTATGCTGACTACCGTCTCCTGTTTACCGTTTGCTGTTTGCGGTCTACAGTCTGCTCGCCACGTCCTGCCTGGTCAGCGCCCGATTCCCCCGCCACAACATCACCGGGTTAGTCGTCACACCTTGCAGGTCATTGAGTTTTCCGATCAAGGGGAACCAATTGTCTCAAGGAATCGTGCGCCAAAGGCCATTGATGATCACAGTCTCGTAGGCATACCAAAGTCCAAAAGCGATGCTGAGCGAGCCGGCTGTCGTTTGCAATCCGTAGCTAATGCTGTTGAGGCGACGACCGCTGAGCGCAAAGGGCAACCCAATCAAACCGGACATAAGCAACATTCCCAGCGTCGAACCAATGCCAAATAGCGCCAGGTAAAGCAATCCCAGCCACACGGATTCAATTTGGGTGAGCACGAGCAGCGTCAAGGCAGCAGAGCCGGCCAGGCCATGCATCGCGCCGACCAGCAGTGGCTTCACTCCCAGCTTCGCAATCGCATGGGAATGTGAAGGCGGCGCCTGCATAGCGGTAGGGCTCGGGTGTTCCGTGCCCTGTTCGTGAAAATGAATGTGCACGTGCGACTGTCCATCGTGACTGTGTCGATGCAGGTGTACGTCCGCGCGCTTTCGGAACGCGCGGGAGAGAGCCAACACGCCCAGCCCGATTATCATCAACGCCACGCCAAACTCCAGCCAGTTCGCGACCCGCAAGGGGATGGCCACGCGGAAGACGAGCACAAGTACTCCAACGACGATCAGCGATGCGGTGTGGCCCACGCCCCACAACCCGCCTACCAGTGCCGAGCGCATGACGCTGCGATGTTCGCTAACGATCGTCGAAACTGCTACCACGTGATCCACTTCAGTGGCATGCTTCAGGCCGAAGACAAGTCCCAGCCCTAGCAGAGCAAACACGCCGATCGATGAAAATCCTGGTTCCATAAGAAGGCTTAACAAATCCGGGGCAATTGCTCGCCCACCAGCATGTCTACGATCCGCGTGCCGCCAAAACCCGTGCGCATGGCGACGATCCCCTGCGGCTCCGCTTTCACTTCGCCGATGATGCAGGCCTCAGAGCCGTGACGATTGAGTTTCATCCGCGCGACCAAACGGTCAGCAATCTCCGCCGAGACGATCGCAATCAGCTTTCCTTCGTTGGCAACGTAAAGCGGATCGAGCCCAAGGATCTCGCACGCGCCTTTCACCTCTTCGCGCACTGGAATCAGATCCTCTGCAATTTCGATGTACACTTCGGAACTGAGCGCAATCTCATTGAGCGTCGTGGCGGCGCCACCACGCGTCGGATCGCGTAAGCAATGAACCTGATCGAGCGCTCCCAATCTCACCGCCTCAGCCAACATCTCCTGCACCAGAGAATTCAGCGGCGCGCTATCGCTCTCAATATCGGTTTCCAGTTCCAATTCCCCGCGCGCAATCATGATTGTCGTGCCATGGTCGCCGAGTGTGCCGCTCAGGATCACCTTGTCGCCCACTTGCGCGCGCGTGGCTGAGAGGTTTACCGGCAACTCAACAACACCCACGCCCGCCGTGTTGATGAAGACCTTATCGACGCTTCCTTTCTGGACAACTTTCGTGTCGCCGGTGACCACAGCCACTACGGCCTCGGCCGCCGCGTCGCGCATCGAGACGAGTATTCGTTTCAAGTCCTCAATCGGAAATCCTTCTTCGAGAATGAAGCCGGCGGAAAGATAGAGTGGGCGCGCGCCGCTCATCGCCAGATCGTTGACGGTGCCGTGGATAGAAAGCTTGCCAATATCGCCGCCGGGAAAAAAGATCGGATCGACAACGTAAGAGTCGGTAGTGAAAGCGACGCGGGTTCGCGCGTGTCCATTGCCGTTAAGCCCGGCAATCGTTTCCGGCGCGGGGCCAATCTCAAACACTGCCTGGTCTTCGAGTTTTTCGAGCAGCGGATTGCGCAGGTATTCGAGAAAGAGTCCTTCAATCAACTCGTGCATGGCGCGGCCGCCGCTGCCGTGCGCCAGCGTGATCTGCGTATCGCGAAACTTGTGTTTCCGCCGCCGCGCCCGCTCAACTCTTTCGAACAGCGGCGACGGCGTGAATACGTTTGTCATTGATACCTTCTCATCCGCAGATTAGGCAGATTTCACAGATTCCTATACCGTTGCGATGGCTTTCGTGCTGTTAATCGCCGCGAGTCTCCTTGTCTCATCCGAATCTGCGTAATCTGCGTAATCTGCGGATATTCTTCATCAAGCTGCCGGTACCGCACTCGAGCGTTCAGCGATCTTCGAAAGCCGTCCAAAGTTGTAGTAAGCAGCGCACGCACCTTCCGACGAAACCATGCAGGATCCAATCGGCGTCTCCGGCGTGCAGGCCGTGCCAAACACCTTGCACTCCCAGGGCTTCTTCACGCCCTTCAAAATCTCGCCACACTGGCAGGCCTTAGGATCCGCAATGCGCAATCCCGGCACGCTGTATTTCAACTCCGCATCAAACGCCGCATACTTCTGCCGCAAACGCATCCCGCTATGCGGAATCGAACCCAGGCCGCGCCACTCGAAAAACTCGCGTGGCTCGAACACTTCAAACAAAGCCTCGAGCGCGCGCTTGTTACCCTCGCGATTAACTACGCGACCATACTGATTCTCAACTTCCGCGCGACCTTCGACCACCTGCTTCACGATCATGAACACCGACTGGAGTATGTCGAGCGGTTCAAATCCTGTAACTACTATCGGCTTGCCGTAATCGCGTGGCACAAAATCGTAACAGCGCGTGCCGATCACAGTGCTCACGTGACCCGGGCCAACAAACCCATCAAGCTTCAAGTCGGGCGAGTCAAGCATGGCTTTCAAGGCCGGAATGATCGTGATGTGATTGCAAAACAAGCTGAAGTTTTCCACATTTTCTTTCGCCGCTTGCAGCACAGTCATCGCGCTGGACGGCGCGGTAGTTTCAAAGCCCAGCCCCAAAAACACCACCTGCTTTTCCGGGTTCTTCTTCGCAATCTTCAACGAATCGAGTGGCGAATAGACCATGCGCACATCTGCACCGGAAGCTTTGGCGTCGAGCAGGCTCGTCTTCGATCCGGGCACCCGCATTGCATCGCCGAAGGTGGTGAAGATGACGTCCGGTTGTTGGGCGATTGAAATCGCATCGTCCACGCGGCCGAGGGGAATCACGCACACCGGGCAACCCGGACCGTGAATCATCTCGATGTTGCGCGGCAATAGATCCTCGATGCCATACTTGAAAATGGTATGCGTATGCCCGCCGCAAACCTCCATCAGCTTCAACGGTTGCGTCGTCAAGCGCGCGATTTGATCGGCGAGCTTGAGCGCCAAATCGCTTTGCCTGTATTCGTCAATGAATTTCATTTTGTACCCTCCGGAAAGTTTGGCCGCGGATGAACGCGAATTGTCGCGAATATGATTTCGAACATTTTCGGTCCCTGCTTCCCCTCTTTTCAGATCCGCGCTTCTCCGCGTTACTCCGCGGCTGCTACTCGCTCTTCCGCAACCAGCGACTTGCTTTGCAAAAACGTATGCACCAGATCCCAAATGATGTGATAGAGCGCCACGTGCGATTCCTGTATGCGATGAATGCTCGACGTCGGCACCGTCAGACAATAATCAACTAGCCCAGTTGAAGCCGCCGCCATTTTCCCGCCATCGTCGCCCGCGAAACCAATCGTCGCGAGTTTCATGCGGCGAGCGGTGGCGAAGGCGTGCAACAAATTCTCGGAATTCCCGCTGGTCGATATTCCCAACACGACATCCCCGGCGGAACCAAGCGCAATGATCTGGCGGCTGAACACGTCATCAAAGCCAACGTCATTAGCGACAGCCGTCACCATCGCCATATCGTTTGACAAACAAATCGCCGGCAGCGCTTTCCGGCCCACCGTGATCGGATGCATAAACTCAACCGCAACATGCTGCGCGTCAGTCGCCGAACCGCCGTTGCCACAAACCAAAAGCTTATTCCCGCGGTGAAACGCCTTCGCGAGTTCAAGCGAAGCGGCGATTACGGTTTCTTTGTTCGCCGCAAAAAACTTCGTCTTGACTTCGACGCTTTCACGCACTTTCTCCAGCAACGAGAAAGTCATTTCCTCCATCAGGTCCTCCGGCTGTTTCTGCTCGTCGTGCAGAAACGGATAGAAGGAACGCGAAAAATCGTCAACTAGTGGTTTGCTCATTTCTGACTATTCCACCACCGTCTTAAACTGCTCAAACTCCAGATCAAACTCGCCAATCTCCTTGAGTATCCTGAGCGTGTCTTCCGCCTCTTTCTCGTCGACCTTGCTCATCGCGAAGCCCACGTGAATCAGCACATAATCGCCCACGCGCGCTTCTTCTTTGTCCAACATGCCGATGTTGATGTTGCGCTTTACGCCGCCGACGTCCACTTTCGCGATGAAGTTATCCACATCCACGATTTCGACGATCTTGCCGGGTATGGCCAGGCACATTTAGTTAATCCTCCCTGACTTTATTCGCGCGTTCGCGATTAATGCTTGTCCGAGCGATATGCCGCCGTCGTTGGTCGGCACGCGCTCGTGTGTGAACACTTCAAAGCCACTCGCTTGCAAAAGCTGTTTGGTTTGACTCAGCAGCAACAGATTCTGAAACACGCCGCCGGATAAGGCAACGCGATTCAGCTTCCGCTCTTCCCTTGCCTGTTCCGCGATTCTGGCAATCAGCCGCGCGACAGCCCGATGAAATCCAGCAGCGACAACTGCCGGCGGAGTGCCGCCAAGCAAATCGGAAACAGCGGAATGAATCACGTCTTGCGCCTCTATCAACTTACCGTCGCTTACTCTGAATTCGTACGACTGCGCAGAACCTCGATCAGCCAGCGCTTCCAACTCGATCGCCGCCTGGCCTTCGTAGTTCACTAAAGAACGAACACCAAGCAGGCTGGACACTGCATCAAAGAGCCGGCCCATGCTTGACGTTTCCGGACAGTTGGTTCGCGCCGCGATCATGCTGCGCAGCGCGGGCCAGTCTCGCTGCTTCAGTTCCTGCATGAACGGCAGATCCAGACTAACGAACTCATCTCCAAAAGCTTGTTGCAGGTAAACGGCCGCCATGCGCCACGGCTCGCGAATGGCTTTTGTGCCTCCCGGCATGGGCATGTTGGCCAGATGCGCGATGCGCTCGGCTTCAAGAAAGTTAGCGACGAAGAATTCGCCGCCCCACAAACGACCGTCAGTGCCGAAGCCGAGGCCATCCAGCGCCACCCCGATCACATCGCCGTCGATTTCGTTGTCGGCCATGCAGCTTGCAATGTGCGCATGATGATGCTGGACCGGAATCTTCATGGAGATATCGTCGAGCGCCAATGCGTATTTCGTCGACAAGTATTCGGGATGCAGGTCGTACGCGACTGCTTCCGGGTGCAGATGGAAGAGCCGCTTGAAGTGCTCAATTCCTTCAGTGAACGACTGCAAAGTCTCCAGGTTTTCCAGATCGCCGATGTGATGACTAACAAAAGCGTAGCGGTCGCGCGTCAAACAAAATGTGTTCTTCAACTCCGCGCCGCAAGCCAACACCTGCGTTTGAAATTTGTGCGCGGTTTTTATCGGCTCGGGCGCGTAACCGCGCGAACGGCGCAAGAGGATCTCGCGGCCATCGTGAACGCGGGTGACCGAATCGTCCGTGCGCATGTGAATTCGGCGGTTGTGAACGAGGAAGTAGTCCGCAATTCTTCCCAACCGATTGACCGCTTGCTCGTCGCTAAAACAAATCGGTTCATCCGAAACGTTGCCGCTGGTCATAACCAAAGGTCGATCCAGATCTTTCAGCAGCAGGTGATGCAGAGGCGAATATGGCAACATGAAGCCGAGGTTGTTGACCCCGGGCGCCACGGCGCGCGGAATAGTCGAACGCGGTTTCCGCTCCAGCAACACAATCGGGCGGCGCGGCGACGATAATAGTTCTTCTTCCTTCGGGGACACATTGCAGTGTTCTTTGATGACTGCCACCGAGGCGGCCATCAGCGCAAAGGGTTTGTCTTCGCGATATTTTCGCTGTCTTAGTTGTTCGACGGCTTCTGCGTTGAGTCCGTCGCAGGCGAGGTGAAACCCGCCGATGCCCTTGATGGCTATAACCTTTCCCGCCAATAAGAAATCACGCGCAGTGGCGACGATGTCAGAACCGCCTGCGTCAGCGGGCGGGTTCTTGTCCAGGCTTAAACCGCCCGCTAACGCAGGCGGTTCTGACAGGAACACTTGTGGTCCACACGTGTGACAGGCGATCGGTTCGGCATGGAAGCGGCGGTTCAGTGGATTTTCATACTCGGCGCGACAGTCGGCGCACATCTCAAACTCGCGCATAGTCGTCCGCGCGCGATCGTAGGGAATGTCTGCGATGATCGTGAAGCGCGGGCCGCAGTTGGTGCAGTTGATGAAAGGGTATCGGTAACGGCGGTCTGCGGGATCAAACAATTCGCGGAGGCAGTTGTCGCAGGTCGCGACGTCTGCCGAGATGGGAACAAACTGCTCGTCGTTCTCCAACCCGTGATCGCTTTCCAGGATTACAAAATCCGCATAAGCGGCGGGTGCCAGATGATGATTGCATTCTACGGATTCGATTGCGGAAAGCGGCGGCGCATTCGCTTTGAGATCTGAAACGAACTGTTCGATGTCGCGGTGGTTACCCTCAACTTCGATCAGAACTCCGGTGGTGTTGTTACGCACCCGGCCACGCAGATCAAAACGGCTGGCCTGGGTGTAGACAAACGGGCGAAAGCCAACGCCTTGCACGATGCCTCGCACGAGAATTTCGGATCGAGTGACCATACAATCAACTTCAGAAGTTGGCTTAGAGGCCCCCTATCAGTGACACACTATTGATAGAGTCCATTTGATTTTCCATCTATTATTTTTCATTTTTCATTTGTCATTTTAAGAAGGTCAACGAAAGTGGAAATGGCAAATGACAAATGGAAAATCTTCCTGCTTCAGTTCACAACCCAATCGACGCACCTACCGTCGCGGGGTTGCCGATCCGCGCCTCCAGAAACCGCAGATAGCCATCCATCCCGTCGCCCTTCTTCGCGGAAAGCTCGAGCACCTGCATTCCCGGGCGGACCGATTCGATGCTCTCGCGCGCTGCGTTGAGATCAAACTCAACCGCCGTTGCCAGATCCATCTTTGTAAGCAACGCAACGTCCGCGGTATTAAAGATAGTGGGATACTTCAAAGGCTTGTCTTCGCCTTCCGTGACCGACATCAAAACTATTCGCAAGTTTTCGCCCAGATCGTAGCTGGAGGGGCACACCATGTTGCCCACGTTCTCGATGAAGAGACAATCCAGCTCGTTAAGGATCCAGCCGTCAAGTGAACGTTCGACCATGTCGGCGTCGAGATGACAGACCGTGCCGGTAATAATTTGTTTCACCGGCGCCTGGCTGCGCGCCAAACGCGCTGCGTCGTTTTCAGTTGCCAGATCGCCAACCAGCGCCGCCACGCGACATCCACGCGCGCGCAGTTGCGTTAAGGTCTGCTCCAGGAGCGTGGTCTTGCCGGAACCCGGACTGGAGACAAGGCTAATGACGTAGACTCCCGCCGCTTCGAAGCGTTGACGAAGTGAGCGCGCGAGCACGTCGTTTTGCTTCAAAACGTTTTGCCTAACTTCAACTAGTCTTGGTGTGCTCATGTACTTTCTGGGCTCTCTCTTGGTTTCTCTGTGCAACCTCTGCGTCCTCTGTGTCTCGGTGGTGGACCTGCCCCAGGAAGAGATTAACCACAAAGGCACAGAGCACACAGAGGTTGCACAGAGAACCAAATCTAAAGCGTGACTGCCGGTTCCATCTCCTCTATCTCCATCGCGACGAATTCCAATTCTCTTCCTCGCACGACGTCAGACGTAAGCGTCCCGCAAACCGGACAGCAGAACCGCTGAATCGATTCCAACTCTCGTTCCGCCTGACAGTCGGCACAATAAATCACTACCGGCACATCTTCTATTACAAGTTGCGAACCTTCGAGGAGCGTCCCCTGGCAGGCAACCTCATATGAAAACAGCAGTGCATCTTTAACGACACCGGATAGCGGGCCGAGTTTGAGGTGCAACGCATTGACGTGGGCGCCGCCGCGGCGTTCAGCCTCTTCGGTGGCCATCTCGATCATGCTCAAGGCGATAGAAAGTTCGTGCATGTTTGGAGTGCGGTGACCTGTCACCGCTTTCTCTTCGGGGCGGCTTGACGCCCCGCTCTTGTAGCCAACATCCGGCTAACGATGGCCGCGACAAGTCGCGGCCCGCAAGAGCGGTGACGCGTCACCGCACTCCAAAAAGGAGCGCGAGCCCGTTCATCCTTCCTTCTCACCCACCATATCAAATAAAAACTTGAGTTCGTTCTTCAACTTAATCGTGCCGCCGGCGGCGGAGTAGGGCTTAATTCCGAAGTCAGTCTGCTTCAGAGAAAAATTACCCTGCGCCCGCAGATTGTCTTCGCTCAAAGTCGCTTCCGCGGAGATCCAGAGGGCTTTTTGTGTAGCCCCGTGCATAGTCAGATCGCCGATGATCCTTATGCGACAACGTCCCTCTGCCAGGCGGTTCACCGAAATGTTGCTGCTCGTGAAAACAATCTCGGGATACTTGGAAGTCTCCAGCACTGCATCGCGCATGGTCTGCTGGATCTCCACACGGTCTTTTTCTTTCACCTGTTCACCAACAATGAGTGAGTTTGGATTAACTGTAATCCTGAGCGATGCGTTTGCAAACGTGCCGGGAACAAACTCGACTTGTCCAGCAAATTCCTGAATGTTGATGACCGGATCGTGGCCAAAGGCTGAAAGCAATCCTTCGGCAAACGCCTGCACCGTAAACTTGCTCTGCGCGGGCACGAGGCGATAAGTGACGGTCTCTGTTTTAGGAAGTGTGGCGGCGGCTGGTTCAGTTGACATAAGACCCTCGAACAATTGCTACGCGCGAAGCGGAATCTCGGCCGACCGCCACGCAATAATCAGATACCATACCGCAGCCTGCCAGCGCTCTCCCGCGGCGTTGACCCAAACTCAGTTGTTGCCCACATCACATCGAGCGGATCTTCATGTACCGTTGGAAGTCAGGCACAACCGTCGTCAGTCCGAGATTGAGATTGTCCTGCACGCCGGGCAGCACGCGATCAAGCCCGGCACGCACCTGCTTCCGCACTTCCGGATGCGCCATGATCAAACCCGCGCCGGCAATCAGGAAGGCGAGACCGCCAACCAGATACAACATGTCCTTCGATTCGTCAGAACTATTATTTGCCATGATCGTCTCCTGTTCCGAGTTTTGAATCCGCGGATCGCAAGTCAGCCGGTTACTTGTGACCTGGATTGCGATTGCTACATTCTCATTATTCGAACGTAACGCCTGATGTCATCCAGCGAAGCGATTACCCCGGCTGCTACCGCCGCCAACGCCATCCCCCCAACAATTTTCCAAACGAGGTGCGATGGATGTCCGCACGTTTGTGTAGCTCGAGCCTCGGTCGCTCGCTCCTGTTGCTCTC
>JANLYZ010000087.1:0-13916 GCA_031365905.1 Chloracidobacterium sp. | reverse complement strand
AACCACGAAGAGCAGTATTCGATTTGGCCGGCTGATCGCGAGAACGCACTTGGCTGGAACGACGCCGGCAAGAGTGGGACGAAGGAAGAATGCCTTGCGTACATCAAAGAAGTTTGGACGGACATGCGCCCGCTGAGTTTGCGCAAGAAGATGGAACAGGAACGAGCGGCAAAAGGGGATTAACAAAATCAGATGCCGGGACAATTTGAAGTAATGATCGAGCGCAACTTTTCGAGCGCGCATCAACTGCGCGGCTACAAAGGGAAGTGTGAAAACCTGCACGGCCACAACTATCGCATCGAAATCTACGCGCGCGGCAGGGAACTGGACAACATCGGCTTGCTGGTAGACTTTGTGGAGTTGAAAGCAGCCGCGGATGAAGTGGTGCAGTATCTCGATCACCGCAACATCAACGAGCTCGAGCCGTTCGTAGAACTGCAACCTTCGGCTGAGAATCTCGCGAAGTATGTGCTGGAGCGCGTGGCGGCGAAAGTTGGCGACGAGCGCGTGCAGATTTTTAAGGTTAGATGTTTTGAAACGCCGACAAGTGTGGCGACTTACCAGGTGGAATAGAGCGGAAGCCAGAGAACAGAGGTCAGAGGTCAGAGAACAGAGGTCAGAGAACAGAGGTCAGAGATCAGAGGTCAGAGGTTAGAGATCAGAAGGCGTATACGCCAGCTGATTCTTACTGATCTCTGACTCCTGACCTCTGACCTCTTCTTCCTTGGCCTCTATTTTCTTCCTCATATACGGCTTCTCGCAGAACAAATAAAACAACCAGGCAAAGACGATGGTGGCCGGCACGACGATCAGCAACGAGTTCAGTATCGGCGGCAAGCTGGGGCTGACGAAGGAATATGATTCCATGATGACGAGTTCGTGCGTCAGGTATAGCGAGTAGGAAAAGACGCCAACGCCCGCTGCTGCTGCGACCAGTCGCGGAATCATTTTGGCGCGGTTAAGCGATTTTTCTAGTACCTCCCCAACAGCCGTTCTTCTGAGCGCGTTCGCACGCCACGATTGTTCAGCCTGCACTGCGCGATTCACCACAATGAAGAAGCCGAGTCCCCACATCGGATGCATAAGCATCCAGGCAAGCGTGTGCGGCAGCGTGTCCTTTTGCGTAACCGGCAGAATCAGGGATGTCGCCGATGCCGCCCCAATGGCTGCGGCACCCAGCCACAGATTGCGGCACCACTTTGGGAGTTTAACTAAGCCGAACGCGGCCTCGACGGCGATTGCGCCGAGCGCCCACGTGAACCAATGTGAAGCGGCGCCCTCGGGAACGGGAATACCAATTCCGGTCGCTACCCAGACATAGTGGCAAAACAAGAACCAGCCTACGCGTGTCGCCGCGCAGATGAGCAACGTCGGCCCCCAGCCCCAACGGCTCCGCAGGAAGAGCAGCAGGAAGTAAGCGAGATAGAGTTGCTCTTCAATGGCAAGCGTCCAGAAAACTCCATTGATGCTGTAGCACGTGTGCGGGTCGAGATTATGCAGCATCAGCAGATGCATCACGACATCGTAAACAAAGAAGTGCGTCAAGTTGATGCCGGTCGAGAGCGCCGCCATGATCATGAACAAGGCGAAGGCGATCAGGTAAGGCGGATAGAGCCGGCGAAAGCGACGACGCCAGAAAGAGCCGAACTGTATTGACGGTGGCTGCCCGTTCGCGCGCGTCCTGGCCCATTGCAAGTGGATACAGAAACCGGAGATGACGAAGAACAGAAAGACGCCGATGTAACCAAACGAACTAAGAAATTGAAGTGACTTGACGGGCCAGCGAAAGAGGTTACCGGGAACTGCGTTGCTGCTCTGCCAAACGGCGTGGAAGAAAACCACGCCTAAGGCGGCGATGCCGCGCAAAGCATCAATGCTTAGGAAACGGCTGGTGCTTAGGCCTTCGTTTAGGGAAACGCGCTTGATTGGTTTCATCTCTTACGGGCAAGCCCGCCCGTTAGGAAGGCTCTCGCTTTGGAATACTGATGCAAGAAGAGGCCAGAGAGCCCTCCCTGACGGGCGGGCTTCTGCCTGATGTCTTGAAGGTTTCAGGCGGACGTCAGCGACGAAACATCAATATTGTATTTCCTTATCTTGCTGTAGAGTCGCGGGCGATAGATGCCGAGCAGGTTAGCGGCCGCCTGCTTGTTACCGCCGGTGCGCTGCAGGGTCTTCTCGATCACCATCCGTTCGATGTCCTCGAGCGACATGTTCGTCGGCACTTCCCAACCGGTTCCCGGCGCCGCTCCTTCCGGAAGCGTGCCGTTGTCGAATGGCAGGTCAACTGGCTCAACTCGACTTCCCTTGGCCAACAACACCGCGCGTTCGATCACGTTTTGCAACTCACGGACATTTCCCGGCCAGGCGTGTCCGAACAAACGCTGATACGCAGCCTGCGAAACGCCGTCAATCGGGCGCTCGTATTTCTGCGCGTACATGTGCAGGAAGTGTTCAGTCAGAAGCTGAATGTCTTCACTTCGTTCGCGCAGGGGCGGCACGTGAATCGTGATCGTGGAGATGCGATAGAAGAGATCATCGCGCAGCAGGCCGTCGCGAATGGCGTCGGCCGGTGGGCGATTGGTCGAGGAGATGAGCCGGAAGTCCACGGCGTAAGTTTTCTCAGAACCAATCTTGCGGTAACTGCGTTCCTGCAACACGCGCAGGAGTTTCGGTTGCAGTTCGACGGGCATTTCCGCGATTTCATCAAGCATCAGCGAGCCACCCGCCGCATGCTGCACCAACCCTTCCTTGTCTGCATGCGCGCCCGTGAACGCGCCTTTCGTGTGGCCAAAAAGTTCCGACTCGATCAGCTCCTTGGGCAGCGCAGCGCAGTTAACTTTGATAAAAGGCTTCCGGGTGCGCAGTGATTTGTAGTGAATCGCATTTGCGATCAACTCCTTGCCCGTCCCCGATTCGCCGACAATGAGTACGTTGGCATCCGACTTCGCCACCGCATCGATCGTTTCATAAATTGTCTGCATCGGCTTGGACGAGCCGATGATGTTGGAATATTCCGAGCGGGTCGACATCTGCCGGCGCAGGTTGTCGTTTTCCCTGCGCAGCTCACGATGATTCAACGCGTTTTCTACGCGGAGTTGCAGCTCTTCGAAATCGAAAGGTTTGTCGACAAAATCAAACGCGCCACCTTTCGTTGCTTCAACGGCTTTGGCAACCGAACCGTGAGCGGTTACGACAATGACTTCGGAATTCGGACGGGCGTCCTTGATGTGGCGCATAACTTCGAGGCCATCCATGTCGGGCAGTTGTAAATCGCAGATGGTCACATGATGACCGCCCTGATCAAACAACGCGATGGCTTCCGCGCCGGTAGCGGCGATGTCCACCGCATAGCCTTCTTCAGTAAAATTCTGCTTCAACGAATCCGCAATCGTCGGTTCGTCGTCAATCACCAGAATGCGCACGTCCTTGTTTTCCACTATCGTCCTCCCCTGAAACCCTCCGTTAGGTCCACTGTCCAAAACTTCTACTTAAGTTACCAGCGGCAGCCGCACGCATAACGCGCCATTCCGCCGATTCGCTGAACCGCCATGCGCTTCGATGATTCTCGCGGCCAGCGATAATCGTATTTCGTTGCTTCCGGCAAAAGAGTGAAACGGATCGTGATCGGAAGAGTCAAAGACGCTCCATTCGATCACTCCGTCGCGTCGGGATTCAATTGCTTCGCCCTTCATTTGAATTGCCAACGAACCTTCATGTGCTGTGCTCTTTAATAGCTTCATGGCGCTGATTGAGATCGCCTTTAGTGCCTCGCTCAAGAGCACCGGATCAAACTCACCGATCAGCGGACCGGGTTCAGCGTCTACGACAAGCGCACCAGAAAGTCCGCCGGTTACCGGTGGGCGCACACTCAGATTTTCTGCATTCAAGCTGGCAGCGACGCCTCGCATGATCTTTTCCAGATCTGTTCCGGCCTGTTTCTTCAGTTCGACTGGCCGACCAAATTCCACAATCAGTGAAACGTCTCTCGCCGTTCGATCAATGCCGGCAATCAGCTTGTTAATTGTTTCCAACTCGTCTGCGGGCCGCTCGCTCTTCTCCAAACGCTTCCGCAGAAACGTGGCATAGAGTTTGAGACCGTTAAGTTGATTTTTGAGATCGTGAACTATCTGGACGGAAGCTTGTCCAAGTGCTCGCAGGGCGTCGTTATCTTCGGATTTTGACAGAAGTGGCTTCATCTGGCTTCGGGGTAATTACTCAACTGTTGTCAGGCCAAGCTCGAAAGCGCCAGCGAAGTGTACTGATTAAACCCGACAGGGGGACTCGTTATGTCGTCTTTCGGTGCGCAATCTTAGCAAGAAAGGCTTGCGTATTCTAGTGATACAGCGCGTTCTTGTTGATGGAAGTGGTTACAACTTTGAATTTGCTTGAAGAATTAGCTTTAGAAGAAGGGACTCGTTCCGTGGAGCGCAAGGATGGTGTCGCGACAGTTCTCCTAGTTGAGGACACCGAAGACAACCGCCAGATGATGAGAAGGTTGCTGGAGATGAGCGGCTTTCGCGTGGTCGAAGCTCTGAATGGGAGGCAAGCAATCGACTTGGCGTACGAGGTGCGGCCCGAGATCATACTGATGGATTTGAGTCTGCCATACATCGATGGCATCGCCGCCACGCGCCGCATTCGCAGCATGCCGGAACTAAGCAAGGTCCCAATCGTAGTGGTGTCGGCGCACGACACGACTGATTTTCACAACCTGGCGCTCGATGCTGGATGCGATGCTTACGTCACCAAACCGGTTCATTATCCCGAGCTCGAGGAACTGGTCAACAGCCTGCTGGGCAGAAACTCTTGATTGCTATTCTCTGTTCGGGACTACCTGAAACATTTGAGAGCGCGCGGTGTCTAATCTGACTCGGGGGTCGGGGGAGATTGCGTCGTCACTCGGACGTTGCAAAAAATGTTTCCCGCGCACTAGAATCAAATGCAACAATCCATGGTCATTCCAGAGCGACAGATTTCCGATTCAGACGATTCCAGGCGCACGATTATAATTGTAGTTGCGGTAATCGCAGCGATCGGAATTGCCGCGCTTATTTATTTGCTGCTAAGCACGATCGGCAGCGGTACAGCGCCGCCCACGCTGGAAGGGGCCATACGAAAAGGCTCTCCTGAGTTTGAGCAGTTTGCGTCAAAAATCGTGCTGGACAAGCCGGAAGCTTACCAGTCGAAGCAAGCGCTTGGCGGTATCGTAATGAACCTGCAAACGATCGTTCACAACTTCACTGGCCGCACGCTCTCGGGCCTGGAGATCAAGGGAATAGTAGTCGACCATCAGGGAAAGCCGGTGAACCAGCGCTCAATTGTGGTGGTTCCGACTCGGCAGCCCGAATTAGAAAACAACCGGAGCATGTCGGTGGTGGTGATGTTGGACGGGATGACTGACAAAGACGATCGCGCCGACGTTCAAATGGAAGTCAGCGGGTTCAAGTTTAAGTAAGCTCAGGTTAGGAAAGATGGTCTGGTCCACCCCCCGATTCAAGAAACAGCTCTTCCAGTGATTGCCGCAAAGGCTGCACCGAAACAAGTTTCCCGTGCGTTTTTCGCAGAGCCGCTATGACGGCATCCACTTCCTGCTCGCCCTTTAGTTCGATCCGCAATCCCGCTGGCGTAGCCGTCAACAAAAAGTTACTGCCGCTTGGCAGGTGAGGCTTGAGCGCAGCTTCGTCCACACCGCTCACCACTACCTCGACTTGATTACTGCCCGCCGTTTGTTGACGCAAGTCCTCGAGGTATCCGACTTGCGCGAGGCGTCCGTGTTTCAAAATGGCGACGCGATCACATAGCACTTCAATGTCTGAGAGGATGTGGGAGCACATGAAGACCGTCTTGCCTTCCTGGCGCAACGCGGCGATCAGATCGCGTACCTCTCGGCGTCCAATTGGATCGAGGCCGCTCATCGGCTCATCAAGAAATACGACTTCCGGATCGTTTACCAGCGCCTGAGCCAAACCGACGCGCTGCAACATTCCCTTGGAAAACTTTCTTAACTGCGTGTTCCACCTGCTTTCGTCCAACCTGACGCGCGACAGCAATTCCTTCGAACGGTTGTTCCGTGCGACTTTCGCAAGGCCGAAGATCTGCCCGCAGAAGTTTAGAAACTCGAGCGCCGTCAGGTAGTCGTAGAAGTAAGGGTTCTCCGGAAGGTAGCCGATTCGACTATGCATCGAGATGTCGGCAATGTCGTGACCCAGAATTCGCGCACTGCCTGCCGTGGGGAAGATGAGCCGCATCAGAAGCTTTAATGTAGTTGTTTTGCCGGCGCCGTTCGCGCCAAGGAATCCAAATATTTCACCCTGATTGACTGTCAGCGAAAGCGCGTCAAGCGCGCGCACCTTACGTTTGCGAGCGAACCCGACTTCGTAATCCTTAACCAAATTTTCTATTTCGACTACAGGCATAAGCTTCCAGTTTCTAAAAGCTCCAACCCATTCTATGGTTTAAGTTTCACGCGATAGATCGTAAACGATCCCGCCAGTTCTCCGGGCCCGCGCTCATACCAGCGGTCAAGGTTTGTCAGATTGGACGCGACCTCGCTGGGCACAACAACGTATGACAGAGTTGGGTGTGCGGCACGTTCTCGCGTAAACAAGTTGACGTAGTCGGAATATTTCTTCACTTCCGTTTTCACTTCTGCAAGCGTAATCGGAGCCTGTTTGGTCGCCAGTCCGGGAAATATTCGTTCAATCCCAAACAGCGACGCAACAATTGAGAACCGGCCTTCCAGGATGGCCTGCGTCAACTCCTGTTCAGTTGTACCGGAATAATATAAGTATTGATAGAAGCGCTCTCGAGTTTCGGAGGCATTCGAACCACCGTAGTAAGCAAGCCGTCCGATGTAGAGTTGGGCCTGCGGCGAGCCGGTAGGCAGCGTGTCAGCTATCGCCAAAGGCGAAGCGAATACCACTGCGCGAGGATTTTGTGGATCGGAATTAGGGCCGCCTGAACCATTCCGCATCGCATCCTGTACCAGCCATTTAAGTACGGGCATTGCGTCGTCACGCAGACGCGCCTGACTGACATTCCGGTTCGTTGCCGCGGTTGCTTCCACTACTCCCCAACCAAAAACTGCTAGAGCAATATAGGCAAGAATCTTTCCGGTGATTTCGCGCCGGGGTTCCAGAGACGCGATCAGGATCGTGGCAGTCAAAACCACGGCCGTGAGCGCCAGATAGTTGGCGACAAATATTTCGTAGTGCAGTGGCTGAAGCGATCGTCCGGTTAAGACCTGCTGATTGAACACTGCGACCGAGGTCAAGGCCAGCGACGCCGTGAAGAGAACGTTAGCCGCTCTCCATTCCAACCTTCCGCGCCAGGTTTGCAGCGCCAGGATCGCGAGCACCACCAGGCTCAACAACTCGGGCACGCGCAGCAAATCGGGGGCATGCGAATAGATCATTAGTATCGATGAATCAGTTTCGTTCGCCCGGTGAGACAGGAGTATTGCGTAGGGCACCAGCGCTGCGGCAGCGAAGGTTCCAATGATGCCAAATACTGATACGATTCGCAGCCAGTCTGCATGACGAGTCACTAACCAAACGATACAGAGGCATGCCAGCCACGCCGCCACGGCGGTCCATAAGTAGAAGTAAGAAAAAATAAGCGTGGCAACGATTACGCCTGCAACTATCGACCACATCACGCTTGCCCGGCGGGAACCACCTTTTAGGGCGTGCCACACGGACCCAAACATCAAGAATAAAAGTGGAAATGTGACTGACGGCTGATAGCGGCGAAGGAAGGGAAAATAGTCGTCAAAGATTATTGGCAAACCGAGCAATACGCGCGCTTCGCCTTGAGAAGCTACGAGTGTGCCCAGGCAAAGGACTACCAGCGCTCCGGTTGCAGCCAGTTTGCTGTTGCCGGTTACAGTCGCGAGCGACCAGAAAACGGCCAGCGCGGAAGTGATGGCCGATACCGCGATCAAAATTATGAAAGCAGTTGACGCAGAGATTCCAAGTAAGCGCGCCGGTAACGCTACGACGTACGCCGGGAAAAATTGAACAGAAAAAAGTGATTCTGGCCGGGGTTGTGTAGGCGTGTCGTCACGTCCTGAATAAGGGTCGTTGCGTCGAGGCCGACCGTCAATCAAAGCGTTGATGTAGGCCGAATATGCGACTTCGTCGCCTTGTACAGCAACGTAAGATCCTTGCCAATTGTGGCCGCGCGCGATCCACATGTTCAGCTGCGGCCACAACGCAAGCAGCATCATGCCGAAGGCGGCCAGTAAACCCCAACGCCACTCTAGCGTTTTTGATTGCTCGGGCTCGTCTCTCATATCGATGGGAACTGCATAGACTACTGCGCCTGAATCTGTTCGACCTTCTTTCGCATCTCGGCTGCACGATTGACGTCGCGATCGACAGACAGGGCGCGACCCAACTCGGTCAAGGCCTCGCTCCGTCGACCAGCCGCTGCATAGCTCAACCCGAGTTGATAGCGCGCCGCGATGTCGTTTGGCTCTTTCGCGAGTAACGCTTCGTATTCGCGAATGGCGGCAAGGTGATCTCCCATCGCTGCCAGGGTCCGGGCCATATTAAACCACGCGGAGTTTGACGACGGATCGCTTTCCAGTACGCGAGCGAATTCGAGTTTTGCGGCGGCGTAGTCTCCCTTATCAAAAAGCAGAGCGCCGAGATTGTTATGCGCCTCGAGCAAGCGTGGGTCGAGACTGAGTGCCGCTTTCAAGTTGGCGATGGCTTCATCGGCGTGACCCAGGCCCGCCTGAGCCAGAGCCAGGTTGTTGTATACGTTTGCCCGCTTCGCGTCCAGCCGCTTTGCCTCAGCCAGTTCAGCCTGCGCCGGCCCAAACTGCTTGAGACCGAGGTATGCCAACCCCAGATTGTAATGACTGGACCAGGAATTGGGTGAGTAGTCAGTTGCCCGTTGCCAGAGCGCTACGGCGTCGTGCCAGATGCGGTTCTGCAATATCGTGCTGGCACCGAAGGCGACCAGTACGGCGGCGCTGATCGACAGTACGAGCGCCGTGCGGTTGCGCGCCACTCGCATTATGACAATCGCGGCGAGGTAACAAAATCCGATGGAGGGCAAATAGAGATAACGATCCTGAATGATGTATTCGTAGTGAAAAACTTTTAGGTTTAGCACCGGCAGAATCGGCGCGACGATCAAAGCAAGCGCGACCCACACTTGCGCGCTCAACTTCTGGCGATAAATCCAAAGAACATACGCGAGGCCAAGCAGGAGCGCGACGGGCAAAAGAAATCTCATATCAGCGGCGCTGGTAATGAACGACGTGCCGTAAATCAAACTCAGGTGGAAGGGAGCGATCAGGTGGCTCAGGTAATTTACAAACACATAGGGCACAGTCATCCAGATCGCCGAGTCAGGAACCTGCGCCATGAATGGATGTTTCCAACTGATGCGGCCCAGCACTGAAAAACGCGCGATCAAATAAGCGATGGCAACAATCGCATAGGGTGTCAGTCGTGGAATGAGTGCTTTTGCACGATTTAGCAAACCTATTTCACCTTCGCTTCGTGCTAATTCCCAGGCGCCCAGGACCAGCGGCAGGACAATTGGCGTTTCTTTACAAAGCACCGCCAGCGTAAAAGCGGAGACCGATGCCAGCAGCCATTTGCGATCGCCTTCTTCTCGATAACGCACATACCAGATCAGGCTGGGCACGTAGAAAAGTGCGGCCAGCGGGTCAGGAATTCCACTGATCCAGGAGACTGATTCGACGTGCGCCGGATGAAGACCGAAGAGCAGCGCTGCCAGCAAGGGAATCGCGTTATCGCGCGACAGGCGGCGCAGTAGGTAGTAAACGAACACGGTCGCCAGCGTGTGCACCAGCAAGTTCATCAGGTGCCAACCCGGTTCCCACAAGCCGAACAACTTATAGTTAACTGTCAAATAAACTGTGAAGAGCGGTCGATAGTAAGGCGGTGGCACATCTCCTGTCAGCGTCTGGCGTTGGAAGGCCCACACATCGCTCGTGAACGCGCTGATGACGCTGCCCCACGACTTGAGCGATGGATTGCCAACGATCTGTTTGGTGTCGTCGAACAAGAAGGAGCCGCTGAGCGAGTTAGCATAAACCAGAACAGTGGCGGAGATTGTCAGAAAGAGTGCGCGACCCTCAGAAAGAAATTTGTTCGACGAAGTGAAATCAACGTGATTGGGTGGCGACGGCGGCGCTTGCTTCGATGTCTTCCTGGAGCTGGTTTTTTTCATCTGGCAGTTATGGTGAATCGAACATTCTTGCGCGGTTTGAGAATAAGCGCAGAACGTTTACGATTCTTGAAAACTCACGTTCGGTCTTGCAGCACCTTGGAATCCGGACCTAGCTCGACGTCACACCCTGATTTCGTTAATTGATAAGGCGCACCCTCAGGATCAATTGGTGCGTCGGCAGCAATTCGCAAATGAGCTTTACCGAGCGCGTCAGAAACTTCCGGCCAGGAAGCGGCGCACCGCCCGGCGTGCGTCGAATACTCCGAGAGTATGTGCCGGATCACATCTCTTTCATTGAGCGATTGAATTTGGAGGATTCGCCTTCTCGCCATCTCCTTCAGGCTTGGGTCACCCGACTCCTGATAAAATCGCAGGTAAATCTCCAGCGCAGTGTTCCGGCTGCCACCCTGGGCTGCCAACTGCGCGTGCATCGCTCTCATCCATGGTGGCGCTCCGGGAATAGCGGCGCCCTCGCCATAAATCTCGCTCGCAGCTTGAAAATCTCGCTGCTCCCAATAGATGAAGCCCAAACCATGATAGAGCTTCCACACCTGCGGATTCGCGGTGATGCCTTTGCGGGTGATTCGCACCGCCTCTGTCTTATCAATCGCTGGGAGAACGACAGCGGCGTATTCGTATGGCGCCAGGAATTGCGGGTCAAGCGTCGTAGAAGTTTCCAGTAACGGAGCCAGCAGCTTTAGATTCAGAGGGCCAAGATTATCCAACTGGACTGGCGTGCGGGAATCGATGATCTTGTGCCCGACGTATTGCAGAGATCGCAGCCAGTACCAGTCAGCAATCAAACCATTAAATCCGAGGCTAACTCGCTTCGCGGTTTCGGCGTTGACGTATAACTGCTCCTCGGCGCTCGCATCAAGGACCGGCCGGCGCTGATCGATCCAGCGTGATAAAAGAACAACGCCGGTCATGCCCAAAACGATGAGACAAACGGTGGCAAGCGTGAATCGGCGATCGTCTTTCATCATAGCCAGCTATGTTCAGCAACAGGTAAGGCAGTCGCTTTTCACTTAAAATTCCTGCGTCTAAAAATGAGTGTAGCCGCCGAGAGAATCACGCCAATGTAAATCACCGCATAAAGAATGGCGGCGGTGACGGTCACAAGCCCGGGTATCTGACCGTGACCGGCAGGCGTTATGTAGCTGTAGTTTGTCAGGTTTGGAAAAAGATAATAGGTGCCGGCAAAAATCCAGCGCGCGCTAGTGCTGTTTATGGAGACGGACAGGCTCTTCAGGGTTTCGCTGAAGTGGCCAATTATAAAGACGAAGAAAGTAAACAGGGCAGAAAGCGCCGGTGAAGAGAACGAAGAAAAGAGCAGCGCAACGCTGGTAAGAATTGCCAGCTCGCAATAGATAAGTGAAACCGCCGGCCAAATCTTTAACGCGAGTGGGTCTAACCCCCGACTAACATAGATCAGAGCGAGCGAAACGCCAGTGCCCATGACGGCGACGTTAACCAGCAGCGTCAGACAGAGTCCCAGATACTTTCCCAGCAGAAACTCACCGCGGCCGACCGGCTTGGCGAAGATCGCATAGACGGTTCGTCGCTCAATCTCCTTGTAAACGAGACCAACGCCAACGAAGATCGAGATAAAAACACCAAACAGCAGCATCGCGCTGAGACCGAGGTCAACGATGATCTTTCGTTCCTGGCCGTCTGAGAGATCTCCCAAATAAATGGCGGCGACGGTTAGCAACAGGACAAAAAGGACGAGGTTGTAGAGCACGCGATCACGCAAGGCTTCGCGAAAAGCGTTACTGGCGATGGCCGAGACTCTTCCAATCCTTCCCCGGCGGGTAGTCTTAAACGCGTCGATGAGATTTGTCGTTTCGGTAGTGTCCACAACGGTTCAGAGTTGTTATCGGCTGCCCTTGTTTGAGCGCTTGATACTTTATCGCAGGTCAGCCGGATCGCGGGAAATAAATTTCCGCAGCCTCTGGCTGGTAGCAGACCGCAAAATGAAGCGGCCCCGAATTCTTTGCAGAACTCGGGGCACAAGGAAAAGCGGGCGCGCTTCTAGTGAGACTAATTGTTAACAGGCGGCATTGATCGCACCGCAGCTTCATCCGCGGGCGCCGTGAGATTTGAGTCGCCGCGCAACACGCCGTCATCCGAAGCGGCAAACCTGCGAGTCCCGGTCTTGGCAACTCCAGACATATTTGTGGGAAGTGCAAAAGCGTAATACTGGGCCGGTCGCGTGCCCGGAGTAGTTATGTTCACTGTAAAAGCGTAACCACTTTTGACCCCTGAACCAAGAACCTGGTCCGTCAGTGTCTGAATCCTTAGGTCGGACAAATCTCCGTATTCGCCAAGTCCCAGGGATGCTTGATAGGTCGCTTCGCAACTATGAAGGGTGCGCAGGGAAGACACCGCCGAAGCTTCATTGGCCGCGCGTCTGGAAGCTAACAGATTAGGTATGGCGATCGCAGCGATGATGCCAATGATCGCAACCACGATCAGCAGTTCAATCAACGAGAAACCGTTCCGCACGTTCTTATTTATCATCTGCTTCCTTTGAGTCGTTCCGACTCTTCCTCTCAAACGCTGGGATAAGATTTCATGGGAAATTCTCATACTGCCAGGAATTCGGCGAAGTTGAAGGGACGCGTGGTCGGTGGGGGCGCGGTGGTAAAGGCCGGCGCGGTGATTTGAGCAACCGCGCCGGGCCTTGAGGTTGAGGATTGCCTAGTTGTTGCCAATCGGAGTACCAGCACAGCTTGCTGAGGCTGGAGTCGAGTCTGCCGCAGCCACAGCGTTGATCACGCCAGAACTGTCGGAACAGAACTTCCGAGTGCCAGTGGCGGTGACGCCCGTGTACTGAGCCGGAGCGGATCCAGTGACATACGCAAACGGCGACGCGGCTGTGCCGGCGCCGCTTGGCGTGGCGTTAAAGAGATAGCCGCTCTTCGGGGTGACGTCAGCGCCCGCGAGCACGCTGTCAATGAGGCCCTGACCCTGAAGCAGGGCCAACGAGCCGTAGGCGCCTTGGCCGGCTGTGGCAGCATAGGTTGCTTCCGCACTAGTCATGGTGCGAATGGAAGCTATCGCTGAAGATTCATTGGCTGCGCGTCGAGAAGCCAACAGATTGGGGATTGCGATAGCGGCGATGATGCCAATGATCGCAACGACGATGAGGAGTTCTATCAATGAGAAACCCTTTTGGTGTGTATTGGTTTTCATCTTGCTTACCTTTCTGTTGCGTAGCGGGCCTCTCTGCTTTCTGCCGTCGCGAGAACTAGAGACCCCGTAAGACTCAAACACAGCGAGGGCGATTTATCGTCCCCGCTGTGCTTTTGAGTCGAGGTGATGAGGTTGCCTAGTTGTTTCCGATCGGAGTACCAGTGCAGCTTGCAGAGGCAGGTGTCGAATCTGCCGCTGCTAGAGCATTGATAACACCAGTGGCGTCGGAGCAGAACTTCCGCGTACCGGTGGCGGTCACGCCCGAGTACTGAGCAGGAGCGGATCCAGTCACATACGCATACGGTGACGCGGCCGTGCCGGCGCCGCTTGGCGTAGCGTTAAAGAGGTAACCGCTCTTCGGGGTTGTGCCAGCACCCGCGAGAACGCTGTCAATGAGGCCCTGGCCAGTAAGCAGAGCCAGCGTGCCATAGGCGCCATTGCCGGCGGTAGCGGCATAGGTCGCTTCCGCACTGGTTAGTGTACGAACTGAGGCTGTCGCGGACGCT